>NZ_CP048397.1:7608059-7920066 GCF_010384365.1 Streptomyces sp. S4.7 | reverse complement strand
CTCCTCCGGAGACATGACGCGCCGTCACTACGTGACGGAGCGTTGCACCGCTGCTCCGCAGCGGTTATGTAACGCCGCTCCGCGGCGTTACCCGGCTGACTAAAGGGGAGCGTCCGCAGTACCCTCGCCTCGCCAGGCGTTACATAATTAGGGGTGGGGGCAGTCGGCGCCCCAGAGATAAAAACGCAGGTCAAGGCAAGAAACATTCTCGGCTCAGCTGGTGGCGAGAGGGTGGAGCTGACTTGTGTTCAAGTGCGCCACCTCTCCTGCACATAATGTGTACCCATTGCGTAACGCCCTCAAGATCGATTGAGTAATTATGTAACGGCTACTCTTTGTGATGGGATTGGTGGTCTGGACCTCTTGTGAAATCTTTGATGCTTTAAAGAGGTGACAGGAAACCTCTCGGAGGGATTATGCAACTCGCCGAGAAGGCGGCATGCATTTCTGGTGCATTCATTGCGTTACATTTTTCTGTTTTCTGGTGGGGTGTTGGGGATTCTGTACCGATTCTCTCCGGGGTGGTGTTCTCCAAAGGGGTATTACGACGCAGAATGTCAGAACCTAATCCAGGCCTCGTTTTCCTTGTGCTCGGGTTTCTTTGGTCGGTTCTTGGGAGGTGTGTGGGGGAGCTGGTGGGAGGCCCGTATGACCTTTGTGTCTTCTGCCGGTCTCGTTGCCGTAGTACCGCCCAACGGTGCTTCAGTGCCTACGCCTGGGCGTAGCAGGAACGGTGTCGACGGCCGGGCGTTCGAGAAGCGGGACTTGGACCTGCTGACGGCGGCCCCGCATACTGCCCCGCCGGCTGCAGTAGTCGAGTGGGTCGACAGCCTCAGCGCTGACGAGTTCGAGGTCAGGGCCAGGCCGCAGCCGGATCGGGGCTGGACTTGCGCGCCGAGCTGGCTGCCTACGCTGCCCGGTCTCGCCCAGGGATGTGACGGGCTTAGCCTCGCGCTTTCACGAGGCGGGCTGTCCAAGAGTTGATCAGAAACACGGAAAGTGCCCTTGACCTGCAACGATAGGACTTGCTGAGGGTCCTGTTGGCTGCAAGGAAAAGAGCACTTTCCAGGTGAGAGAGCCTATCTCGTCGTACCCACGTGTCCGTGTCCAGGGAGACGGTCGGCAGGTGGTCTCGCAGGCCGGTGCGGTCCTGCTGCTGGAGACGGTCCGCAAGACGGGCCTTGACCAGGCGATATCCGCAGCTCTGGCTCCGTGGCGGAAGCGGCGGGCCGTCCACAATCGAAGAAGACCTACGGCCATCACCCGCTGACGGCCTTCGTCGACCACGGACCGGGCGGAACCGGAGAGCCCGTCGCCGCCCTCCTCCGACCGGGAAACGCGGGCTCCAACACCGCCGCCGACCACATCACCACCGCCCAACTCGCCCTGGCCCAACTACCCAAGCGCTACCGACGAGGACGGCAGACGCTGATCCGCACGGACTCCGCCGGCGGCACCCACGACTTCGTGTCCTGGCTCGCGAAGCGGGGCCGATGGCTGTCCTACTCGGTCGGCATGACGGTCACCGAAACGATCCACGAACACGTGCTGAAGGTCCCCGCCTCAGCCTGGACCCCGGCCGTCGAGGCCGACGGTGAGACCCGGGACGGGGCCTGGGTCGCCGAGCTCACCGGCAAGCTCCTGGACGGCTGGCCCCAGGGCATGCGGCTCATCGTCCGAAAGGAACGGCCCCATCCCGGCGCCCAGTTGAGGATCACGGACGCGGACGGCATGCGGATCACGTGCTTCGCGACCAACACCACCAGCCGGCCGATCGCCGAGCTCGAGCTGCGTCACCGGCTCCGGGCACGGGCCGAGGACCGGATCCGGGCCGCCCGGGCCACCGGCCTGCGCAACCTGCCCCTGCACGACACCGCCCAGAACCGGGTCTGGATGGAGATCGTCCAAATCGCGCTCGACCTGCTGGCCTGGATGCCCATGCTCGCCCTGACCGGCCGGACGAGGCTCTGGGAACCGCGTCGCTTGCGGTTCCGCCTGTTCTCCGCAGCCGGCCAGCTCGTCACCACCGGTCGGCGCAGGATTCTCCGCCTCGCCCGGCACTGGCCCTGGACCGGCGAGATCACCGCCGCCCTTGAACGGCTCGCGCTCCTGCCCAACCCCGGCTGACCAGCAACCCACCGTCCCTGCGACAGCATCACCCGCCCCGGGCAGTGGAACCCGGCGCCCACCCGACGCGACAGCCGGGCCACCGGCCCGCCCGGCATCAGCTCCGGAAAGCAAAAGGATCCACCGACTCCGTCGGCGGACCCTCAAGAAAGATCGAGGTTAGACGTCGTTTCCTTTGGCTGGGTGGGTCGTTGGGCAGTGTGTGACGAGTCTTGTTGTGCGGTTGGTGCCGGATGAGTTGTGGGTGTTGTTCCGTCGGGTGGTGCCGCCGACGGAGGTGATACGTCCGCAGGGTGGTGGCCGGGCTCGGGCGGGTGATCGTGAGGTTTTGGCGGCGATCTTGTTCGTGGCCACGTCGGGCTGTACGTGGCGGCAGTTGCCGCCGGTGTTCGGGCCGGCCTGGCCCACGGTCTACCGGCGGTTCGCGCAGTGGTCGCAAGCGCGGGTGTGGGCCCGGCTGCACCGTGTTGTCCTTGATGAGCTCGGTGCCCGCGGTGAGCTGGACTGGTCGCGTTGCGCGATTGATTCCGTCAGTGTCCGGGCGGCAAAAGGGGGTCACTGACGGGACCGAATCCGACCGACCGTGGCAAGGCGGGTTCGAAAATCCACCTGATCACCGACCGGAACGGTCTTCCGCTGTCGCTGGGAATTTCCGGCGCGAACACGCACGACAGCCAGGGCCTGGAGCCGCTCGTGCGCGGCATTCCGCCCATCCGCTCCCGGCGTGGCCCCCGCCGCCGGCGGCCCGGCAAACTGCATGCCGACAAGGGCTATGACTACAACCACCTGCGCCGATGGCTCCGCAGTCGCGGTATCACCCACCGCATCGCCCGCAAAGGTGTCGAGAGTTCACAGCGGCTCGGCCGCCACCGATGGGTCGTAGAACGGACCGTCTCGTGGCTGGCCGGCTGCCGACGCCTCCACCGCCGCTACGAACGCAAAGCCGAGCACTTCCTCGCCTTCGTCGGCATCGCAGCCACACTCATCTGCCACCGCCGCCTAACCAAATGAAACGACGTCTTAGGAAGCCGGGCTGGTGGTTGCCCGGGGTTCCGGTGCATCAGTCGCCTTGCGGCAAACCGATGCTCGTGTGTCTTGGCATGGTCGGTTCGTTGCGTGACAGTCGCCGCCTGGCCTGAACGGAGGCCAGGAGCTGCAGGGTGTGCGGGCGGACGTTGGTCTTCGTGCAGCCGGGCGCGGAGAACCATCAGAGCGAGCGGCCGGGGTGGGTGGCTGTTTGGTGTCCTCGGCCGTGCGGAGTTGGGGAATTCGATCGGCTGGGCAAGTTCTGGCCGGGATACTTTCGGGGTGTCGATGATGGATCTCGAAGCCGTCCGTGCTGCGCTGCGCGCGCAGAAGCCCGATCTGCTGCTGGAGCAGCCGGAGGGGCAGTGGCTGGACGCCAAGGCGGTTCCGTACGAGCCGCGTGAGCCGCGCGCTGTGGAGGAACTCGCCAAGGACGTCTGCGCCTTCGCCAACGGTGGCGGTGGTGTCCTCGTGCTGGGCATCGGCACGCGCGTGGTGGACGACGTGGAGATCCTCGACCAGATCATCCCGGTCCACCGCGCCTCGGTCGACCGCGACCAAATCCGCAAGCTGATCCGCGCGCACATCACCCCTGCTCCGCGCGGGGTCAGCGTGGAGTGGTCCGACGACCAGCAGGGCTGTCGCGTGCTCTACATCGACGTACCTGCGCAGCAGGCGGGCACCCTGTTCGTCGTCGCGGCACCGGTCGGCAAGCCTGGTGCGCCGCGCACGGACACGGTCGCGGTGCCCGTGCGCGAGGCCGACGGGACACACTGGCTCGCGCGCACCGAAATCCAGCGCCTGCTCTCCGCGGGTGTCGCCACCTCTGGTATGCCCACCGCCGAGACGCTGTCGAGGCTCCTGCGCGAAGCCGTCGCCCACTCCCCGTCGGGGCCGGCTGCTGTGCGCGTGGGGCAGGGCCTGCCCGCGTGGGAGCGGGAGATGCGGGAGGCGTACGAGGAACTGGCCGGTGCGGGTCTTGGGGCCCCGGTGGGTGAGGCGTACCGTCACGGGGCGGCTGCGCTGCAGGATCTGGGCCCTGCCCGGGACGGGGAGGCGGGGTGGGTGCTGTGCGTGGCTCCTCCGCACCCGCCGGTCGTGGTCGTCGCGCCTGTGTGGCAGGCGATCGTCACCGCAGGCCGCAGCAATGTCGGCGGGGATCCGCTGGCGGCGATCGGCTACCCCGTACCGCCGGGAGCGGGCGAGGGAGGGCGGGCGTGGGTGGTGGCCGCCGACGCCGTGCGGGTGGACCTGGACGGCGGCACGTGGGGCGCTGGCCGTCTGGTGCGCTCGCAGACGGATGGATGGCGGTGGGAGCCCGCTGTGCGCTTCAGCCTTGAGCAGACCCGGTCCGCACAATGGTGGACGAGCCAGGTGCCGCCGCCGCAGCTGCGCCTGCGCGCCCTGGTGACGCTTCCCTGGACCGACACCCCCGCTCTGGAGATCACCCGAACGCGGCGCCAGGACCTGGAGCAGCACCTGCCGCACAGTGCGCTGGCCGGTGCGGTGACCCTGCTGTCCCAGCGGCGCGGCGGCAGCCTTCCTGCGGCCCGGTGGAAGGCGGGCCCGCACGACAACTCGCTGCACGCCGCAAGCTATACGAGTGTGGTCACCGCCCCGGACAGGCGCCCGGCCGTGACGGCCGCCGCCATGATCACGCTCCCCGGTGTGATGGACTCTGCTGTCGTGTCCTGCGCAGACGTGCTGGTCGAGGACGCGGCGGCCTGGATGGCAGCGCTGGGCGGCCATCGGGGCGTACCGCTGGGCTTCGAGGAGGCCCAGGACGTCCTCTTCCACGCATGGGAGATGGCGGCTGAGCTGCTGCCTGCGGTCTTCGGCGTCCTGGCCCTTCGGCGGTGGGCGGCACCGCCCACGACCGAGCTGCGGCTGAGCGCCGAACGGTATGACGACGTCGATGTGGCTCCCGCTCTGTCGTCGTTCGTCGACTTCGAGCAGCTCGGTCCCGGCGGCCGCAGCTCCCGGCGGGAGATGGCAGTCACGATCACCGCCGAGCCCTCCATGCGGCGTGTCGAGCGCCAGGACGTAATGCGCCGCGCGGTGGTCCATATGGCGCAGGCTTTCGGTCACGTCCATGCGGAGGCGGGGCTGCTGTAGTGGGAGGGCGCGCGTCGGCCGGGGAAGCCGGCCGTGTGTGGTTGTCGTTGTCAGCTGCGGATGGTCGCCGCAGGGGCGGCGTTGCTGTGCTCGTCGTCCTGGCCAGCAGCGTCGCCTTTGGTGGGGGCGTGAGAATGTAAGGCATTGGTGCCCCGCGAGGCTCTGTTCGTGTGGGGGCGAGGCGGAGGATGGAGGCAGAGCGCGGGTGTATGTCACGAGGGTCCAGCTCAGGAACATCAAGGGCTTCACCGGTAGGCGGGCGGCCGATCTGATCTTGCCTGGGCGTAGCGGCTGGACGGTGCTTGCGGGTCGCAACAGTTCGGGCAAATCCACTGTGCTGCAGTCGATCGCCCTGGCACTGGGTGGACCGGCGGTCGCGCGGGCGCTGGTGTCGGACTTCACCGGCTGGATCTCGACGCGTGCCAAGAAGGGGGAGGTGGAGGTCCACGTCGTCAGCGACCCGGTGAACGATGGCTTTACGGGATCGGGCAACAAGCCTCAAGGTGAGATCTCTTTGGGCCTGCGGTGGACACACCCTGAGCCTGATCGTCATGCTCCTCGGCCTGTGATGGCACCGCTGGGTACCGGCAAGAGTGGCCCTCGCGGGCCGTGGGTGGAGAACCCGATCGGCTGGTTCTGTGCCGGATACGGGCCGTTCCGGCGGTTGACCGGCGGCTCCAGCGAAGGCGGGGCGCGGCGCGCTGAGTGCCCGCTCTTCCCATACGAGGTCGCCTTGTTCTGCACTGTCCTGCATTCCCCCGCGTCCTTGCTCCTGCTCGCGAGTGTCTTGTTCTTCTTCGTGCCGCCCTCCCTGTCCTGGTGGAGGGGTAAGGTGCGGGCCGGCTCCGAGTGGGTGCGGGCCCGTGTACGGGCCCGGGTCTGGTGGCTGCAGATGCGAGTGCGCGTCTGGCTGCTCAGCGGGCATCCGGGGTGCTCTCAGGAGGACGTCTGCGGAGACCGTGACACTGACAGGAACTGAGCCCGTTGCGTCCGGGGTGCGGTCCTCGCGCCCCGGGTAGCGTCTCGACTGACGGTCCGCACTGGGCGGACGACCTGCCGGGCCGGCACCGCTCCCGGCAGCCGGCCCGGACTCTCCAGCATGGAGGATTCATGTGAACCCAACGCGGCGCCGACCGAGGGCGCGTTGGTGGTGGTTGGCGTGAGAATGACATGGTCCTTCGTCACTCATGCCAGCAACGAGTGAGTGCAGTCCGTCAGCGTCAACGACCAAGTCACCGCGCCTGCGCCACTGACGCCCAGACGACGACGTTCAACTAGCACTCCCCCGCAGACCATCAGGCGCCGATGCCGATGTAGGAGACGTAGGTGTAGGCGCCCCAGTCGGAGTCGAGTTCGGCAATGACATCGTCCCAGAGGTCTCCCATGGCATCCAGATCGCTGGCGACGAGGGCGTCGACGGCGTCGTCCCAGATGTAGCGGACCTGCCGGTGCTGGCTCCTCAGGTTGGCGCGGCGGCGTGGCTCGTCGACGGTGGCCTGGTTGACGGGGTGGATCTCGATGCGGGTGCCGCGGCCGTTGCGGTTGAGGTGTTGCTTGAGGGCGCCGGGGTTGGTGAGCACGTTGTGGGCGCGCAGGTTCCAGTAGGCGGTGTCGATCGCTTCGAGGTTGGCTTGGCGTGGGCGCTGGGTGCCGCGGGTCCAGGCGCGAATGGTGGCGGGGGTGGCGCGGATGCCAGCGTCGGCCAGGGCTTGGGGGCCGCCTTTGGTGGTGGTGAGGTAGCGCATGCGGGCTTTCAGGCCGCGGCGGGTGTCGGCTGGGGATTTGATTCCGCCGTCGATGATCATGCGTTCGAGGGCGTCTTCGAGGGCGCGGGCGAGGGCGATTTTGCCGTGGACGTTTCCGGGGTCGCGGTCTGCGCCGTAGTTGCCGAAGTTTTTCCATCCGTCGGTCGACATCTATCGGGCGCTCTTCCTCGGCAAGGGGTATTGGTCTTTTTGTTTCATCTGGGTGGTGAGGCGGCCTTCGGTGAATACCGTGCGCCAGTCGCCGGCGACGTGGAGTTCGTCGGTGCCGCGGGCGCGGACGACGGTCAGGCCGTTGCTGTGGACGCGGTGGGATTTGTACCAGAGGTTGGCGAATGCCTGGGAGCGGATGATGTGCATCCAGTCGGGTCGGCGGATGTCGCGGTTGACGCTTGATTCTCCGATGGTGGAGGTGAATTTCGAGTACATGGATTTGATGTATTCGACGGTCACCGTGTCGTCGGCTTCGATGGCGTTTGCGCGGGCCTCGGTCAGGACCCGGCGGAATTTTTCCAGGAGGCCTTCGCTGGTGCCGGAGGTCCAGCATTCGGTGATGTGTGGGGCCTCGCACAGGCCGAGGCGGGCGCAGCGGATGAGGAGGCGGATGGTGGCGTCGTCGAGGAGGACGGGGCCGTCTTCTCGGCGGTTGCCGATGGGGTCGGGCAGGTGGGGGTGGTGCCAGGTGGGGCGGGTGGGGAGGCGGTAGATGCCGGAGCGTTTGGGGTCGAAGCCGCCGTAGGGGTCGTGGATCAGGGCGCCGATGGGCAGGTGGGTCTTGAAGGCGGACAGGAAGCTGGCGTTGGTGTCGAGGGCGTTGACGGTAATCGGGTGGTGGGTGCCGTTTTGGAGGGCGTCCATGAGGCGGGTGTTGGTCCAGTTGTGGCGGCCTTCCCAGATTTCGTCGGCGCCGTCCTTGGTTTTCTTTCGGAGGAATTCGAGGGTTTCCGGGTAGACGGTGTGTTCGTAATTTCCGCCGACGCGGGTTGCTTCGAACAGGGCCATTGCGTTCGGTACGGCCTTTTTTACCAGGGCTTCGGTTGCGGTCGTGATGTCACCGTCGTGGTCGTGGAGGGCTTCATCGACGGCGCGGGTGATCATGCCGGTGAAGTAGCTGTAGTCCCGGCTTGCGTAGCCGCCCTGGGGCGGGGCCAGGGGTGGAGCGCTGGTGCGGTGGCGCGATGGCCTGCGTGGAGCGGCGGTGTGGACTGTCGGGGCGGGCTCGGTGGGTGTGGGGGCTTGGGGATGCGCCTGCGGGGGCTGTGCGGGGGTGTGCGGGGTCACGGCCGGGGGTTGGGGTGGTGCCTGTGGCGCTGGGGTGGCCGGGTCGGTGATGCGGGCGTGGGCCAGGTCGGCGTGGAGAGTGAGGGTGGCCTGCGCGCCGAGGTCGCGTTCGGTGATGGTGGCGTGGATCTGGTCGGCGTCGCGGGTCAGGGTGATGGTGATATCGAGGCTGAGCGCGGCGATCAGCTGGGGGTCGTCAGTGTCGACGGCGGCGAGGACCGGAAGTTCGTGGGTGCGGGCCAGGTGTGCGAGCGCTTGGGCGGCGTCGGTGATCTGAGTCGGGCCGGAGAGCGGGAGCCGGGGATCTTCGGTGGTCTGCAGGCGGTCGACCACGACGAGGGCCAGGCCCGGCAGGTCCGGGACGCTTTCGGCGATCGCGCCGGTGGTCAGGTCGGTGCCGTCGTCGATGTACAGCGGAGCTTGGGCCAGGTGGTGGTGGAGGGCTGCGGTGTCGTCCTGCTCGGTGGGGGTGAGGCGGCTGGCTCGCAGGCGGCGGTAGTCGACCGGCAGGTGCGCGGCGACGATGCGGGCGGCGATGTCGGCGCGGGTGAGTCCGGAGGCGGCGTACAGGACGGGTTGGTGCTGGTCAAGGGCGCTGGTGCGTGCGGCGGCGGTGGCGATCAGGCTGGATCCGGCGCCTGGGGCGGCGGCAACGAGATAGAAGCGGCCGGGCTGGAGGCCGCCGAGGGCGTCGTCCAGGGTGCGGAGGCCCGTCGGCAGGCCCATCAGGGGTGTGGGCGTGGTGGTTTCACCGGTGGGGACGGTGGTGGGGAGGACGGTGTCGAGGGCCTGGGCGAGTGCGGCCAGACGTCGCGGGGTGCGCGGCGCAGTGATGGCTGGTGGGGCGCTGGCCGGGATGGTGGTCTCGTGACCGGCATCGGGCGTGACGGGAGTGGGGGCCGGCGGGCCCGACTGGGGCGGGGCCGAGGGGGGTACGGGGAGGGCGGTCGACGGTGTGGCCGGGTGCTGAAGTGTCGGAGTGCCGGGTGTGGGGGTGGCGGGGGTTGGAGTGGTAGCGGCTGGCGAGCCGGTGGGGGTGGTCGGGGTGGTGCCGGGTGAGGCGGGGGGCGTATGGGCAGGTGTAGACGTGTCTTGGGCTGCTGGCACCGGTTCCGGCTGTGGTTCTGAGGGCGTGGTGAGTGCAGCGGCCGCTTCGGCAGGGGTAGTTGGTAGCGCGGGTGCGAAGTCTCTGGCGGCTTCGGCTGCTGTGGTCTTCTGGACTGCCTGCTGGCCCTTAGCAGGTGGTGTGGAGTCCGGGGCTGCTGTGTCGGGTGCGGGCTCGGCTTGAGGTGCGGGCGGGGTGGGGGTGCCGTCCGCGTCTGCGGGGAGCAGTACAGCGACGGGGGTCCTGTGGCGGCACAGCACCTGGGGGTGGCCCTCCGCTCCGTGCTGGATCAGGTCCCCGAGCTTCTTGCGGGTGTCCGCGAAGCTGTGGGTGAGGGCTTCGGTGAGGTCCCAGCCCAGTTCGGTTGCGTGGGCGGGAGTGGTGAGCAGTGCATGGTGCGGGCCGCGCGTCAGGGGTGTGGGGTGCCCTTCGATGGCGGCGTTGATCAGCTGCTTGAGTGTGCTGCGAGCCTCGTGCAGCGTCGCTGGGCCGGTGCGCGCCAGGGCGTGTGGTGTTTCCTCGTCAGAGGCGGTGGAGGCTGTTCCCGGCTTGGTCAACGGGTCCTCAACTGACTCGAGTTGACTGTCCTCGCCGTGTCGGCGCGCGGCGTCTTCGGAGGCTGTCTTGGCCGCTGCGGACGGGGTGGAAGATGTCGGGAAACTCAGGGGCCAGTTGCCCGCCCAGCGCGGAGCCTGGTCGGACGGCTCCGTCGAGGCTGCAGGCGGGGCAGCGTGGGCGGGGTTGTCCGGCACGGCAGCGCCGGAAGACGCCTCACCGGTGTGGGATGAACGCGAGGAGGACACCCGGGGACTCCAAGAGCAGAAGCGGCAAGCGGGTTGTGAGGGGAAGGTCGGACAAGTCGGCTCGGCAGCGGCCGTCAGCAGGAGCGGAACGCCCACGCCGTAAAAAATGTAACGCTACCGCCTAGTCTAGCTGGCGGTACATAAAATTGGTCAGAATTATGTAACGCCGGGGTGGGAGTCGCGGGTGATCACGCCCGATCCTGCCCGGGAGGATCGGTGGCGATGGGCGGAAGACGGTAGGCCGGTAGAGCTGTCAGGCGTGATCGACAACCTGTCCCGTGGGGTGGCGCGCTCTGCCAAGGCATTCAGCTGAGCTCGGAAGGCGGCCTGCTCAGCGGCCCGTGTTTGCCTTTGGCCTCGTCCTCCGGTTCGTCGTAGTCCTCGTACGTCTCGTCCGGATGGATCTGCCCGGTACGGCGCTTGATCTCCTCGTCGCGCTCGCGGCGTTCGAGGTACTCCTGCACGGCCGGGTCGGCGTCCGCGCACGCGTACCCTCTGCCTCGCCAGGTCGGCTCGGGCGGTCGCCGGCGGTCCTCGATGCGGTCGAGGACCACGTGCCACCGGGCGGCGTCCGCCACGCTCACGTCGAAGGCTTTCAGGAGCACGGACAGCTGCTCTCGGCTGGGCAGGACCTTCCCGTTGAGGATCAGGTGGGCTGTCGAACGCGGTACACGGTGCCCGTCGGCCTTGGTCGCCTTCTCAATGGCGCAGTAAGAGGGCCGGCCGGCCCGCAGGCGCAGCCGAGTCAGTTCCTGGCCCAGGGAGGCGGGGGTGCGGACCTGCCGGGTCCGTCGGCCGCAGCCGGCCAGGTGTGGGCGGGCCTTCTCGATCGCAGCTGCCTTCCACAGGCTCAGGGCTGTTGCTTCCCGCCGCTGCGTGGAGTGGTTGCCGGGGTCACCGGCAGCGCGGGCATAGGCGAGGACGGTCTCGAACGGGGGCAGGTGGGTGCCGCGGGCGACCTGGCTGAGGGTGGAGGCTCCGCGGTACCCGGGCGCGTTCGGTGGGCCGGTGCGCTCGGACAGGGTGGCGTAGGTGGTACGGGTCTCGTCCTTGAGCTGGCGCAGGTAGGCGGCCAGGGCCCGCAGCCGAGGGCTGGCGCCGACGGCGACAGGTTTGGTGGGGCGGCCCATCGTCACCGGTTGTGACGCGGGTACCCGGGGCTCCGTACCCGCGTCACCACGAAAGGGTTCAGCCGGAGGGGGTCAGCCTCTTGGCGGTACTGCAGTGAACAGTCTTCTGATGCCGCCACAGCTGCACCACCGCCAGCCCGAGCAGCACGGTGAACACCACCACCAGCACGGCGGCGATCTCCGACTGCTGACCGCTGCCTTCCCTGCCCGACTGCAGGACCAAGCCCAGCACGGACAGCATCATCCCGACCAGGTACACCGAACGGACACGGCGCAGCTGCCGCACCGCACGGGGAGCAAGGGCAACACGCACACGCTTCATCGAGGCCATATCCGCCCGATACCCCCACCCGCCCGGAACAGACATCGAACGTTCCCGGCCGAAAGAGCGTTCACAGCCCTTACTTCGCCCCTTCACTGCTCGCAAGGGCTGCGCTCATGTCGTCAACACGGCGTTGGGACGGGGCCGCTGAGGATGCGGGGCCTCGCGCCGGGCACCGGCGGCCCGCAATCGTGCGACTTCCCGCCTGCACCGTCCTGCTGTGCGTCACGGACGGAGTGGCGGAGGCCCGGAACGCGGTCAGGGCCCCTTCTACGACCCTGCCGAAGCTGAGGCCGGTCCCGGGCAGAGACCCAGAGAGGCTGATCGACACCCTCTTCTCGTCGGCCGGCCGCTGGATCAGAAGCGAGCGCGACGACGACATGGCGGTAGTGGCCTTCGCACACCTCGGCGTCGGCGGCCAGGGGTGATGCGAACGAGTGCGTACCAGCTGAGCAGCGAACCGCTGGGGACGCAAGACGCGTTGGGCAGGGCATTGACCGTGTGCCGCGATGGCGGGGTCAGAGCGCCTGTGGGGCCACCTCCAGTGTCACCCCTGTGAGACGGGAGTCCGGGGTGCCGGGAGTCCGGGGTGCCGGGAGTCCGGGGTGCCGGGAGTCCGGGGTGCCGGGAGTCCGGGGTGCCGGGAGTCCGGGGTGCCGGGAGTCCGCGCCCGCGCGGGCGCGGACTCCCGGCGCCCCGGCACCCCGCCCAGTCCCCTCGGCTCGCCTTACGGTGCGGGGGTGTAGACGACGGCGGTGTTCTCGCACGGCCCGTCGGAGAGGACCTTCAGCGCCTCCAGTTCGCGCTTGTCGACGTTCAGGTTCCAGCGGAGCTTGGTGGCGACCCACTCCCCCACGTAGCGGCACTGCTGCCCGGCAGCCGGCGGCAGCCAGTCGGCCGGGTCCTTGTCGGACTTCTGCCGGTTGGTGCGCGCGGTCACCGCGACCAGCGAGGTGTCCGCGTCCTGGTCGTTGGCGTACGCCTCACGGCGCTGCGCGGTCCACGCGGAGGCGCCAGTTGGCGGGGAGCGTCATTCCAACTGTGCTGTATTCGAAACTGCGGTGGTCTCGGCGAGGGTGTCAGGGGCGAGCGCTAGGGTGCGTGGCCGTGGACGTCACTGATCTTGACTACCGGGCCCGGACGCGGTCCGGCTGCATCCCGCCGGAGCTGGTCTCGCGGCTGCTCGAACGCGGCCACGTCGACGTGGCCGAGGTGCAGGCCGGTCGCGGAGAGTGGTTCTGCGCGTTGGCGCGGGCGCGGTTGCTGGGTGAGCAGGGCCGACAGGCCGACGCGTTGGAGGTACTCGCCCCGTACCTGGCAACCGGCTGGTGGACGGCCGTCGTAGCTGCGGCCGAGCTGCTGGAGGGCTGGGGCCGTGTCGACGAGGCGATCGAGATCACCCGGGTCCGTATGGAGGCCGGGCATCCGATGGCGCTGGAGTCCTACACGCGCCTCCTCGCCCGACACGGTCGCGCCGAGGAGGCGTTCACCCTGCTGCGCCCGCACCTCGGCGAGCCATCTCTCGCCGAGGCTCTGGTCGATGTCGCAGGTCCCGCCGGACGCGACGAGGAAGCCGCCGCACTGCTCACCACCCGGACCGAGCACCAGTGCTCCGACTTCCCGTGGTGCTGCCGAGGCCTCGATCGCGACACGGCAATCGGGCTGCTCGCAACGGTCCGCGAGCGTCAGGGCCGCACCGACGAGGCGATCACCCTGCTGCGCACCGGCAGCACCACGATACTCAACAACTGTGAGCAACTGGCCGCACTGCTGGCACGGCACGGCCGGCTCGACGAGCTTCGGGCAACTGCGGCAACTGATAACTCGAGGTACGCCGTGCAACGGCTTGCGAGGCTGCTGGAGGAGCGCGGCGAGACTACGGGAGTTGGAGTCGGCAACCTCCGCCCTGGCGTTCACGAAGCTGACGCGCCCCGTGGACCTGCAGTGGGTCCTCGACGAGGACTCCGCCCTGGCATGGTCCGGCAGTCAGGACCCCTTGCTGGAAGTCCATGTCCTGCCGCTGGACTTTCACGGCTACTCGGCCCGAGAACTCGAACAGCTCAACACCTCGCTGCCCAACCGGATCCGCACCTCCGGAAAGGTCGGGCACGATGTCGCTCTCACCCCGTCGAAGTTCGCCGCACACGCGGCTGTGAGCATCCCCGCACGCCGCCCGCAGTCCTGGAACGAACCCCCGCAGGGCGAGCTCGCGGAGGTCCGCCTCTACAAGAGCGGACAGCTCACCGTCCGGGCCTCACTCCCCCGGGACGGGCTCGGCGCGATCCTGGATCCGATCGCGCTGCCCGAACAGCTCACCGAGCTGCTGCAGTTCGCCGGTGCGCTGAACATCGTCCAGCACGAGCGCATCGTTGTGGCGACCGCCGTATCCAAGACGTCGATGGTCAGCCTCGGCACCTTCGACCCACACCGGGAACGGCAAAGGGTCAGGCTCGCACCCCAGTCAGGCTTCACACTGCGCACCGACCCCGACGAGACCGTCACCCTCACCGCGCTGAGCACCGGCGCCCAGGAGGTCGCCACCTCCCTGGCGCGCCTACTCATCTCCCAGCACCCGCACTGGGCCGGATAGAACCTGCTTCGGCAGCACTCAGCGGCGTATCGACAGTTTCACGCGCACATGGGTGGTGAGCCCGGCGTGGATCGCGGGATCGACACAGGTCGGGTCGGCCATCGGCCCGGTGATGATCACGACGTCGCCGGTGGCGGCGACGTCACGCCGCCACCTCTGTTCGGTCGGCATGCTCCCCTCGTAGAGGGAACCCTGCCCGGGAAGCCGCACCACAAGCGACTCGCCAGACAGTCGCAGCACCACTCTCCAGCCCGGCGTGCGCACAGGGGCGAACAGTGACGGCAAGGTCAGCTGCTGTCCGCCGGCTTCGCGTACCAGGACCTCCAGGAGATCCGGTATCTCCACCTTCCCCTGGGCGTCATGCACCTGCATAGTGTGGGGCCGCAGCATGAAGATCACTGCCTCGTCGGCGAAGTACCCGCTCTGCGCGGCGAGTTGCAACTCGCTTCCAGTCGGGACGTATCGCGGCAGCTCGGTGTCATGGTCTTTCATCGGGCACCTTCTCCTGCGTGTCAGGCGGTAGCGGGCCGGCTGGGTGTCACCGGTGGAGGAAGTCCGTCCACCACTGGCAGAAGCCGGCCACGACGACGCCAACTCCGTCGCCCCCATGGCCTGTTACGTAACCGTAGGGCTGAGGAATTACGCGGCGTTCCACACACGGCAGCCAAAAAAGCGACGAACACGCCGTATGGCAGCAGATCTTCCGGTAGAGGGCACCGGCGCCGCTGCAGAGCGCGTGCGGGCGGGGAACGCGGGCCGCACGCACGCCGTGCCGGGCACTCGCACACGTAGCCCAGCGGGCCCCACCGCTGGCGGCCCGGAAACGCGACAGGGTCCGGATCCTCGAATGGATCCGGACCCTGCTCGGCAGTAGCGGGGACAGGATTTGAACCTGCGACCTCTGGGTTATGAGCCCAGCGAGCTACCGAGCTGCTCCACCCCGCGTCGGTGAAGCCAACCGTACGCCATCCCGCGATCTGCGGAGACCACCTCCGGCCAGGGGCTATGCAGCGAAGCCAACGTTGGTGCAGTACTCGTACGCCCCGTACTGGGATCCAAGATCAGGCAGGATGTCGTCGGTCCAGGCCGCGTCCAAGCCCTGGTGGTCACCGGCCGCCCACGCCCCGACGATCCTGTCCCAGCGGCGCACGTTCATGTGCCGGAAGGGAACGTCGCGCTGCAGCGGGCGGGCGACGCCGGACTGGTTGAGGGGGTGGATCTCCACCCTGGTGCCGCCGTTCGCGTTGAGGCGCTTGAGCAGGTGCCGGGCCACGTTCTGCCGGCGCACCGCCCGGTAGGCGTCGTCGATCTTCTTCAGGTTCTTCGCCGAGGGGTGGCGCTTGGCCTCCAGCCATGCCTTCAGCGTGCGGTCGGTCACCGTCAGCCCGGCATCCCTGGCGGCCTGACGGGCGTGGTCGGACCTCGTCAGATAGTTGAGGCGCGCCATGAGACCGCGCTTCGCGGTGATGGGGGTGGCGATGCCGCCGGCGAGGTCGTCGAGCTTTTGCCCGACGAGTTCGCTTCCCCTGATGCCGCTCGCGCCGAACCTTCCGAAGTCGTTGTTCCTCTCCGGCATCTACTGCTCCTCCCCCATCGTGTCGGTGCCCGCGGTGTAGAGGTCTTTGACCTTGACCTCGGTAACCCCACGGCCTTCGGGGAAGACACGGCGCCAGTCGCCGATGACGTGGAGTTCGTCGGTGCCGATCGCCCGGACGACCGGGAGGCCCTCGTCGTGGGCTTTGAGCGCCTTCATCCAGAGGTTGGCGAAGGCCTGGGAGCGGATGATGTGCATCCAGTCCGGTCGGTACAGCTCCCGGTTGTAGTTCGACTCCCCCATGGTGGAGACGAACTTCGAGTACATCGCTTTCACGTACTCCAGGGTGACCGCGTCGCCGTCGGCGATGGCGGTGTCACGGGCGTCCTTGAGCGTGATGCGGAACTTCTCCAGCAGGTTCTCCGTCGCCCCCGATGTGTAGGACTCGTGGACTTCCGGCGCCTCGCACAGCCCGTACTTCGGGCTGGACAGGCGCATCAGGAGACGCAGGGTGGGTTCGGTGACCCATAGGGGTCCTGGTTCGTCGCGCTCGCCGATCGGGTTGGGCAGCACGGCGCCGTACTCCCAGGCGGGTGGAGTGATCAGGTGGACTCCGGCGCGGCGGCGGTCGTGCGGCATGCCGGTGGTGTGCTCGAGCTGCCCGAGCGGCAGATGAGTCTTGAGGGCAGACAGATAGGCGCCGTTGATGTCCAGTGCCGTCACCTCATGAACGCCGGGCGGCATTTCGGCGCGGGTCCACTTGGGGCGCGCCTCCCAGATCTGGTCCGCACCCCGGGAGGTCTGCTTCTTCAGGATGTCGGGAATCCAGGGATGGGCGATCACGTCGTACCGGGCACCCTTGCGGGTCTCGTCCAGCAAACGCATCGTGTCCGGGATCGCCTTCTTCAACAGCGCCGCGGTGGCCGCTTCCACGTCGCCCAAGTGCTCGGCGAGCGCACCCTCAACCGCCGCACGGATCAAGCCCACCGGACCTGACAGCTCCTGGAATGCCCGGCGGGCCGGGCCCTTGGCACGCTCCGACGGCTTCGAGGCCGGGGCAGGCCGGACGGCGACCGGGGCGGTAGGGGCGGGCAGCACCTCGGCTGTGCTGTCCTGGCATCCGGCCGGGTCCAGGTGCTGGGCGAAGCCCTCCACCCGCTGCCCAGCCGGACGCCCGCACAGCACACACCGCTCCGGCGCGGTGAGTACCTCCACTTCGCCCCCGCCCTCGAACTCAGAGGAAGCGGGCTCGGCCACAGCGGACTCCACCGCCGGCTCGGTTTCAGACGTGATGTCGATGGCGAACTTGGCGCTCAACCCGTCCAGAAGGTAGGCGTACTTGACGCGCACATCGCCGGCCGGATCCCGGCCGGCTTCCCCAGGCACTGACCGTGGACGGGCTCACCCCAAGAGCACGGGCCACCTGCGCCTTGGACAGCTGAGCCTGCTCGCGCAAGGCACGGCGGGCCTCGGGGTCCGGGAGGTCGGTCTGCGGGCCGACGGAAGCGAGGAGCGAGTCGATCGCGTCGAAGTCACTCACCGGGGACGCTCCCTTCAGATGTAGGTGACGGGGTTGCGGGACAAGTGCGGGCTCTTGGTGGCGCGGCCGACGCGGTCGTCACCGCGCAGGAGTTCGCCCTGGAGGGCGTAGCGGTCGCCGTGCTTGGAGATGCCGGTGATCGTCGCGACGGCGAGGACGGTGCCTGACGTGTTGATGATCTGCACCTCGTCCTGTGAAAGGGCGCGGTCGGCGTTGAACTTCCAGATGCCGCGGCCGGCCTCCCAGGCTTCGTCCTCGCTCATGCCGGGCCGCCAGCCAATGGTCGTCCGTTCGAGCATGTCGTCCGGGCCCGCCTCGCGCTCGGGGCCGATCTGGATCTGCAGCACCCGCCCACCTCCCAGAGATTGATCTCTTTAACTTGTTGCAAAGTTACCATTCAGACACGTGACTTCGCAACAAGTTTGGAAGTAGCCAACTCGGCTGGCTCCAGCACGACTTCACCGCTCCGACCCTCGACGCGAAGGAGACCCACTCCATGGCCAAGGTGTACGGCGAAGTACTGCGCGGCATCCGCACCGACACCTGCTCCACCTGCCGCACGACCGGCGTGGAGCTGATCCACGTCCGGTTCACCGACGACTGGGACATTGAAGCTTCCCCTTGATCGTGGACACCTGGAGACTGGGACCTTGAGGTTCCAGAGGAAGTAGCACCAGGTGGGAAGCAAGTACACAAAGCGGTACACCGAAGAGTTCAAGCGGGACGCGATCGCGCTCGTCGACTCCTCTGGCAAGACGGTCACCGCCGTAGCCCGGGAACTCGGGATCAGTTCGGAGTCCCTGCGCGGCTGGTACCGCCGGGCGAAGACGGATCGGGGCGAGGGTGGATCCGGTGAACTGACCAGCGTCGAGCGCGAGGAGCTCAAGCGGCTGCGCAAGGAGGTCCGTGAACAGCAGCAGACGATCGAGATCCTGAAAAAAGCGACGGCCTTCTTCGTGAAGGAAAACGACCGGTGAGCGAGCTCTGCCAGTTGATCCACGCGGAGAAGGCGACCTACCCGATTGCCCTGCTGTGCCGGGTGCTGAAAGTCGCCCGCTCCTCCTACTACGCCTGGCGCGAGGGCGAGGCCGCCCGCCGTGCCCGGCAGGCTGCCGACGAAGCGCTCGCCAACGAGATCACCGTGCTCCACATCGCCTCCCGCCACACCTACGGCGTCCCGCGCATCCACGCCGAACTGCGCCGCCTGGGCCGGCGGGTGAACCACCAGCGCATCGCCCGCGTCATGCGCGAGCGCGACATCCGCGGTGCTACCCGCCGCAAGAGGCGTTCCCTGACCCGACCGGATGCGAAGGCGAAGCCGGCCCCGGACCTGATCGACCGCGACTTCCACGCCGAGCGGCCCGGGACCCGGCTGGTCGGCGACATCACCTATCTGCCCACCGCGCAGGGCTGGCTCTACCTCGCCTGCTGGCTGGACCTGGCCACCCGCGAGGTCGTCGGCTGCGCGATGGCCGGCCACCACCGCGCCGAGCTCGTCGTCGACGCACTGAACACGGCCCACGGCCGGGGCGGTCCGGAGTCCGGCTGCGTGGTTCACAGCGATCCCGGCAGCGAATATACATCAACCCAATTCCGGCATCACATACGGGAGTTGGGGCTACGGCAGAGCTGTGGACGCACCGGATCATGCTTCGACAACACCGCCGCGGAGAGCTTCTGGGCCCTCCTCAAGGAGGAGATCGGCACCCGCATCTGGCCCGACCGGGCCACTGCCCGCGCCGAGGTCTACTCCTTCATCGAGACCTTCTACAACCGCCGCCGTCTGCGCAAACACAAGATATTCGGCTACCTCACCCCGGCCGAGGCCAGGCAGCGGCACCAGCACACCCTTGCCGCATAACGATCACGTGTCCGAGATCGCGGGAAAACTTCACCCCGAGACATAGCCGAGGACCTTGGTGCGCTTGTTGACAACCAGGCTCCATGCGGCTGTATTCGAGCCATCCGGGCAGACCACAAGAGGACCGGGGTCCGACTTGTAGTAGTAGGCGCAGTCTCCTGTGTTCGCGACTCCGATGACCGCACCGCCAGGGCTATTGCGCATGTTGATGTTGGTGCCCTTGAAATCGGTGTGCCCGTCCCCGATCTGACAGCTGGCGGTGGTTCTGGCGACGGCGGTTTCCACACTCCGGGGCGCCGCGTGGGCGGTGGCCGGAGCACCCATCAGAGTCACCGCGACGGCGACGATGGTGAGCAGAGTCGCAGACTTGGTTTCATGCATGGTTTGAGCGTCACCTCTTCATGTATGCAGTGTGATGCCGAGAAGAACGCTATTTTCCAGCCCTTACTCTCGGGGTCGATTCGATCAGAATCGAAAGCCGACGCCGAGGTTGCGTCTCTTCGGGTAGGAGTCGTTGGCTTCGTTCACTTCAAGCGGTTCTGGCTCAACTTCCGTGCAAGGGCGACTCTGAGTGACGGTGGGCGGCTGCCGGGTGGAGCGAGAAGCAGACCGAAAATTGATCATGATCGTCGTGGTGGGGCTGACAGTCTCGCCCGTGAGAGAAGTCGTGCTCCGGTTGCAGGAGCTGTTGTTCCCGTCGGTCGCGGACGTCGCGGTGCTGTCGGTAGACGTCGATATCGCGATAGTCCGTGTTGACGCGCACAGCACTTCGCGGGGTGCCTCCTGCCCGCAGTGCGGCATGTGGTCGGCCCGAGTGCACAGCTCCTACCTGCGGTTTCCCGCCGATGTCCCGAGCGGCGGGCGAAGAGTCGTACTCCGCCTGCGCGTCCGGCGCTTCCGGTGCCAGAACAGGTCGTGTCCGCGCCGGACCTTCGTCGAGCAGATACCCGGCTTGACCCGCAAGCACGGCCAGCGCACCGAGCGGCTGCGCTCGACGCTCGCTTCGGTGGGTCTCGCCCTGGCGGGCAGGGCCGGCGCCCGGCTGTCCGCGGTTCTGGGCGTGTCTGTCAGCCGGAGCACGGTCCTGCGCCTGGTCAACGCCCTGCCCGAGCCGGATATCCCGTCTCCTCGGGTGGTCGGCGTCGATGAGTACGCCACCCGCAAGGGCCATGCGTACGGCACCGTGCTGGTCGACGTCGAAACCCGGCGACCGGTGGACCTGCTGCCCGACCGGGAGGCAGCCAGCGTGGCCGGATGGCTTGCCGCTCGTCCCGGGATCGAGGTCGTCTGCCGCGATCGTGCACCGTTCTTCGCGGAAGGCGCCAGGGCCGGGGCGCCACAAGCCGTCCAGGTCGCTGACCGGTGGCACTTGTGGAACAACCTCGGTGATGCCGCCGAGCGTGCTGTCGCCCGGCATCGCCAGTGTCTGCGCGTCCTCCTGCCCGAATCAGCCGGGAAGGAGGAGGTGGACGAGCCTGTGCTGTCGGGGGAGACCCCGGCCTCGCCGTGGAAGAGCGAGCGGTTCGCCAACCGCATCCGGGCCAGACACGCCACCGTCCACGCAATGCTCGAAGCAGGCCACAGTCGCCGTTCCATCGGCCGTCAGCTCCATATGACACACCGAACCGTCAAGAGCCTGGCGGACGCTGCGAAACCGGAAGACCTCTTCACCGGCCCGTACCGGTACAACCGAGCCACGGCCGTTGACGAGTACAAGCCCTACCTCGACAAACGCTGGGACGAGGGCTGCACGAACGCCTGGAAACTGTGGGAGGAGATCATCCCCCTCGGCTGCACCGGCAGCTACGGCATCGTCAGCGCCTACATCAGGAAGAAGCGCACTTCACCCCGGCCGGTCACCGCCCAGCCGCCAACACCTCGCGCTGTCACCCGGTGGATTCTCAGCCGACCAGAGACCCTTACCGACACCGAACACATCCGGCTGAAAGAAGCCCTGGCCAACTGCCCTGAACTCGAAGCCCTCACCGGCCACGTGCGGTCTTTCGCCGAAATGCTCACCGAGCGCCAAGGCCACCGTCTCCCGCAATGGCTCGACGCCGTCCGCGGCGACGACCTGCCCAGCCTTCACACCCTCGCGGCCGGCATCGACCGCGACCGCGACGCCGTCATCGCCGGACTCACCCTGCCCTGGAGCTCCGGTGTTGTCGAAGGACACGTCAACCGGATCAAGATGCTCAAACGGCAGATGTTCGGCCGCGCGGGTTTCGATCCCCTGCGTAAACGAGTCTTGCTTGCCTGACTCCTGGCCGATCCCACCCAGTCGATATGTCCCTTCTACAGGGAGCGCTGGTAACGAACTTCGGATACTGACACTCCGTCGTAGTCGTCAGCCTGTACTGCACCGTCAGCGACATAGCCGGCTCGCTCGTAGAAGCGACGCGCCGTGGTGTTTTCGTTGAGGACCCACAACAGCACCAGGTCGAAGCTGTGGGTAACAGCGTGGGCGTGCACGGCTTCGAGTAGTGTGCGACCGATTCCTGACCCGATAAGTGAAGGCTGAACGTACAGAGCGTAAAGCTCACCTGTAGTCGCACCTGTTCCGGTGCCGCGAAAGGGACCGAAGCAAGCCCAACCCACAACTCGGCCAAGGGTGTCGGCCGCAACCAGATTGGTTGTGCGCTCCTTCGACCTCTTAAAGTGCTGTCGACGCTGCTGAGTATCTGCTTCGATCGTCATCCCATCGAGGTGGGATTGAGGGACAATCCCGGCATACGCGGCCTTCCAGCCGGTCACTCGTATCGCGGATACGGCTGCAACGTCGGCTTCCGTCATCGCTCGTACAGTCAACATTTCGGCACCGTATGGGACCCGTCACCACCACCGCCTGGGAATTACGACCGGCAGCCGCAGAGACTACGCATAGTGACGCGTCACGGAAGTTGAGCCAGAACCCTTCAAGCGGCTGCATTTGTTCAGCAGTCAGGGAGGCAGTTGATGATCCACTGGCTCGCTGATGTTCACGAGTCCTGGATCGGGACAGAGGCTGAGGGTGCCGAGCCCGCAGGCGGGGGCCGGTTGGCGCGACGGGGTGGAGTGGGCGCTGCGTTTCCTCCGGGAGCAGGGCCGTGAACGGCTGATGGGGCGCTGAACGCCTTCACCCAGTGCATGCCGAGGCACGACGCAGCCACCGAGTCCACCTCGCCCGTAACAGGAACGGGAAACCCCACCTGCCCGCCTGCGCCGGTCAACCGGCCTTGGCCGCCACGACCAGCGCAACAGCCGCACCGCACAGCAGCACCACAAGCGGCCACGCCGGCCGGCCGCGCCCGGTACGCCTGCGCCACAGCACCAGCCACAGCGCACACGCCGCCACGCCACCCGCACGGCGCCACGGTCAGCACCCCATACGAGGAGCGCAACGAGGACGCCCAAGGTCAGCGCACACACCGCTTCCAGTAGCCTGCTCATACGGGGCCCTTCTTCTCCGGAGTGCCCGTCAGGTCACCGCGCGGGCGGAACGGACAGCTTGACCTCGACGGTATCCGTCTTGTGGCCTTCTGCGTCCGTGCTGACGGGCCGCTTCCCCCCTCCCGGGCCCGGGGGCCAGCCACGGGCGACCGGGGCGCACCGGACCGCTCGCTCTTGAGTGTCTGTCTGACATCTGCGGACGTGTTCCCTGGATTACCCGTTCTCCAAAACCGTGCGGGTGGATCATGAGGTGATGACGACAACACCGTGGAGGCGCTGAGTGAGAATCTCGATCCGGCCCGCTCAGCCTGAGGAGGCGGCCTTCTTATCTGATCTGGCCCTCCGCTCGAAGGCTCACTGGGGGGTACGACGCCAAGTTCCTCGCGTCGTGTCGGGGGGAGCTCACGCTCAATGGTGACGAGCTCGCCGGCCGCCGAACGGCTGTTGCGGAGCGAGACGGCAGCGTCGTGGGCTTCACGACCTTGGAAGGTGAGCCGCCGCAGGGCGTCTTGGGCATGATGTTCGTCGACCCGGATGCGATCGGACAGGGCATCGGACGTCTGTTGTTCACCCATGCTGTGGAGGCTGCTCAGGCATTGGGATTCACCCAGTTCACCATCGATGCGGATCCGAACGCTGAGCCCTTCTATGAGGCCATGGGGGGTGTCCTCGCCAGCCGGGTTCCCTCCGGGTCGATTCCTGGCCGAACCCTTGCCCGGTACCTGCTCAGGATTCCGCGCTGATGCCATCCCGTTTCGCCCACTTGGGGTGAGGTCCTCGCCGGGTGATTCCGCCGGTCATCAGCGTGATGACTGCTCAGGTCAGTTTGCACGTCGGAATGTCGAGGGAGCGTTCGTGGTCGCGGACGTTTCGCCGGGCTTTCACGATGCAGCCGAGGGTGCGTTCGACTTTCCAGCGGCGGAGCGGGACGACGAAGCCCTTGGCTCCGCCGGGGGGCGGGAGACCGTCCTGAGCGTCATGTGCGGGAAGTTGTCGGACCCCGGGCCGGACCGGTGTCCGGGCACGCGTCACGCGTCACGCGGCGCGAGGACCTTGCCGGGACCCGGGTGGGTGTGAGTGACGAACACCGGGCCATGACTTCTCCCTTGCCGCACATAACGGGGCCGCTTCGCGCAGCAGCTCGGCGACGTCACCGCAGGTCGTGATCGGCGATCAGGGGGGCACAAGCTCCTCCGGCCGCGCAGGCAGTGGTGCGGGAGCACTCCGCAGGGACCGAGAGGCAACACCACATCACCACAGGGGGTTGTATGAGCACGGACAGCCGGATAGGACTGTCCGCGTGACTGGTCAACGCAGCTTCGCCCGTACCGTCATCGCGCTCTCCCTGGCCGGGTCCGCTGTTGTGCACTCACCTTCACCATCATGCTGCTGGCCGGGAGTCCCGCCGTGCAGCCGCAGCGCGTCCTGGATCAGGACGCGCTGGCGCGGGCGGTGCTCAACAACGTCAACTCCGCCGACTTCGCCAAGCCCCCGACCACCGACGATGTCAGCTGCCCCGCTTCCATCCCCGTCGAGGCGGGCCGGGAGTTCAAGTGCAAGGTCAAGGGCGTCCGCGACGGCAACAGCAGCGGCCTTGCCTGGGTCAAGGTGAAGATCAACATTGATCAGGGCGACCTGTCACTGGGCTGAGGAACGGCAGAGCGAGGGGACCGCAGCCGTGACATCGGGGCCGTCGCAGCCCCTGCCGACGACAGCAGTGGACCATCTGTAGCCCCGGGCCAGGGGCAAGACCGTAAAACGCCCCGAGATCCTCCAGGCCATCGGCAATCCCGGTCGTCGGCGCTTTCACCGCTGTCCGGGCGCGGTCGGCGTCCAGGCCCTCAATGGCTTCCAGCGCCTCAGCGGCCGACACCCGGACCGCGCAGGACAGTTCGTCGTGGGCGGAGAGCAGGTAGGCGCCGGCGCCAGGGGCCTGTCGCTCTTCTTCGCCGACCCCACCACGGGTGAAGGGGAAGGTCACGGCCTCCTACAGCAGGATGTCGAAGAGGACGGCGTCGGCCGTCCCTTCCGCATGTCCACCGGCCCCGGCTGCTCGTAGGGCAGACTCACGGCGGCGCTGCAGGGACCAGTGGCGGAGGAGCAGTCCGACTCCCGCGCTCGAACGGACTGCCCCGCCACCGCGGCCCCCTGCCAGTCGGCCAGGACGAAGCCGAGGCAGGCGCCGCCGCCTGCGGACAGCACCGGCACTGCGGACATCACGTATCTACGAGTGGCCGGCTCCGTTGACGAGAACGGGTCCGGCGCAGCTTCTGTGAGTTGGCAACGGAGCGTGACAAGAGGCGCCGACTTCCCTTCAGTTGCACCTTGGTCAACCGGTTCGGCCTTCTACCTCAGTTGGATCCTGCGAGGCTCCTGCCGGGGCTCTCACATTCGGTCAAGGGTCACACGAACAGGTGACCGCGAAGCTTGGTGGGCGTGTCGATGCCTGGAGATGCGTCACTGTGCGTCATGTACAAGTCCCCCGGTGATGACCCGTGGGACGCATTCGCCAGGAAGAGGCACTTCATGAGCGATCGCTCTCAGAACTCGGCACCGTCCGACCTTCGCGCCGACGTCAGGCACCGCGCTGACGGCCCGCATACGATGTACGGCATCAGCCTCCGGTGGCAGATCGGCGACAACAGTCCCGAGCAGGGAACGTGGCCTCCCCCGGAGGACTGGAACAACGGCGCCGCGCCCTACCCCCACAGTTACGAGGTTTGGGTCAACGGCGAGGCCCGGCAGAGCGTCTTCCTCTACTGGCCCGCCTGGGACTGGACACCGTCCAACTCCCATTGGGTGGACCTGGGAGAGGAACCGGGCGACGAGTACCGAGTGAAGATCCGCGCCGAAGTGGACGGCCAGTTCACGCCGTTCACCAATGAGGTGACCGTGGGTGTGGCGGGTGCCCGGCCCTGGTCGTCCCCACGACAGCCGCGGCAGGCCCCCGAGGGCACGGACGTGGCACCGCGGCACGGCACCGTCAACCACCCGCGCAGCCGTGCGGCCGTCGCCATCCGTGACGCGGATCCCTCGAAGGTCTGCGTCGAGGCCCGCAACCTGAACACCAGCACCGTGTGGCAGGAGGTGGTGCCCGGCGCCGACCGGATGCTCGCCGACTACCCGTGGAACAACGCCCTGAAGTACCTGGAGTACCGCAAGTTCTTCCAGGGCAACACCGTTGCGTCCACGGGGAACTCGGCTTTCCGCGGTCTGGACCTGGCGCCGGACACCACATTGGGGGACTGGCCCCTGACAGAGCTGGACACCTCCGCCCCCAGCCAGACCTTCACCTACGACTACACGGCCTACCACACATCGGAGTCCTGGTCCCACCGGTGGTTCATCACCCGTGAGGACTGGGATCCGACCGCCGGCCTGAGCTGGGAGGACCTGGAGCCGGTCCCCTTCCTGGTCGAAGTCCAGGGCTCGCACAGGGAAGACGAATCCAACAAGTGGGAGTTCGCGACCTTCCCACGGCGGACCGGCAGGGCAGCCGTCGTGCACATCTGGGGCGGCCACGGCGGCCCTGACACCCCGGACGGCGGTAACGGCGGCAAGACGGGCGAGTTCTTCGCGTCCACCTGCGACGTTCAGCTGAGTTGACCTGAAAGGCACCGACGCCTGAGCCCGGCTGTGCTTGAATCACCTCGGGAGCGGTCGACCGTATCCCGTCCGATCACTTCGATCGGGCGGGATCTTCGGAGGTCCGACATGCGCGTTCGCTCCCGTACCGGGTGCGTGGTTGCGCGGGCGTGGCGTCGCCCGGCCGGGTCCTGCCCGGCTCCGGCGAGGTGGGTGATCAGCCGCACGGTCAGCAGGACTGCGTCCTTGCTGTCCGGGGTGGCGGGCGGCGCGTTCGGCGACGAGGTCGGCGTCCGTCAAGGCCGAGGTGTGCTCGGCGCTCGCCCGCGTCAGCGACAACCGCAGGTCTTCGTCAGGGCCGGTGTCCGCGAAGGCGTACACGCCGGCCGGGGCACCGGACGACAGGCCGCGTCCACTCCCCCGGCGCCGATGGACAACTGGCCCTGAAGACGGCCGAATCGCCCCGGACGGCGGGGGCTGCCAGGAGTACGGCCGCCGTGTGGGCGGCGACGCCGGGTCGGGGCGGCGTCGCGCAGTGCGGCGAGCAACTCGGCGCGCGCTCCAGGGAAGCGAGGACCGCACGGCTCGGCTGCGGGAGACCTCTCCCGGAGTGGCGGCCCGCTTGTGCCGACTCGGCCGGCCGCGATGACCCCGCTCCCACTACCGGTCCCCGTGCCGGCAGGCCGGCTTCGGTGCCACCGGTGCGACATAGACTCGCGGGCGCACCGCAAAAGGGCCGTGGCGCACGCGCCATGGCGAGCATGAGGGGGACACACCGTCCGTGGGGAACACACCGTCGTCCGCGTATCACCCCGACGACCCGGCCTGGGGTCCGTTCCCGGTCCGCCCGGCCGCGTTCCGCTGGCCGCTGCTTCTGCCCCTGACCCTGGTGTTCCTGCCGTTGTGGTGGGTCCTGTGGGTCCTGCTCGCATGCTTCTTCTACGGCGTGGCGACGGTGGCCCAACTCATCGTCCACATGGTGCCGCGCGCCGAGAACGGCGCGATCCGCGTACTGGACGCCACGCTCGGCAGAGTGCTCTTCGTCCCGGTCTGGTGCGTGACCCCGGTGGCGCTGATACGGGAGGGCGACACCGCGTACTACCAGGCGCGGGTGGACCGGCGTGTCGAGAGACAGACCCGGCGGGTGGAGACGTCGGGACCTGCCCGCGAGTACCACCGGGACCTGGAACTCGGGGCGCACTACTTCCGTGGCGTGGGCTCCGGTTACGTGCTCCGCGTGGCCTCGGAGCAGGGCTGGAGCCTCCATCCGGTGCTGCGCTCGCACCCCCGGCGCCGGCTCCGGCTGCGCCACAACGGCCGGCCCCGGCCGCAATTCACTGGGGAATCCGCCATCCGCCCGTGACGGGGGAAGGACTTGCGCCACCTGCCGCGTGGGTCTGCCTCCCCGCACCCGGGCAGCGGGACGGACAGGAGCCAGAATCTCCTCCCGGGCCCGCCCCAGGGCGAAGCAGTCGGCCGGTCCGACTACCGCCGCCCGGACGCTCATTGGTGCCACCTCTGACACTTTGGGCTCGCATCTTGACCTGCGGCTCTTCTGTGCCATTCTCGGAAAGCCCGTCAGCTGAGCCTGCCCGCACGCCGTCCAGCCAGTGATCCGGCGTCATCCGGCGTCCTTGTGTCCGTAGTGCTGCACTGCTCCGGTCGCCGCCGCACCTCGGCTGAGCGGGCCCGAGCGCGTGCGGGCCGGTCCGGAGCGCCGCCCTGCACGCCGGCCGGAAGCCGGCACACCGAGGAGGAAAGATGAAACGACTGCTTCGCTCAGGCAAGGTGTTCGCGGCCGTCGCGGCTTCCGCCGTACTCGCCTTCCAAGCCGGTGCGCCGGCTTCCGCCGAGGACGTTCGCGCCCGGTCGGCGCCGCCCATCGACTTCCAACTGCCCTTCACGTGCGGACAGCAGTGGCGTCTCGACACCTGGGCGCACGCGCCCGCCCTGGACATGGTGCGCGAACCCGACCAGGTCGGTACGGAAGGGGCCGTGCTCGTCGCGGCGGCGGACGGCGTCGTCAACATGTCCTTCTCCCACGCCAACGCCGGGAACGTCATCCAGATCAATCACGGCGGCGGCTACTTCACCACCCATCTGCATCTCCAGTCGCGCTCGGTCGGTGTGGGCACCACCGTGACGCAGGGACAGACGATCGGGAGGGTCGGGAAGACGGGTCCGACCTCCAACGGCCATCCCCATCTCCACTTCGAGCTCGGCTACGACGCCAACGGCAACGGGGAGGCCAGTTGGGGCACATCGACCGCCGAACGGGTCAGGCCCTGGTTCGACGGGGTCGAATACGGTCAGTCGAACGGTCGGACCTGGCGCAACGTCGCCCGGGACTGCGGCGGCACTCCCCCCACCAGCTGCTCCGGGGTCAACCTGGACTTCTCCGCGTACGCGACGATCCGCAGCGGCTCCAGCGGTGATCTCGTGAAGGCCGCGCAGTGCCGGCTGAAGGACTCCGGTAACGACCCGGGCGCGCTGGACGGGGCGTTCGGTCCGAATGTGCAAACCGCGACCCGGGGTTTCCAGGCCGATGTGGGGCTGG
Source organism: Streptomyces sp. S4.7 (assembly GCF_010384365.1). Lineage (NCBI taxonomy): Bacteria > Bacillati > Actinomycetota > Actinomycetes > Kitasatosporales > Streptomycetaceae > Streptomyces > Streptomyces sp. S4.7. The sequence continues at coordinate 7,891,298 of NZ_CP048397.1, read as the reverse complement.
GCGTCGATGGCATCATCGGTGCGAAGACCTGGACGGCGCTGCTGTCCCACGGCTCCACCCCGACGCTGCAGAGCGGCTCCAGCGGTGCGGACGTCAGCAGGCTGCAGCGCGCGCTGACCGCGGCGCTCGGCAGCACGGTCGGCATCGACGGTTCCTTCGGCCCGGAGACCGAACAGGCTGTCCGTACCTACCAGTCGTCCAGGGCGCTGGGCGCCGACGGCATCGCCGGTCCGGCCACCTGGGGCGCCCTGCAGGACGGCAAGTAGCGAAAACGGAGCAGGGGGCAGAGCCCGGCTGGTGCCCGATCCGCACCGGCCGTGTGCGAGGACGGCGGGCGGCGGGGCGCGTCACGGTCCGTCCGCGTGGGGAAGCCGCTCGGACAGGGGTGTGCCGAACGCTCGGACAGGGGCGCGCCGCCGTCACGGGCGACTTGTGGGCCGCCACAAGGACGTCCACTCGCGCGCCAACCCGGGCGAGACGGATGGAGCAACCAGTGGTCTACACCACTGTAGTACCGCTGACCTGCACGAATGCCTCTCATCAGGAGTGCCCGCCCTCTTGACCTGAGGTGCGAATGAGCCATAGACACAGGCACAGGCCTGTCGAGTCCACGCCAACCCGCCCAACGGCAAAGGAGTGCGCGATGGTTCACGCGATGCGCCGAGACCGACGCTTCCGCAGACAGATCACGGTCACGGCGGCCGTGTGCGGTCTGCTGCTGTCCATGCCGACCACCGTGTCGGCCAAGGCGCAGGTGCCGCGGGGGTGGGTGGAGAGGACCATGGCCCGGATGACACTGGAGGAGAAGGTCGGCCAACTGTTCACCACGTACGCGTACGGCACGTCGGCCGACACCGACAAGGCCGCCGACGTCACGAGGAACCAGAACTGGCTCGGTGTCGACAACGCACAGCAGGCGATCGACAAGTACCACCTCGGCGGCGTGATCTACTTCGCCTGGTCCGACAACCTCCAGAACCCGAAGCAGGTGGCCGCGCTCTCCAACGGGTTGCAGCAGGCCGCGCTCGGACAGCCGGCCCAAGTGCCGCTGCTGGTCAGCACCGACCAGGAACACGGCATCGTCCAGCGGCTCGGCCCGCCCGCCACGCAGTTCCCGGGGAACATGGCGCTGGGCGCCTCCGGCAGCGAGCGGGACGCGCGCGAAGCGGGGAAGATCGCCGGAGAGGAGCTGCGGGCGGTCGGCATCAACCAGAACTTCGCCCCGGTCGCCGATGTGAACGTCAATCCCGCCAACCCGGTGATCGGCGTGCGGTCCTTCAGCAGTGATCCGCGACTGACCGCCGATCTGACCGAGGCACAGGTGCGCGGGTACCAGAGCGGGAGTGCGGGCGTTACCGCGACCGCCAAGCACTTCCCCGGGCACGGCGACACCGATGTGGACAGCCACGTCGGCCTGCCGGTCATCACCCACACTCTCGAACAGTGGCGGGAAATCGACGCGCCCCCCTTCCGGCGGGCCGTCGACACCGGTATCGGCTCCATCATGACCGGGCACATCCAGTTCCCCGAGCTCGACCCCACCGGCGACCCGGCCACCCTGTCGGAGCCGATCATGACCGGACTGCTCCGCGACGAGATCGGATACGACGGTGTGGTCGTCACCGACTCCCTCTCCATGGCCGGGGTCCGGGAGACGTATCCGGACGAGGACGTACCGGTCAAGGCGCTGCAGGCCGGGGTGGACATGCTGTTGATGCCACCCGACCTGGACACGGCGTACAACGCGGTGCTGGAGGCCGTCGCCGAGGGCGAGTTGACCGAGAAGCGCATCGACAGGTCCGTGCGGCGGATCCTGACCCTGAAGCACCAGCAGGGCATCGTGAAGCGGCCTTTCGCCAACCCGTACGGAGTTGACAGGACCGTCGGATCGCCCGCTCACCTGCGGGCCGCACAGCGCATCACCGACCGGACCACCACGCTCGTCAAGAACGACGACCGGGTGCTGCCGCTCGCGGACGACGCGCAGAGCGTACTGGTCACCGGCTGGGGCGAGGGCACGACATCCCAGCTGACCGCGCTCATCGACAAACGCGACGTGACAGCCACGTCGCACTACACCGGCACCAACCCTGGCGCCGCCACCGTCGCAGCCGCCGCGGCCGAGGCCCGCGGGCACGATTGCGTCGTGGTCGTCACCAGCGGCGCCGGGGCCAACCCGGGACAGTCCGCCCTGGTGAACGCCCTGATCGAGACCGGCAAGCCGGTCGTCACCGTCGCTGTCGGCACGCCCTACGACATCGCCCGCTACCCGGAAGCGGGCACCCACCTGGCCACGTACTCCTACCGCGAAGGCGCCCTGGAGTCGGCGACCCGGGTGCTGTTCGGCGAGGTCCGCCCGCGCGGCACGCTGCCGGTGACGATCCCCAGGGCGGACGATCCCGACCAGACCCTGTTCCCGCTCGGCCACGGGCTGAACTACCGGCACTGACGAACCGCGACACGAACGAACAAAGGACATCACCACCATGCGACGCAGAGATCTACTGACGGCGGCCGCGACCTCGGCCGTGGCCGCGGGCACAGCCGGGCTGGCGGCGGCGGGCCCCGCCGGTGCACAGGACAAGGGGCACGGCGCGAAAGGCGGAGTGCGCACCGGCTTCGAAACCCTGCGCCGTAGCGGCTACGCGTCCGTGACCGGGCAGCGGGTCGGCATCATCTCCAACCCCACCGGTATCGACCGCGAGTTGAACCACATCGTCGATGTGATGGTCGCGGACGCCGCCGTCAACCTGGTCGCGATCTTCGGTCCGGAACACGGGTTCCGCGGCATCGGGCAGGCCGGCGAGGGCGAGGAGTTCTTCATCGATGAGAAGACCGGACTTCCCGTCTACAACGCCTACAACAACTCCGCCACCATGGAGCGGCTGTTCTCCGACCTCGAACTGGACACCGTCGTCTTCGACATCCAGGAGGTCGGCGCCCGCTTCTACACCTACATCTGGACGATGTATCTGGCGCTTGAGGCCGCGGCGAGACTCGGCGTGAAGTTCGTCGTCCTCGACCGGCCCACCCCGTTGTCCGGTAAGGACGCGTACGGGCCGGTGCTTCACCCCGAGCACTCCACGTTCGTCGGGCTCAAGGCCATCGCGCAGCAGCACGGTATGACGCCGGGAGAGCTGGCCCGGCTCTACAACGACGTGTTCGTACCGGCCGCCACCGGAGGCAAGCAGGCAGACCTGCACGTCCAGCGGCTGTCGGGCTGGGACCGGCGCATGCGGTACACGGACACCGGGTTGCCCTGGGTGGCGCCCTCACCCAACATGCCCACGCTCGCCACCGCCGACATCTACGTCGGCACCTGCCTCTTCGAGGCGTCGGCACTGTCCGAGGGCCGCGGTACCACTCAGCCGTTCCAGCTCATCGGCGCTCCCGGCATCGATCACCGCTGGGAGAGAGCGCTCAACGCACGCGAGATGCCGGGAGTCCGTTTCCGCGAGGCGTACTTCAAGCCCGTGTTCTCCAAGCAGCAGGACAAGACCTGCGGTGGCGTCGAGGTGCTGATCACGGACGTCGACCGCTTCGAGCCGATCCCCACCGCACTCGCCATGATCACCGAGCAGTGGCGGCTCTTCCCCGAGTACCGCTGGCGGTCGCAGGACGTCACCAGCTTCTGGATGGACAAGCTGAGCGGCAACACCCGGGTGCGCGAGGCGATCGAGAACGGTACGGACGCGGCCGACATCCCCGAGGTCTGGCACGACGACCTCAAGCGATTCCGCGCACTGCGCAGAGAGTTCCTGATCTATCGCTGAGTCTGTCCTGACCAACCGGTGAGAAAGCAGAGTTGACGCATGAGACGCAGGAACTTCCTCCACGCGGCGGCTGCGGTGGCCGGCGCCGGGTCGGCGCTTCCGCTCGGCACCACGGTCCACGCCGCCACGCCCACGGGGGCCCGCACGGGACCGCCGACCATCACCCCTGACGACATCCGATTCCCCACCGTCTCGCGCCGGTTGCGCCCCGGCTCCCCCGGCCGGGCCGGGCTGATCGCCGAGCACGTCGACCGGATGGCCGACGAGGCCGCGCGCTACATGGAGCCGGGACCCGGCCGGCCCAATCCCTCGCACCCGGGCTTCGTGCTGATCGCGGCGCGCGACAGCGTGATCGTCACCCACGAGGCGCGCGGCCATGCCGTCCGGTACGAGAGTTGGGACGCGGCCACCAAGACCCCGGTCGAGCTGCCCCCCGACCGGTGGGTGCCCATGGCGAAGGACACCCTCTTCGACATGGCGTCGGTGAGCAAACTGTTCACCTCGACAGTCGCGACGCAGTTGTGGGAACAAGGCGTCATCGACCTGGACGAGCCGGTGGCGAGGTATCTGACCGAGTTCGCGGCGGCCGATCCGGCCAAGGCCACCATCACCCCGCGTCATCTCCTGACGCACCGCTCGGGACTCGTCTCATGGATGAATCTGGCCGACTACCCCGACAACGACGCGCGGATGGCGGCCATTTACGCGTCGGTGCTGCGGCGGGAGCCGGGTAGCGGCTACGAGTACTCCGACCTCAACCTGATCACGCTGGGGCAGTTGCTGCACCGCGTGACGGGAGAGGCGTTGGACGACCTGATCGCCGACCGGGTGACCGGACCGCTCGGCATGACCGAGACGATGTTCAACCCGCCGCGGAGCCTGCTGCCGCGGATCGCGGCGACCGAGTACCAACCGGGGACGGGCCGGGGCATGGTCCACGGCACGGTGCACGACGAGAATGCCTGGTATCTGGGCGGTGTCGCGGGCCACGCGGGCATCTTCTCGACAGCCGCCGACATGGCCGTCTTCGGTCAGATGCTCGCCAACGGCGGGCACTACGCGGGCACCCGCGTCCTGTCCGAGGTGACGGTCAGAAAGACACTCGTCAACTACAGCGCTGACATCGGCGCTTCGCCACGCGGACTCGGCTGGCAGGTCGACCAGCGTTTCTACATGGACGCGCTGACGTCCCCGGTGACCGCAGGCCATACCGGGTACACCGGTCCCTGCATCGTTGTCGACCCGGTCGAGCGCACCGTGTTCGTCTTCCTGGCCAACCGCGTCCACCCCACCCGTGACTGGGGCACGGACAGCGACTACCGCCGGGCGCCCGCACGGGCCTTCGCCCGCTCGGTGCCGGTGAAGCCCACCACCGGGAGGACGGCGTGGTTCTCCGGCATGACGGACGGCGCCGACGTGACACTCACCGCACCGCTGAGCAGGATGCGCACCACGGGCAAGGTCTCCTTTCATCTCTGGTACGACACCGAGCCGAAGGTCGACAGCGGCAGCCTGGAGGCATCCACGGACGGCGGCTCCAACTGGGCCCCCGTCCCGCTGGAGCTGAGAGCCGAAGGCCGGCGCTGGAGCACCGGGGGGACGTTCGACGGCTACTCGGGCAGGCAGTGGATCAAGGCATCGGCCGAGGTCGCCGCCGACACCACCCACCTGCGCTGGACGTACCGCACCGATGGCGCCTACCAGGGTCGCGGAATATACATCGACGCGATCCGTGTCACGAGCCAGGGCCACGACGCCTTCGACGCCAGGCGCCTGGAGCCCGACGGCTGGCAGGAGTCGGCCAACTGATGTCACCGGGGTGCCCGGCGACGGGCACCCCGGTGAACCACACCGTGAGGGGTCAGGGTCTCATTCCGGGGTCGGTCCCTCGGCGGTGATGCGGGTCAGCAGCGTACGGGCCTCCTTGATACGGGGGTGGGCCGGATGCAGAGACTGTTCGCAGGCGGTCAGTGCTTCACGGGCGGTGGCCTCCGCCTCGTCACGACGGCCCAGGCCGTACAGGGCCCTTGCCGCCACGATCTCCAGAGTCCCGCTCGCCGTACGACCCCCGGCCGGTGTGTACCGGCGGGCCTCGGCCAACGCCTCCTCGTACCGGCTCTGCCCGTTCAGGCTGCCCACCAGCGCACGATGCAGGAAGGCGGCGGCGGGCCCGTCCGCCTGGGGCAGGTTCCCCCGGGCGATGGCCTCCGCTTCCTCGTGGCGGCCCTGTCCGTTCAGTGCGGCAGCCAGGTTGGTCAACGCACTCAGCTCGACCCTCCACATCCTGGTGAGATGTGCGATCCGGGTGGTGCCGCGCAGGATGTCCAGCGCCTCGGCCTCGGCCTCGGTGTACCGGTCCTGTTGCACGAGGACCGCCGCACGGTTCGACCGGACCGCGAGCAGCAGTTGCCGGTCGGCGCCGGCTGTCCGCTCCAACTCCGTGATCAAGGTCTCGAACTCGGGCAGCAGTTCCGCTCCCCGGCCGTGAGCGATGGCCGCCCCGGCGGCGAGGGACCGGGCCAGCCACGAGACCAGGCCCGGGTCGCCGCCCCGGGCGCGCGGCGAAGCGGCGAGAGCCCGCGCCTCGGCCTCGGCCTGCTCGAATTCGCCCGCCTCAAGGAGGCCTTGGACACGGTCCAGGGCCACCCGCTGCGAAGAGGCCACCCTCCCCCCGGACCGCCCGTGCCGCGCGCGTTCCCACCTCATACGTATGGATCTCACAAGCGGCAAGGCTACGGGCCCGAAGCAGCCCGCACCCTCGTGGATGCCAAGTGGGTGCGATCGCGTGTGTGGAGCACGGTGCGCGACACCTCGATCTCCTCGGACCGGCTCGACGAGCCGGGGTGCGGGCTCCGAGCGCGACCGCCCGCCGGCGCGGGGCACCGTGGAGGATGCGGACGCCCGGTTGTTCGCGCCGTGCGTCCGACGCCGTCGCGTACACCGCGGCCCGGCTGTCCGAGCACCGGCCGCGAGACACTGAGCCGCCTACCGCTGAGCGCGGAGCCGTGTACCGCCGAAGGGACCCTTCTCGTCCGTCAGTTCAGATGCGGCAGCAGTCTGTCCGGGCGCATCGGCGCCTCACGCAGCCGGACCCCCGTCGCGTGGTGCACCGCGTTGCCGATCGCCGCCGCCGCGCCGACGATGCCGCTCTCGCCGATGCCCTTGCTGCCCATCGGATTGAGATGCCGGTCGTCCTCCTCGATCCAGTACGCCTCCACCGAGCGCACGTCCGCGTGCACGGGCACGTGGTACGAGGCGAGGTCGCGCTCCGCGAAGTCACCGGCCACGGGATCGATGGCCGAACCCTCCATCAGCGCCGTGCCGAGCCCCATCGTCATCGCGCCGATGAACTCGGAGCGTGCCGTGAGGGAGTTGAGGATGCGGCCGGCGGCGAAGACCCCCTTCAGGGGTGACGGGCCGCGGGGCGGGGGAAACGCAGGACGCGTTCGGAGTTCCGGAGTTGAGGAGGCCGAGCTTGTCCCGGCCCCGTTCGTCGGGGGCGTGGTCGACGAAGGCGTGGGCGCCGCCCAGTCCGCCGAACGCGCCGCGGGAGTTCGCGCCGAACGTGACCGGGTCGGGGCCCAGCACGTCCAAGGCCGCGCTGGGCATGCGGTGGCTGTAGAGGCCGCCGGCGGTGAGGGCGAGATTGCCGGGGACGTAATCCGGCGCGCGGCGCTGCGGGTGCGTGTGCGCTCCAGGTGCGGGCGGCGGTGCTGAGCAGATCGGCGAGGTCGGCGAAGGGACGGGCGGGTTCACCTCCCACCGGCTGCTCATCTTGTGGACGGTCGCGTCACCGCCCCTCCGGAGAAGGCCGCAGCGCAGTTTTGGGATCCAGGCGCGCTCCTCGACACCGATCACCCGCCGGGCCGGTGCAGCGCCCTCACTCATGGACACTTCACCCTGGCTGTGTCATTTCGTTGGGGAGTCATTTCGAGGTGCTTCCGGGAGTCACCTCGTGTGGCTCAGCAAGATCAATGTCAGCAAGTTTTGACGTCACTGGCTCACCCCGGGAGCGGATGAGACGCGTGTTCGTCGCCAGCGAAGGCGGTCGTGGGCCAGGGCTGTTGCTGCCATGGTTTGCCGATGAATACGACACCGGACGGACGGCCTATCCCACCCGCGCATGCTGACGAGCGCGCCATGCTGGAGGCATGGCTGGACTTTCACCGTGCAACTCTTGCCTTGAAGTGTTCGGGCCTCAAGGATGATCAATTACGGCTTGCCGCAGCGTCACCCTCGTCGATGACGCTGCTCGGTCTCGTTCAGCACGTGGCTGAGGTGGAACGCAACTGGTTCCAGCGTGTATTCGCAGGTCAGGAAGTGCCGCCAGTCTTCGGGGAAAACAACGTCGACGGCTATGCGCTCCGGCCGGACCGAGGGCTCGACGAGGCGACGGCTGCCTGGCAAGCCGAGGTCGCCCGAGGCCGCGAGGTGATCGCCGACGCATCGCTGGACGATTCCGGTCATCTGTCCGAACACGAAGCGGGATTTATGGGCGATCAGGGGGTCTCCCTGCGCTGGATCATGGTGCACATGATCGAGGAATACGCGCGTCACAACGGTCACGCTGATCTCATTCGCGAGCAGATCGACGGAGTAACCGGCGCATGAGATGTCCCTGCGCGGTCGCAAGTACCGCGCAGGGACCCGGCTCCGGTCCTTAGTCGGCGGCGGTCTGCTCGGCCAGGGCCTTGGTGTGGGCGAGGCGGTAGGACTCGGTGCCGGTCTGGATGATCGCGCCGTTGAAGGTGAGCCGGTCGACGATCGCCGCGCAGAGCCGCGGGTCGGTGAACGTCTTCGTCCACCCGGAAAACGACTCGTTCGACGCGATGGCGACGCTGTTCTTCTCCTCGCGTTCGGTCAGCACCTGGAACAGCAACTCAGCGCCGCGCCGGTCGAGTTCCATGTATCCGAGTTCATCGATGCATAAAAGATCGACACGGCCGTAGCGGGCGATCGTCTTCGACAACTGCTTCTCGTCTGCGGCCTCGACCAGCTCATTGACGAGCTTGGTCGCCAGCGCATAGCGAACCCTGAAGCCCTGCATCGCAGCCTCGGTTCCCAGAGCGATCAGCAGGTGGGACTTGCCCGTGCCGGAATCGCCGATCAGACAGAGCGGCTCGCTCTTCTTGACCCATTCACAGGTCGCGAGCGTGTTGACGGTGGCGGGATCGACGTTGGGATTGGCATCGAAGTCGAAGGCGCGCAGCGACTTCTCGCGGGGGAAGGCCGCGGTGAAGCTTCCCCTTGATCGTGGACACCTGGAGACTGGGACCTTGAGGTTCCAGAGGAAGTAGCACCAGGTGGGAAGCAAGTACACAAAGCGGTACACCGAAGAGTTCAAGCGGGACGCGATCGCGCTCGTCGACTCCTCTGGCAAGACGGTCACCGCCGTAGCCCGGGAACTCGGGATCAGTTCGGAGTCCCTGCGCGGCTGGTACCGCCGGGCGAAGACGGATCGGGGCGAGGGTGGATCCGGTGAACTGACCAGCGTCGAGCGCGAGGAGCTCAAGCGGCTGCGCAAGGAGGTCCGTGAACAGCAGCAGACGATCGAGATCCTGAAAAGAGCGACGGCCTTCTTCGTGAAGGAAAACGACCGGTGAGCGAGCTCTGCCAGTTGATCCACGCGGAGAAGGCGACCTACCCGATTGCCCTGCTGTGCCGGGTGCTGAAAGTCGCCCGCTCCTCCTACTACGCCTGGCGCGAGGGCGAGGCCGCCCGCCGTGCCCGGCAGGCTGCCGACGAAGCGCTCGCCAACGAGATCACCGTGCTCCACATCGCCTCCCGCCACACCTACGGCGTCCCGCGCATCCACGCCGAACTGCGCCGCCTGGGCCGGCGGGTGAACCACCAGCGCATCGCCCGCGTCATGCGCGAGCGCGACATCCGCGGTGCTACCCGCCGCAAGAGGCGTTCCCTGACCCGACCGGATGCGAAGGCGAAGCCGGCCCCGGACCTGATCGACCGCGACTTCCACGCCGAGCGGCCCGGGACCCGGCTGGTCGGCGACATCACCTATCTGCCCACCGCGCAGGGCTGGCTCTACCTCGCCTGCTGGCTGGACCTGGCCACCCGCGAGGTCGTCGGCTGCGCGATGGCCGGCCACCACCGCGCCGAGCTCGTCGTCGACGCACTGAACACGGCCCACGGCCGGGGCGGTCCGGAGTCCGGCTGCGTGGTTCACAGCGATCCCGGCAGCGAATATACATCAACCCAATTCCGGCATCACATACGGGAGTTGGGGCTACGGCAGAGCTGTGGACGCACCGGATCATGCTTCGACAACACCGCCGCGGAGAGCTTCTGGGCCCTCCTCAAGGAGGAGATCGGCACCCGCATCTGGCCCGACCGGGCCACTGCCCGCGCCGAGGTCTACTCCTTCATCGAGACCTTCTACAACCGCCGCCGTCTGCGCAAACACAAGATATTCGGCTACCTCACCCCGGCCGAGGCCAGGCAGCGGCACCAGCACACCCTTGCCGCATAACGATCACGTGTCCGAGATCGCGGGGAAACTTCAGGGTGGGCGAACACCCCGAGCACCGACGGCAGTCCAGAGGACAAGGAGGGCGCGGGAGTTGGTGCGGTCACGAGTTCGGGAACCTCTCTCGAAGCGGACGCGGGTTGGGCTGGTGCTCGACGACAGGTGGCGGCGGGTAAAGGCGACGCACACGGTCGGGGTGGTCAGCGGGCGTCCGACGGCTCCGGCCACGACGGGCTTCGGACCGCGGGCGCAGTCGACAGGCGCAGTCGGCGATCGGTGCGGGCGGCTTTGGCCACCAGGAACCTGAGGCCGGCAGAGCGTGGGCCCCGTGCAGGTTGTGTCGAGGACACGCTCGATCTCGGCGGCGACGCCGGCGTCCGTGTTGTTGAGGTACCGCACGATCGCCGCGCCGGCCGACGAGAAAGCCATGGAGGGTACGGGGATCGTCTGGAGGAGCGGCGGCACACCGTAGCTGAGGCGGAGGATCTCCTCAAAAACGAACTCATTGACCGGTCGCCGTTCGCTGCGGTGCCTGGCAGCGAGCCCTGGCTGGACGCCGCGAGGCCCTCGGCCCCGCACCGAACACCCGGGCGCGGTGCGAGGAGCACCGCGACCACCGAGGCCCTTCCCGGCCACGAAGGCTTCCTCCGCATGAGGGCAACCGCTGTCGGTCATCTCGGCGGTAGGACGGCCTGTGTCGCCCGTCATGTCGAAGTGCCCGGTAGTGAAGGGGAGTTGCGTCTGCCAGCGACGGTCGGCGTCAGCGCAGGGGGCGAGGGACCGCTTCCCGGAAAGGGACCACGCCTGGTCCCATGCGGTGAACAAGGACATCTGCCAAGTCCATCACGTCGTGATCCGGCTGTGTTCCGGACACAGGGGAACTTCTCGGCGTACGTGCCGGTTCATCGGGTCCGCTTCCGGCGGGGCGACGGCGTAAGCGAGTGGGGCGTGCCGGGGCAGCCCCGGCCGGTCCGGGGCTGCCCCGGGACCGGCCGGACCGTCGTGAGTTTCCGCGCCTTTCCGTGACGCGCGCAGGCCTTCGTCAAGACGTCCGGGGTGAAGTCCCGAAGGCCCGATCCGGACCTTGCCGTGGGGTTGAGCCGGGGTCAGCGGACGGTGGTGACCCGGTGCTCCTTCAGGGCCGCGCAGTTGGAGTTCTCCACCGAGACGTACACGTTGGCGATGTTGCCGCCCCAGCTCACGCAGTAGCCCTTGCCGTAGACACGGCTCGGACCCGCGTACGACGTGAAGTTCCCGGAGTCGCCGGCCCACTCGCCGGTGTCGGGCACGTAGATGTACGTCGACATGTACTTGGCGGTGCCCGGGTTGGTGCGGATGGTCGCGACGCAGTTCTTGCCGTTCGCGGAGTTGTACGTGAGGTAGACCGTGCCGAGCGACCCGATGGGAGCCGAGTTCACGGTCTTGTAGGCACTGCCACAGACTCCCTGCGGCGTGACGTTGGGCGCGGCGTGGGCGGTGGCGCCGAAGGTGGCGGTCGCGCCGATCACCAGTGCGGTCAACGCTCCTGCGGACGTGACATTACGCTTGATTCCCATGATTTCCCCCTTGTTACTCCGAGAGTGGTTTGCTCACACTTGGTAGACCCCCGAACGGCACGGATGGTTGTACCCGGTTCGACGCGGAGGTGTCGCGGTGTCGGCGCCGTCGGACGGTCGGACGGGGACGGGGACGGGAAATGACGACGCCCAACCGTCGGAAGCGGTCCGGGCGGCAGCCCGACAGAGCCGGCTCGGCGGTTCCGTCGACCAACTCCCGTGCGGCCAGGCGGCCCACGGCCGCGGCGAGGGTGACCGCCGCGTGCATCACCGCCAAGTAGAGGCCGGGGACCTCGGCGACCGGGCCGACGACCGGCTCGCCGTCGGCCGGCATCGGGCGCACTCCGATCCGGGTGCTGAGCAGCTCGACACTCCCGGCGCCCCGGAAAGTGGACCGGACGGCGGCAAGGGTCCGTTCGGGCGAGTCCGCGGCGGCGATCAGCCGGTCGGCGGCGACCTGCCGGAGATCGAAGTCCTCGGTGTTGACCACGGTGCGGACCAGACCGGCCGGGGCGCTGAACCGGAACAGCGGACACGGGGAGGGTTCCACCGGGACGCGCACGCCGAGCGGGGCGGCCAGCGCGGCCGTGGCAACCCCGGCCGCCAGCACCACCGTCGTACCGGAGAGCGGTCCCGCTGCCGTCTCGACCCCGGCGATCCGGCCCGCCGTATCCCGGCGGACCCCGGTGACCGGCGTGTCCAGATGTATCCGGGCCCCATGGGCGCGAGCCCCCGCGACCAGCCGCTCGGTCACGCCCACCGAGTCGACAGCGCCGTCGTCCGGCGCCCAGACAGCCCACTCGGGAGGCCGGCGAAGAGCGGGCTCGAGCGTCGCCACAGTGGCCGCGTCCACGATCGTCTGACCCGGCCCGGCATCCGGCGCGCCGGCCTGGCTGTTCCAGACCAGCGAACCGGACCAGGTCACCGGGAGTCCCGGCAACTCGGCCCCGAGCCGGCGGTACTCCGCCGTGGCGGTGGCCCGCAGCCCGGCGGCCGGACCCTCACGCACGCCGGACGCGCCGACCCAGGCGAACGAGTCCGCCGTCACTCCGGCGCCCGGCTGCCCGGCGTCGACCAACGTCACGGTGGCTCCCGCCCGGGCGGCGTGATACGCCACCGACGCACCGACGATGCCGGCGCCGACGACGATCAACTGCCTACTCACCGGTGGGTTCATCACGTTCAGGACCCTAGCGTCCACGGCGTCCACCCCGCGCGGCCTTATCGGGCGGTGAGCGGTGCTGACCACGTCGATGACTCACGCGCGTGTCGGACGGAGAGACGGAGACGACTCCGCTCCCGTGTTCGCCGGCGATGGTGGTGGCCGGCTGTTCGCGGTGGCGGGTACCGGGCGAGTCCGGAGGTCAACCACGGCTTCGTGGTTCGAGGATGTCGAGGTACGGGTGTTCAGTGCGATGCTGTGGACACTGTGCTGACGGTCCGGCAGGGACCGCGAGGGGGGCGACCATGGCATTCGAGGGAACGGCGGCGGGCACACCGGCGGCGGTGGAGAGGGCAGTTGACCTGGCTGTTGGGCTGCCCGGCCGTACCGGGGTGATCGGCGGTGTCGAATCGCTGGTCCTCGACGGGCGCCGTCTCTTCTTCGGCTTCGACTTCTCGTCCGACCAGGTGCTCTCTCCGCTGATCGACGACGGGGAGGCCATGGCCCGGTTCGCCGCGCGGCACATGCGTCAGCGGACGGGTGCCCACGACGAGGTCTACTGGGCGCAGTTGGTCCGGGCCTCGGTCGACGGCTCGGACCTGGTGTGGCGCGACGAACAGCGCACCTTCACCAGCGGCGCGCTGGAGACCGGGAACGCCGGCGCCGCGCACGGGCACCTGCCGTATCTCCTGGACGCGGCCACGGTGGGGGCCGCCGACGACACGGCGGGAGCGCATCAGGCGATGGGCTCTCGCTCCACCGTGGCCAACTGGTCCCTGTTGTTCGCTCCTTACACCCGCGGTACGGAGCGAAGCGCAGGTCGTTGACCACTCGCCTCCGGTAAAGCTTTCGCGCGTGCCCCCGTCCGGATGGTGGGGTGGCACCGTGACCAACCACGATGAGGCGGCAGTTGTCCGACCGTTGACGCTGGCCTGGGTCGGCCGGCAGCTGGAGGCCGGCGAACGGGTCCTCGGAGCCGAGGCGTTGCACGGCGGCATCACCGCCGAGATGCGGCGGCTGACCATCGGGGCGCGGGGCGGAGGCACCCGTGAGCTGGTGCTGCGGACCTTCGTCGATGTGGAGGACGCCCGGGACGGGCTGAGCAGGGAGGCCGGAGCACTGGCGCTGCTCACGGGGACCGGTGTGCCGGCCCCCGGGCTGGTCGCGGTTGATCCGGCCGGCGCGCACTGCGAGTATCCGTCGCTCCTCATGACACATCTGGCGGGGCGGCCAGTCCTCGGCGACAAGGGGCTGGAGGCGCGCGTGCCTCTGCTGGCGCGTCAACTCGTGGCGATCCACGCGTTGCGGCCCGCCGAGCGTCCTCCGGGGTATACGACGTTGACGACCGCCGACACCATCGTGATCCCGAAGGGCGCCGACGCGGGGGCATGGGCCGCGGCGATCGACGTGATCCGGGGGCCCGCGCCGTCCTGTGAAGGGCGGTTCCTGCACCGGGACTTCCATCCCGGCAACGTGCTGTTCGACGTGCCGCCCCCGGGCCCGGCAGGTCCCCGGATCACCGGCGTCGTGGACTGGACGGCGACCTCCTGGGAACCGGCGGATCTGGACGTGGCGCACTGCTCCACGAACCTCTCACTGCTGCACGGCCCGGAGTGGGGGCTGCGGTTCTCCGAGGCGTACGGGGAGGCGGGCGGGGTGCAGGCCGCGGACCCGAGCGGGCGCCTGTACTGGCGGGTGCGGGACGCGCTGGCGTTCTCGGAGGAAGTGCATCTGGTGTCGCAGCCGTGGCGGGAGGCGGGGAGGGCGGAGCTGACGACCCGATTCGTGGAGGAGCGGCTTGACGCCTATGTCACCGCCCTGATGGACGCGCCGTCTGAGCCGAGAGGATTGTGCAAGGGGAAGCGAGAATAGTTCTACTGTCACCGCAGGTCAGAGCGGTTAAATGGGATTTACGAGTTCTTCTGTGGAGCGGGAAGATGCCACCCGCCCACGTTCCCGCCGTCCCTGAGGATCACCAACAACGCGGGTGTCCCCTCGATCGGTGTGTTCGAGGGCACGCCCATGGACCGGGTGCGGGACGTCTTCGAGACCAACACCTTCGGCGTGATGGCGACGACGCAGGCCGTACTCCCCCAGTTCCGCGAGCGCGGCTCCGGCGTCGTGGTCAACGTGACCTCCAGCGTGGTGCTGGGCCACATGCCGCTCTCGGCGGTCTACAAGGCGAGCAAGATGGCCATCGAGGGGTTCACCGCGTCACTCGCCCTCGAACTCGCCCCGTTCGGCGTGCAGGCGAAGGCTGTCGAGCCGGGTGCCTGTCTGACGACGAACTTCGCGGCCAACGCGATGCACGGCGCCTCGCCGGACGAGCTGGTCCCGGCTGCCTACGCCTCGTGGGCACAGAAGGCCATGGGCGACTTCACGGGTCAGAACCTGTTCACCAAGGAGAGCGATGTCGCCGAGACGGTGTGGCGGGCGGTGCACGACACGACCGGACAGCTGCGGTTCCCGGCCGGTCCCGACGCGGTCCAGCTCGCCCAGGCGAAGTGACCACCCGTAGGCGGGCGTGATGGCGCCGTACTGCCACCACGCCGAAACGCGCCTGACGGCTCGATACATCAGGGAAGCACGGCCGCGGGCGTACGCGCCGCCGGCCGCAGGCGGGCCGCGTCCTGGCTGGGGGGCGAGCCGAACTGACGCCTGATTGTGCGTCGTCTATCTCGTCTCCCGCTCCGCGTCCGACCCCGCCGTCGTCCATGTCACCGAGGGCTGGACGAGCGAGGAGGACCACCACCGGGCCTTCGCCGGCGAGGCCACCCAGGCGATCGCCGCGCGGACAGGCGGACTGCTGGCCGAGGAGCCCTCGTACACCGACTACGTCCCGGTCCGCGGGAAAGCGGCTTTCTGAGACCGGTCGGCGGGTCCTTCCCGTTCCCGCCCGGCGCTCCCGCACGGCGGCCGGGCGGCCCCTTTTCTCTCCCTCATCACACTGCGTCGTCTGACGAAAGGTCTCCATCATGTCTGTGCCCCGGCCCGGCCTCGACCCCGAACTGCGCACGCTGCTCGCCGATATGGAGCTGCGGTCAGATCTCGACGCCGAGGCGCTCGCGCGGATCCGCCCGTTCTCGTCGCTGCCCGTCGAGCCACTGCTCGTCGGCCGCGCGGTCGACCGGCGCGAGGTCACCGTGCCCGGGTCGGACGGAACGCCGATTCCGCTGTCGGTCTTCAGCCCCGCCGGGGCCGAGAGCCCGGTCGGCGCACCGTGCGTCTACGGGATGCACGGCGGCGGGATGGTCATGGGTGACCGCTTCTCGCAGATCGACATCCCGCTGGAGTGGCTCGACGAGCTCGGCGTGGTCGTGGTCACCGTGGACTACCGGCTCGCACCGGAGGCCACCGGCACGACCCTGGTCGACGACTGCTACCAAGGACTGCTCCGGACCGTCGGGCACGCCGCCGAGCTGGGCATCGATCCCGCCCGGATCGTCGTCGCGGGTACGAGCGCCGGCGGCGGACTCGCCGCCGGCGTCGCGCTGCTGGCCCGCGATCTCGGCGGACCGGCAATCGCCGCGCAGATGCTGATCTGCCCCATGCTCGACCACCGCAACGTCACCGTCTCCAGTCGGCAGTACTCCGGTGACCCCGGTGTCTGGACCCGCGAGATGAACGCGTTCGGCTGGCGGTCGGTCCTCGGCGGCGCCGAGGACGAGCAGGTACCCGGCCATGTCTCACCGGCGGTGGCCGACGACGTCTCGAACCTGCCGACCGCCTACGTCGACGCGGGCTCCGCCGAGGTCTTCCGCGACGAGGACGTCGCCTACGCCACCAGGATCTGGGCGTCCGGTGGCCAGGCCGAACTGCACGTCTGGGCGGGCGGCTGCCACGGATTGGACGCGCTGTTCCCGCAGGCGCACGTCTCAGCCGCGGCCCGCCGGACCCGCACCGGCTGGCTCACCCGGGTCCTGGCCCCGGTCCCCGCCGGTGGCGTCGAGCAGAAGGCGCTCGCCTGAGGACATACGGGGTCGCCAGCCCGTCAGTTCGGCTACGCGCGGAGCGACGGACCTGCCGCGGACGGATCGGGGGCGGAGAAACCGGCTGAGGACGGATCTGAGGCTGAGGGATCTGGAGCGAACGGGCCTGTGTGATGGGCTTCCCGCGCGCCGGGGACGGCGGCCCGGCCTCGGCGCCGTCGCACCCGACATGCTCCGGACTCCCCCCGGCGCACCGCGCGTTCCCTTCCCGCCACCGGCCGCAGGCACGCTCCCGGGGTGCTGACCCCGGGCGACGAATCGCATATACGCAAATGCCGCCTACTGGGGCTCACCGGGTCCACGGCCGTGGCCGTCGGCGGCACGGGGGCCGGTGCCCTGCCGGTCGGTGGGGCCCTGGCACCGTCGTCGGGAGCGGCGGCGGTGGGACTCTTCGGCGCCTACTTCGGGCTCGTGCTGCTCGTCGCGGCCTGGGCCTGGCTGGGCCGCGCCGTGCGCGGACCGCGGCCGCCCGGTACGCGCGCCATGGTGGTCACGCTCATGGTGTGGGCCGCGCCGCTGGTGGTCGCCCCGCCGCTGTTCAGCCGTGATGTGTACAGCTATCTGGCGCAGGGCGCGATGGTGGATGCCCGGATCGATGTGTACGCCCACGGTCCCGACCGGCTCGGCGGTCCGCTCGCCGCGCAGGTGTCGCCGCTCTGGCAGGACACGCCGACTCCGTACGGTCCGCTGTTCCTGTCGTTCGCCTCGGTGATCGCGCGTGCTTCGGGGGCGGGGCTCTCGGCCGGTGTGCTCGGTATGCGGCTGGTCGCGCTGCTCGGAGTGGGCCTGATGGTGCTGTCGCTGGTGCTGCTCGCACGCCGCGGTGGCACCGCCCCGGATGCCGCGCTGTGGCTGGGGGCGCTCAATCCGCTGCTCCTGCTGCATCTGGTGGCCGGCGCGCACAACGACGCCGTGATGCTGGGGCTGCTCGGCGTGGCGCTGGTGGCCGCGAGGGGCCGCTTTCCCGTGCTGGGCGCGGTCCTGATGGCTCTCGCCGCGCTGGTCAAGGCGCCCGCCGCGCTCGGCCTGTCGGCCGTCGCCGTGTTCTGGGCCGGCGGGCTCACCGGTCGGTACCGATGGTTCCGGGCGACGGGCGCGGTCTGCGCTGTCGCGCTCGCCACGACCGCCGTGGTGACCGCTGTCACCGGGACCGGGTACGGCTGGATCGGCGCCCTCAACACCCCGGTCTCCCCGCACAATTGGGCCCTCACCTCCCTCCTCGGCCGGATGACCGGGTCGGTTCTGCACAGCGCGGGCAGCGACCTGGCACCGTTCGCCCTGGACGCGTGGCGCGCGGTCGGCCTGGTGGCGACGGCCGTCGCCGTGCTGGTGGTGTGGCTGCGCGGCCCCCGGCACAGCCCCGTGTACGCGCTGGGCCTCAGTCTGATCGCGGTCGCCGTCCTGGGCCCGGCGATCCGCCCGTGGTACGTGCTGTGGGGGCTGTTCCCGTTGGCGGCGGCAGCCCCGCCGGGGCCGGCGCGCCGGGTGGTGGCCGTCGCCAGCGGGGTGCTCGCGCTGGCCCAGCTGCCCAGCGGAGTCGCCGCGGACGGGGCCCAGTTGACGCTCGCGATCTGCGGCGCGGTGTTCGCGGTGGTCGCACTGTGGTGGGCGCGCGAGATGTCGGGCGGCGGTATGACGAGAGTCCCCGGTGAGGCGGCGCCCGGGCCGCACTCGCGGCCCGTGGACCGCCGTCCACCGACCATGCGTCGGCGCTTCCGGAACAGGGATTTCCGGCGCCTGAGAAGATCAGCGGGACCGAACGAATGAACGCAGAGGTGGGAAGCATGATCGCTCCGGTACTGCTCGGCGTCGTGGCGCTCGCTGTCGGTGGGTGCGTGTGTGTGGTGTGGGCCGAGCGTGGTGGGCCCGGCTCGGCGCGTGCTGTTGCGGCCGTGACGCTCGCCGCGGGCAAGCTGGTGCACCGCTCGCAGAGCAACCGGCGCGCCGGCCTGAACGGGACCGGCAGCGACGACAGTTAGGAGCGAGCGTCCCGCAGCGCGGGGGCCCGCATCAGGTGTTACACGGGCGCGGGGCCCGAGGTGGTGCGGGTTGTCAGGGCTGGGGGGATCAGGGTGATGTCGGCGGCGCCCTCGCCCGTCAGTTCGGCGATGATCCGGTCCACTGCCCGCCGGCCCAGCTCCGGTGTCGGGATGGCGACCGAGGTGAGGGGTACGGACGAGTGGAACGCCACCCGGTCCGGGCAGATCGCGATCACGGAGATGTCCTCGGGGACCGGTCGGCCCAGTCGGCGCAGCGAGTGGAGCAGGGGCTCGACCGCCGGCTCGTGCTGGACCACGAATCCCGTGGTGGCGGGGTGCTCGGCGAAGGTGTGGGCGAGCGTGTCCGTCATGGCCGTGCGGCCGTCGCCGCCCGACAGGTGATGGACGCTCAGGCCCAGTTCACGGCTCTTGGCGCGCAGCCCGTGCAGGGTCCGCCCGGCGGATCCGGTGGGGTGTTCGTGGACGGCGGGCGGCTCGGTGATCAGAGCGATGTCACGGTGGCCCAGTGCGGCCAGGTGTTCGGCGCACAGCGCGCCCGTCGCCGTGAAGTCGAGGTCCACACAGGTCAGGCCGGTCGGGTCGGCGGGCAGGCCGATCAGTACGGACGGTTTGTCGCTCTCGCGCAGCAGTGGAAGCCGCTCGTCCGCCGGCTCGGCATCCATGAGGATCATGGCGTCCGCGAGAGCGCCGGCGTTGGCCCGGCGGACTGCGGCGGGGCCGTCGTCGCCGGTCAGCAGCAGCACGTCGTAGCCGTACGTGCGGGCCGTGGTGGTGACGGCGAGCACGGTCTCCATCGTCACCGGGGCGTACGTATCGGTGCGCAGCGGCAACACCAGGGCGATGACGTCGGACTTGCCGCCCGCCAGGGCCCGCGCGCCCGCGTGGTAGCCCAGCTCGTGGATGCTGCGCTCGACGCGCTCACAGGTGCCCGGTGAGATGGACCGCTTGCCGCTGAGGACGTAACTCACCGTGCTGGCCGAGACTCCGGCGTGCCTGGCGACCTCGGCAAGGGTGATCATTCCCGCTCTCCCGGACTCGGTTGCGAACCGCTTCGACGGTCTGTGCTGCGGTGCGACGGCGCGGCCCTCCGGCGAGGCGAGTCGAAGCGCTTCGACTCGCCTCGCCTCGCCGGAGAGAGGTACTACAGCGCCGGGTACGCGTTCTTCATGAGTTCCTGGAACTGGGCGGAGAACCAGTGCCCGGACAGGGGTGCTCCGGACAGCGCCCCCGACATGTTGTTGTTGTTCCGGGGATTGCCCTCGTACGTCGGGTCGCACATGCGGTCGAAGCCCTTGCCCTCGTCGTTCGGGATCGCCGTGCTGGAACCGTCCGACTCCCCCGGCGGCTTCATCCATACGTAGGCGTCGATGCCCGCGGCGGGCGCTGCCTGGGGCCGTTCGCCGAGGCCGGCGCCGGACTGGTTGCACCAGTTGCCGAGGTGGATGCGCCTGTCGTAGCGACCGCCGTCGACGTAGGCGTCCACGGTCGTCCTCGGCCCGGGAGCGGCGGGCCGGGCGGTGCCGCCCCAGCCGTTGCGGGAGGTGTCGATCAGCATGCCGAGGTTGGTGTCGAAGCCGAGCGAGACGAGCTTGGCGCGCATGGCCTGGGCGTAGGAGAGTTCGTCGACGTAGCGGTTCCAGTCGACCCACTTGGACTGGCGGACCGAGACGCCGTTGACGGCGTCGTCGACCGTGAAGTGGTTTTCCTTCAGAGCGCTGTAGTTCGCGGTGTTGACGATGAAGCCGTGGACGTCGCCGAGGGTCGCGCCCTCGGTCGTGGCGGCGGTCTTGAAGAGTTCCGCGGACGGGCCGAGGTTGTCGTCCCAGCCGAGCCACCCGTGGTGGCCGGCGTCCACGTAGTTGTAGACGTTGGGCGCGTCGCCCAGCTTGTTCAGGGCGTAGCCGACGCCCTTCTGGTAGTTGCCGTTCGCCTTCATCGTGTCGCAGTTGGGGGTGGCGGTCGGGCGCGGGGTGGTGTTGGTGACGAGGTTGGGCAGTGAGTCGATCTCGACGGTCGTCACGATGCGCAGCCCGGCGTACTTCTGGTCGGCGAGGATCGCGGCGATCGGGTCGATGTACTGGGTCCTGTAGCGCCCGATCTCGGTCGCGCCGAGTTCCCCGTTGGAGGCGAGGGCGGAGCAGTCGCGGCCCGGCAGGTTGTAGATGACGAGTTGGACGACGAGTTCACCGGAGCCCTTCTGCGTCAGTGCCTCGTCGAGGTGGTCGCGCAGGCCCATGGCGCTCCCGACGCCCTCGATCGCGGCGGTGCGGTCGAGCCACACGCCGGTCGGCTGGCCGGCTATGCGGCTGCCGCCGGGTTCGGCGGCGGCCTTGGCGGACCACTCGGGGTTCACATAGACCTTGGCGCCGGCGTAGGGGTTGTTCACGCGCTCACCGGGATCGGTGGGCGGGTCGGTCGGGTCGGTGGGGCCGGCGTTGCAGGTGACGCCGTTCAGCTTGAACGTGGCCGGTGTCGTGTTGGCGCCGCTGTACGAGGCGTTGAACCCGAAGGAGGCGGAGGAGCCGGTGGCGAGCGTGCCGTTGTGGGCGACGTTCCTGACGGTGACGCCGGCGCCGCTCTGCGCGATGTCGGCGTTCCAGCCCTGGGTGACGCGCTGGTTGCCCGCGAAGGACCAGGTCAGGTTCCAGCCGCTCACCGGGTCGCCGGTGTTGGTGACCGTGACGCCGGAGGTGAAACCGGAGTCCCACTGGGTCTGCACCGTGTAGGCGACGGTGCAGCCCGCGGCGGCGGCGCCGTTCGGGGCCGGGCTCGCGGCGGTGGCTGTTCCGGTGGCGGCTGCTGTCAGGGCGGCGGCGGCCAGTAAGGCCGTGCGGGATCTCATGGCTGAAGTCACTCTCCGTCCGGGGCGCGCCGATGGTCGCGGCGGCCCGATGCCGAATGCGGGTGGGGGTGCCGTCGAAGGAGCTGATCAGTCCGGGACATCTGGTGCGCTGCGCCGCACAGCAAAAAAGTCGCCTGCGGCGCGTCAAGCCTTGAATCGGTGGGAGCGCTCCCATAGTGGTCGCGGGTCATGGCCCGGTCAAGGTTCTTGAAGAGTCGAACTCATTCGACAGAGCGGAGGGCCGTGGGCTTCAAAGATCGACCACTGACGCGCGTCGATGTGTGCGGGTGGTGATGGACCGTCCTGCCCGGCAGGCAGGCGGGACGGTCCGGAAACGGACCCGGTGCCGCGTTCACGTTCGCGTGCGCGGGGGTCAGGGGTTGGGCTGTCGCAGTACGGCGGCTTCCCTCGGCGCCAGGACGAGCACGCCCTCGGCGTCTCTCCGGCCGGTCAGGATCTCCCCGGTGAGTCCGGGCAGCGGTACCGGCCCGTCGGTCCGGTTGACCAGGAACAGGTAGCGGGCCCCGGCGTCGCGGCGTACGGCCTGCTCGACGCTTCCGCGCACGGACTCGGGAAGCTCGCTCTCCACACCGGCGGTCGCGAGCAGCTTCGGCAGCAGGCCGACGAGGCCGATCACGCCGAGCCTGGTGGAGATGTACGCGGCCGAACCCCGGCCCGCCGTACGGCGGGTGACGGCGGGCCGGCCCGCGTACTCACCGGTCTCGTAGCGGGCCAGCACCTCGGCCTCGGGGTCGGTGACGGTGATCCGGTCGGTCCACAGGGTGCCCGGACCCGCGCCGTCCAGCGAGACGCTCTCACCATCGAGCAGCGGACCGAACTCCTCGATGCGGATGCCCAGCAACTCGCGCAGCGCTCCGGGGTGGCCGCCGAGCCAGATGTGGTCGTTCTCGTCGACGACACCGGAGAAGTACGTGGTGACGAGGTGCCCTCCGTTGTCGGCGTACCGCGTGAGCCGGGCGGCCAGTGCCGCGGGGATCACATGCAGTACGGGCGCGATCAGGAGGTCGTACCGTTCGAGATTGGTCCAGGTGGTGACAACGTCGGCCCGTATCCCGAGGGCGAGCAGGGCGGAGTACCAGTCGAGCGCTTCCTGCCGGTAGTCGAGCCGGGAGGTGGGGTGGGAGTCCTGCTCGCAGGCCCACCAGGAGTCCCAGTCGAAGAGAATGCCGACACGGGCGGGTTCACGCTCGGTCCCCGCGACGGGCGCCAGTGCCCGCAGGGTCTGTCCGAGGCCGGTGACCGCGCGGAAGACTTCGCTGTCGGGTCCGGCGTGCGGGACCATCGCGGAGTGGTACTTCTCGGCGCCGGCCGCCGACTGGCGCCACTGGAAGAAGGAGACGGCGTCGGCGCCGTGCGCGACGTGCAGCAGCGAATCGCGGGCCAGTTCCCCCTGGCGCTTGGACACGTTGACGGGCTGCCAGTTGACGGCGCTGGTGGAGTGCTCCATCAGGAACCAGGGACGGCCGCCGGCGATACCGCTCGTGAGGTTGGCGGAGAAGGACAGTTCGTCCCGGTCCTGGGGGCCGGGGTGGGTGTAGTGGTCGTTGGAGACGAAGTCGATCTCGGCCGCCCAGTCCGGGTAGTTCATTCCCTTGGTCCCGCCCATCACCATGAAGTTCGTGGTGACGGGAACATCGGGCGTGATCTCCCGCAGGACGTCCCGCTCCGCGCGCAGATGGTCCTTCAGCGCGTCGGACGAGAAGCGCTTGAAGTCCAGTTGCTGCGTGGGATTGGGGTGGGAGGCCGCCAGCCGGGGTGGCAGGATCTGGTCCCAGTCGCTGTACCGCTGGGACCAGAACGCCGTGCCCCAGGCGTGGTTGAGCGCGTCGAGCGTGGTGTGGCGGGCGCGCAGCCAGTCTCGGAAGGCGCGGGCGGCGTCGTCCGAGTGGTCGTAGATGTTGTGGCAGCCCAGTTCGTTGGAGACGTGCCAGGCCACCAGGGCGGGATGGTCCGCGTACCGCTCGGCCATCTTCCGTACGAGGGCGAGCGCGTGGGTACGGAAGACGGGAGAGGTGGGGCGCCAGTGCTGACGTGCGCCCGGCCACACCGTCTCGCCGGAGGCGGTCACCGGGAGGATCTCGGGGTGGGCCGTGGTGAGCCAGGGCGGCGGGGACGCGGTGGCGGTGGCCAGGTCGACGGCGATGCCGCCCGCGTGCAGGAGGTCCATCACCTCGTCGAGCCAGCCGAAGTCCCAGCTGTGCGGCGTCGGTTGGATGTGGGCCCAGGAGAAGATCCCCACGGAGACCAGGTTGACGCCGGCCTCGCGCATCAGCCGCACGTCCTCCTTCCATACCTCGCGAGGCCACTGCTCGGGGTTGTAGTCGGCGCCGTACACGAGGCGTGGAGTGGGATCACCGTCCGGCCCGTGCGGCCGGGACAGGAGGGTGGAGATCATGGCGTTCCTTCCGGGGTGTCACGGGGGCTCACGGCCGTGTCCGGGCAGCGCGACAACGCGAACCACCCGGACCACCGGGTCCGCTCGGACCACCTGAGCCGGTCGGGCTGCTCGGACGACTCGAACTACTCGACGGTGAAGCCCTGTTCCTTGCCGTACTTGACCGAGGCGTCCTGCCAGGACTTCAGCCCGGCGGCCAGCCCGGTGTCCGATACGTACGCCTTGCCGACGGTGTCGTTGAAGATCGAGTTGGCGTACTGCTGGAAGGGCAGGTACGCCCAGTCGTCGGCGACATTGGCGGCGGAGTCGGCGAAGATCTCGTTGGCCTTCTGCCCGCCGAAGTACTCGAACTCGGTGTCGCGGAACTTCTCGGACCGAAGCTCCGCGGTGGTCGCCGGGAAGGCTCCTTGTTCGACGCGGGTCGGCACGCCGTCACCGGCGTTCGCGTACTCGGCGAAAGCGTAGGCGAGTTCCTTGTTCTTGCCGAGCGCGGGCAGGGCCAGGGAGCTGCCGCCGTTCTCCGCGCTCGACTTGTCGCCCTCGGTCCAGGCCGGCATCGGTGCCGCTCGCCAGTCGCCGGCGGCCTTCGGCACGCCGGTGACGAAGTTGGCGGGCATCCAGGCGCCGCTGGCCAGGGTGGCGATGGTGCCGTCACCGAGGCCCTTGTACCAGTCGTCGGTCCAGCCGTTGACGGGCGCGAGGAGCTTCTCGTCGAGGAGTTGCTGCCAGGTGTCGGTGTACTTCTTCGCGCCCGCGTCGGAGAAGTCGACCTTCACCTTGGTGCCGTCGACGGTGTAGGGGCGTGAACCGGCCTGCCACAGCATGCTGGTGGCGAACCCGGCGTCGCCCGCGTCGTTGGCGATGAAGACCTTGGGGTCGGCCTTGTGGAGTTCGCGGGCCGCGTCGACGTACTCGTCCCAGGTGGTGGGCACGGCGATCTTGTGCTTGTCGAAGACCTTCTTGTTGTAGAACAGCGCCATCGGGCCGGAGTCCATGGGCAGGCCGTATACCTTGTCGCCGTCGCTCACGGCGTTCCACGGGCCGGGGGTGTACTTGTCGGCCAGCTTGCCCGCGCCGAAGGGGGACAACTCGGTGAGGCCCTTGGTGAGGGAGTACTGCCCCACCGCGAAGTACTCGACCTGCGCGATGTCGGGGACGCCCTTCTCGGCCGAGATGGCGTTCGACAGCGCGGTGTAGTGCTTGTCGCCGGACCGCTCACCGACGAGGTCGATCTCGACCTTGGGGTACTTCGCCTGGAAGTCGGCGGCGACCTTCTCCAGCGTGGGCTCCCAGGCCCAGACCGTGACCGTACCGCCCTTCTTCAGAGCCGCCTGGATGTCCTCGGCGGAGACCGGTTTCTGGTCGGAGCTGTCGCCGTCGGAGCCGCCGCAGGCGGTCGCGCCCAGGGCGAGGACGGAGAGGAGAGCGATGCCGCGCAGCAGGCGGCCGTGAGTTCTGCGCATGGAGGTGCTTCCACTTCTTCGTGGGCGGGACGGCGGGTTCTTCGCGGGAGGAACGGCGGACGTGTACGGGCGGACGGGTACGGGCGGACGTTCAGGGGCGGGCGGACGTTCAGGGGCGGGCGGACGTTCAGGGGCGGGCGGGCTGCGCTACTCCTTGACGCTTCCGGCGGCGAGGCCGGACTGCCAGTACTTCTGCAGCAGCAGGAAGGCGCCGATCAGCGGCACGATGGTGAGCAGGGAACCGGTGATCACCAGGTTGAAGATCACGTCGCCACCGATCGTCTCCGCCTGGGAGTTCCAGCTGCTCAGGCCGAGGGTCAGGGGATACCAGTCCGGGTCCTTGAGCATGATCAACGGCAGGAAGTAGTTGTTCCAGGTCGCGACGGTGGTGAACAGCAGCACGGTCACGATGCCGGGGGCGAGCAGCGGCAGGGCGACCCGGAAGAAGGTGCGCGCCTCCCCCGCTCCGTCGATGCGGGCGGCCTCCAGCAGCTCAACGGGGATGGCCTCGGTCGCGAAGACCCACATCAGATACAGGCCGAAGGGCGACACCAGCGAGGGAATGATCACCGCCCATGGACTGTCCGTCAGCCCCATCTTGCTGAACATGAGGAAGGTGGGGACCGCGAGAGCGGTTCCCGGGACGGCGACGGCGCCGATGACCACGGCGAACACGGCCCGTTTCCCGGGGAAGTCGAACTTCGCCAGCGCGTAGCCGCCGAGGATCGCGAGGAAAGTGGCGCCGCCGGCCCCGAGCACCACGTACAGCAGGGTGTTGAGCAGCCAGCGGAGGAAGATGCCGTCGTCGTAGGTGAACGTCTGGCCGATGTTGTCCCACAGGGCGAAGTCGTCGCCGAACCAGAGTCCGGACGAATCGGCGAGCCCCTCCTGGGTCTTGGTGGCGCTGATGACCAGCCATGCCAGGGGCACCAGGGTGTACAGCAGGACCAGGCCGGTGAGCACGGTCAGCGGCACGCTGCGTCCGGGGCGTCCGGGGGTGTGCCGGCGGGGTGTGCGCAGACGGGGCGCGTCCTTCCCCGCGTCGGCGGCGTGAACGGATCCGGAGGGGTGTCCGGACGGGGAGGCGGCCGTGGCGGGGCTGCCCGCGCTGCTCGTGCTGCCCGTGCTGGTCATGGGCTATGCCTCCCTGCGCATGCCGCGGAGCTGCACGACATAGGCGATGACCATGGTGATCAGCCCCATGATGATGGCGACCGCCGCGGAGTAGTTGTGCTGCTGCCCGTTGAAGGACAGCGAGTAGGTGTAGAAGTTCGGGGTGTAGTCCGTTGTGATGGCGTTGCGCGCCAACTGCCGCAGGATGTTCGGCTCGTTGAAGAGCTGGAAGCTGCCGATGACCGAGAAGATCGTCGCGATGACCAGGGCGCCGCGGATGGCGGGGAGCTTGATGGCGGTGATGACGCGGAACTGCCCGGCGCCGTCGATCTCCGCGGCCTCGTAGAGCGAGTGGGGTACGACGCGCAGCGCGGCGTAGAGAATCAGCATGTTGTAGCCGACGAACTCCCAGGTGACGATGTTGCCGATCGACGCGAGGACCAGGTCGGTCGACAGCGGGTCGGGCAGGGTGATGCCGAAAGCCTCGTTGATGTCGCCGACCAGGCCGAAGCGGGTGCCGTACATGAAGCCCCACATCAGGGTGGCGACCACGGCGGGCACGGCGTACGGCAGGAAGATCGCGATGCGGAAGAAGTCCCGTCCGTAGAGGCGACCGCTGTCCAGGGCGAGGGCGATCAGCAGGGCGATGCCGAGCATGATCGGCACCTGTACGGCCAGGAACAGCGAGACCCTGCCGAGCGAGGCCCAGAACTGGTCGTCGTTCAAGGCCTGTTCGTAGTTGTCCAGACCGACGAAGGTGGTGCCGCCGATCAGTTGGTCCCGGAACAGGCTGAGGTGGATCGAGTAGACGATCGGCGCCAGGAAGACGAGAGCGAACACGATCGCGAAGGGGCCGATGAACCCCCACCCCGTCCAGGAACGGCGGCTCTGTCCCGGCGGGGACGGAGAGGGGCTTCGTCTCACCGCCTTCGGCGGTCGCGGCGTCGTCATGTTCGTTCCTCGCTCGTCCATCTCGGAATCGGCGTGGCGGGCTGTGCGGGGTGTGCGGAGGCGGCCCTGATGTTTACGTAAACATGTCGCGCGCCGAGGAATCACCGGCTGTTATGTTTACGTAAACATCTGGTGGCGGCATGTCTACACTGCCCCATTGACGGTGGTCAAGGGTCGGCGGGCAACCACGTCCGGAGGCGGCGAGAAGGCGGCGAGGGAGACGGGTGGGCACAGTGGACAGCACCTCGGCAGGCGTGCCGGGGACGCCGGTACGCAACGGGCAACGGGCCGGCCGCACCATCCGGGGCGCGTCCATGGCGGATGTCGCCCGGCTGGTGGGTGTCTCCTCCCAGACCGTCTCCCGCGTCTCCAACGGATACGCGGGGGTGAACGAAGAGACCCGGCAGCAGGTGCTGGCGGCCATGAAGGAGCTGGGCTACCGGCCCAACAGCGCCGCCCGGGCGCTCAAGCGCGGCGAGTTCCGCACGATCGGCGTCATCACCTTCGGCCTCTCCACCACGGGAAACGTACGCACCCTGGAGGCGATCGCCACCTCCGCGGCGCACGAGGGGTACGCGGTCACGCTCCTGCCCGTCGCCGTGCCCACCCAGGACGAGGTGCGCGGGGCGTTCTCCCGGCTGGGGGAACTGGCCGTGGACGCCGTCATCATCATCCAGGAAGTGCACCTGATCGACGCGGTGACCCTGTCGCTGCCGCCGAACGTCCAGGTCGTCGTGGCCGACTCGGACGCCGGCGACCGGTACACCGTCGTCGACACCGACCAGGCGGGCGGAACGCGCACCGCCGTGCGTCATCTGCTCGACCTCGGCCACCGCACGGTCTGGCACCTCGCGGGTCCCGAGGAGTCCTACGCCGCGCAGCGCCGCGCCGACGCGTGGCGTGCCGAACTCACCGAAGCGGGGCGAACCCCGCCGCCCCTGGTACGGGGTGACTGGTCGGCGCAGTCCGGCTACCGGGCAGGTCTGGAACTCGCGTCCCGGGAGGACTGCACGGCGGTGTTCGCCGCCAACGACCAGATGGCGCTGGGGCTCCTGCGGGCCCTGCACGGGCGGGGCCGGCGAGTACCGGAAGACGTCAGCGTCGTCGGTTTCGACGACATTCCCGAAGCCGGCTCCTTCCTGCCTCCCCTGACCACCATTCACCAGGACTTCGCCGAAGTGGGACGGCGCTGCGTCGAGGGCGTCCTGCGGCAGATGCGTCGCGAGGAGACGCGGCACGGCCTCACGCTCGTCCCGACACGACTCGTCGTACGCGACAGCACCGCTTCTGCGCCTTCGCGCCGTCCGGACCGCTAGGTCCTGTCCGGCGGAGCTTCGGGGGCCCGGAACGCCTGGCACGGCCTGGGCCAACCAGTCAGGTGGACCGGCCCGCTCGTCGGGAGTGCGCGCTCGGGTAGCGCGGCCACGACTCAACTCCCCTGCTCCTGCGGGTCTTTGACGGCAGCGGAGACCCCACCCCCTGGTGGAAACGCGATTGTCGCCCGGCGGGCACCGCTGCCATCATGCGGGCGTGGCCAGTGCCGGAGCGCCGAACTGTCTGATCGTGACCGGGCTGCCGGGCGCCGGGAAGTCGACGGTGACCAGGCTCGTCGCCGAGCGGCTGCCACGCTCGGCCCGGCTCGACGGGGATGAGCTCAACCGGATGATCGTCAGCGGCTTCGTCTGGGCACTGGGCGAGCCCGCCGACGAAGCGGCACGCCAGGTCGAGCTGTTGCACCGCAATCTGTGCGCTCTGGCGAACAACTTCGCCGACGCCGGCTTCACGCCGCTGATCGACGCGATGGTCCCCTCCCGCGAGAAGCTGGACTTCTTCCTCGAACTCCTCACGGCCCGGCGGATACTGTTCGTCGTTCTCGCACCGGGCATCGAGGTCTGCCGGTACCGCAACACCATCCGTGATCCGCGGGACCGGTTCGACTTCGACGGCTACGAGGCCCTGGACGCCGACATGAGACGCCAATTCGGCGATGTCGGCTGGTGGTTCGACACCGCCGCCCTCACGCCCGACGAGACCGCCGATCGCATCGTCCGCGAGGCCGACCGCCGTGCGCTCGTGAGCTGACCGCGGCACACCGGTGGTGTCTCCGTCCGGCCCGACCGACACCCCGACGCACCGCGACCCCGCCGCCGCCACTTGGCGCCGGACACCGGTCATGTGCGGGGGCGCCTCGCGGGGACAGGCCCGGCAAGGGAGATGGCGGGCCCGGGACCCGCTGTTCACTCGTTCCCCCAGTCCCACCTGTCGACGTACGCGGCCTCGCCCGTGCGGCTGGCCTTCTCCACGGCGCTCAGGCGCGTGAAGTCGCGGGGCGGCATCAGTGCCTCCCACTCGGCCAGGGGCAGGACGCGTGCCTCGTCGTGCTCACGTGGGTCGACGGTGATGTCACGGATCTGCGCCGCGGTGAGCCGGCCTCCGTCGAAGACGCAGCCGATCGTGCTGTAGGGCCACCCGCCACCGGGCAGGCCGTACACCATGGCCAGTAGCCGGGGCGGTCCGTGGGGCGTGATGCCGGTTTCCTCCCGGCACTCGCGGACGGCCGTCTGCCAGGGGCGCTCGCCCGGGTCCATCGTGCCGCCCACGAGCTGCCACGGGTGGGCGGGAGAGTAGACGGAGTGCAACTGGAGCGGCCGGTCGGCCTCGTCGGTGAAGTAGAGGCACGCCCAGGCGGTCGCCTTGAGGACGGTCTCGGCGTATTGGTCGAGCGGCATCCGGGGCTCGGCCCCCGCACCGTTCGGCCGCTCACCCGGCACGGTCGTCGGTGACTCGCGGGGCGTCATCGCTGTTCACCGTTCGGGGCCGCCGTGGAGGCGATCTGGTAGGAGAGCAACTGCTGGAACAGGCCCGGTTGTTCGGCCAGTTCCTGGTAGGTGCCCTGCTGGACGATCCGGCCCTCGTCGAGGACGACGATCCGGTCGGCCACGGCGACATTGGTGATGCGGTGGGTCACCAGCAGCACCACCCGGTCACGTGCCAGGTCCCGGAGCCGTTGGAAGATCCGGTACTCGGCTCGGGGGTCCAGGTTCGCGGTCGGCTCGTCGAGGACCAGCAGCCCCGCCTTTCGGAAGAACGCCCGTCCGAGAGCGACGCGTTGCCACTGGCCGCCGCTCAACTCCTCCCCGTTCAGCCATTCGCGGGCGAGGAGGGTGTCGAGACCGGCGCCGAGTCCGTCGACGACTTCGTCGGCTCCGGAGGCTTCGCATGCCTCGCGCACCGCCGCGTCACCCTGCGGCGAGGGCTGTCCGAGCGTGATGTTCTCGCGCACCGTCAGCGGCCAGTGCGCGTAGTCCTGCGGCACCAGGGCCACTTGCCGCCACAGCGCCTGCGGGTCCGCGTCGCCGACCGGCACGCCGTCCCACAACACCTGCCCGGCCGTGGGGAGATACAGTCCGCTGACGAGTTTGGACAGTGTCGACTTGCCCGAGCCGTTGAAGCCGACCAGAGCGGTGACCTCACCCCGGCGCAGGGTGAGGGAGACGTCGGACAGCGCGTCCCTGTCCTTGCCGGCGTAGCGGTGGGTGACCGACGTGATCTCGATCGTCCTGGGCGCCTCGGGGCGGTGCTCGCCGCGGCGCATGCGGTAGCCGCCGGCCTTGTCGAGGAACCCGGTCCAGTCGTCCATGTACAGCCCGGTGCGCACCGCGCGCGCCCCGACGGAGACCAGCCCGCGGACCGACTGGCCGGCCGTCTGCAGGGCGAAGACCGCCGTGCCGGCGTGCCCGACGCTGATACGGCCGTTGGCCAGCAGCCATACGACCGCGCCCCACACGACCGCCGACCCGAGTCCCCCGCAGACGGCGCCGACCAGGGACATCCGGGCCCCGGTGTCGGCCGCGGCCCGGTCCTCCCGGTTGATCCGGGTGACCGTCTGCCGGTAGCGGCCGGACAGGAAGCCGGCCATGGTGCCGGCGCGGATCTGGTCGGCGGCGTCCTTCGTGTAGATGTGCCAGCGCAGCACCGAGAGCATCCGCTGGTCGCCGTTGCTGCGCAGGTTCGCCAGATAGCGCACGCGCGCGGCGCTGACCTGGGCCAGGGCCTGCGGCAGGCTCGCCACCACCAGCAGCGGCAGGAGCACCCAGCTCACCCCTGCCAGTACGAGGGCTCCGGCCAGGAAGGACGCAGCCGAGGCGATCAGGTCCTGTCCTTCGTCGATCAGGTCCCCGGTGACCTGGGCGCCCCGGTCGGCGGCCTCGCGGTCGCGGTTGAAGTCCGGTTCGTCGTAGGCGCACAGCTCCACTTCGGCGCAGCCGGTGAGCAGCATCTGCTCGGCCTCGCGCGACATCAGCGGGCCGAGCCGGGAGGAGAGCCAGCTGACCGTGATCCCGAGAAGGGCTCGCGCGCCGGCCGCGCCGGCCAGCAGGGCAACGGACGGCCACGCCTGGAGGAGCCGGTCGTAGACGTCCCCGCCGGTCAGCAGCGCGGTCAGGGTTCCGCTGATGGCGACCAGGCCCAGAGCCTGCATCACGCCCGCGGCGGCCTGGCACAGCAGGAGCCCGATGGTCGCTCGTCGGTCGACGCGCCAGGCCAGTGCCAGGGACCGGCTCACCAACTGCGGCAGTCGGCGCGCCATGTCGCGCATCCGGATCGAGCGCCCGGCGGCTTCACGGCTGCCGGTCAGGTCGACGTACCGCATCTCGGGCTCGGGAACGGGCCGCGCGCCCTGTCCGGCCGGTGGCCCGGCGGGCAGTTTCGCGGGCGGGGGCGGGGTGGTGCGCGGCCCCGGGACGCTCCCGGTTGACGCTTCGCCGGACTCACTCATGCCGCCCACCTCGCGTTACCCCGTGTCGTCGCCGTGCGTCAGCCGGGCTCAACTTGGCCTCCTGGAAGGTCGATCGGGCACGTCGTGAAGCTCAACGACCAGGTGGCGTTTTCGAACGCGTGTGTTTCGGACGCTCCGAAAACCGCGTGACCGCTGGGGAGTCGGTGCGTGCCGGATGCACGGGCCCTTGCCGGGCGGGAGCGCGCCCTGTGGCACGGATGGCCGAAACGCCGATGCGAGCGGATGGCGGGTCCGGCCCGTGATCGGGTCCGGGCTGTGACCGGCGGGTCCGGGCTGTGACCGGCGGGTCCGGGCTGCGCGTGCGCTGCGACGGCGTCGTGGAGGATCGTGCCGTCCGGGGCCGGTCAGTCGTCCAGGGTGACGTCCGACGTCGGGACCGCGCAGCACAGGAGCGCGTTACCCGCACCGACGGTGGCGACGGGGGTGAGGAGGTGCGCCGTTCGGCCCTTCACCGGCCGGCGGCAGGTCCCGCAGGCTCCGGCCCGGCAGGCGGCGGGCAGCCGGAGCCCGGCCGACTCCGCGAGATCGAGGAGGGTTCCGTCCTCGGGGGTCCAGCGGGCCTCGATGCCGCTGGTGGCGAACCGTACGGTGAACGGTCCCGGCGAGGGCGGCGGCAGCTCTGTCAGCGCGGCCGCCACCGGCGAGAAGAACGGCTCGTCCTTCACCGACTCCTCCGGCAGCCCCACCGCCCGCAGGGCCGCCCGAACCGACTGTACGAAGGAGGACGGACCGCAGAGATACGCCTCGGTGAGTGGGTCCTTGGCGAGATGTGCGAACTCATCGGCGGTGGGCCGCCCTTGGCGGGCGCCGGGCGGCAACGGCCCCTCGGGCTCGGTGAAATGGGTTTCGTGTCTGTCATCGGGTGTCGTGCGGTGTTGGCTCGCGCGGTGACCCGTTGTGCGTTGTCGCGCTGCGCCGCGCGGGCGGAGTCGGGCCTCGGCGTTCGGGAGCAGGTCCGCCAGTGCGGTGATCTCCGGCCACAGCGGCGTCTCGCGCTCGGTCCGCGCCACGTTCACCACGGTGACGGACCGCTGCGGCGCCGTCGCCGCCACCGAGCGCAGCAGAGGGAGTGCGGGGGTGATCCCGATGCCGGCGGCCACCAGCAGCAGCGGGCGTCCCGCGTCCGCCGAGGGCTCGCGCCGCTGTGCGACCGACTCGTACGGCAGCGTGCCCTCGACGACAACTGGGGTCCCGCCTGGAGCCTGGAGACCCTGGCCTGGACACTCGGCGCCCTCGGGCACCACGAACGGGCGGCCGTCGTCCTCGGGGCCCGGCGCAGCCGCAGGACGTAGTTCTGCACGGCGTTCCTGGCACCCGGCGGCGGACACTGCCCCCACAGTCGGTCCACGAGCGCGTCGACCGGGACAACACGACCGAAGTCGAGGAGCAACGCGACCACGGGCGTGCGCAGTTGGGCGGCGCCGAGGCTCACACACCGACCGTCGCGCGTGACGACGAGCGGTCCCAGGATCCCGAACTCGTACTGTGCGTTCATCGATGGCGAGAGTAGAACGGAAAGCAATCACTTCGCCACTTGCCGTTACATCA
Organism: Streptomyces sp. S4.7; assembly: GCF_010384365.1. Taxonomy (NCBI): domain Bacteria; kingdom Bacillati; phylum Actinomycetota; class Actinomycetes; order Kitasatosporales; family Streptomycetaceae; genus Streptomyces; species Streptomyces sp. S4.7. Next base: position 7,857,203 of record NZ_CP048397.1, on the reverse strand, counting down.
CTCGGTGCCGGGCCGGTTCCCGGCCGGGCCGGTGAGGCGCAGCAGGAGCAGCGCGGCGTCGTCGTCCAGCGGCCGCCGGGTGTGGGCGGCGAGCGCGTCGCGCAGAGCCGCGAGGTCGTGGTCGAGGTCGTCGTGGTCGAGACGGCGGACGGTTTCGGGGAGCTCGAAGAACGCGCCGTCGATGTCGCGGGCCTCGGTGGTGCCGTCGGTGTAGAACAGCAGCCGGTCGCCGGGCCCCAGCCGCGCCGAGCAGGTGCCGGAGCCGTCGAGGAAGTTCTTGCTCAGGCCTTGGGGCAGACCCAGGGGCGGGCCCGGTACGTCGGGCTCCGCCGGCACGACGGTGCCGTCCGCCCGGCGCACGAGCGGTGGTGGATGTCCGAAGTTCAGCAGGGTCACCAGCCCGTCCTCCGTACAGTCGGCCAGGACGGCCGTGACGAACTTCTCGGACGGCTCGCGGAGCCTCAGGGCGTTCTCGATGTGCCGCGCCACCTCCTGGAGGCTGCCGGCTCCCAGCACCCTGGTGCGGAAGGCGGTCAGGACCGTGACCGCCGTCTGTACCGCCGTCAGCCCTTTGCCCTGTACGTCTCCGACGATCAGACGGACTCCTCCCCCGGTCAGGGGAATGGCCTCGTAGAGGTCCCCGCCGATCCGCGCCCCCACGGCCGCCGAGGTGTAGGAGACCGCCAGCTCGATCGGACCGCTGTTCCGGGGCACCGGACCGAGAATCGCCGCCTGCGCGACGTCGGCGACCGCCCGTACGTCGACGAGTTCGCGCATGGTTCTGCGTTGCTTCTCCACCACCCGGACACGGACGACCGAGGCGTAGGCGGCGACGAGCGCGACAAACGCCACCGACCCCAGCGCGGCCACACCCCGGCCGGCCGCCAGGGTCTCGTCCGCGACGACAATACCCGCGCACACGACGATGGCGAGCGCGCCGACGAAGGCGACGGCGCGCGGCCGGCTCGTGGCGGCGGCGAGAGCGGGGGGCGCGGCGAGCAGGGACAGCAGGACGGCGGACTGCGCCAGTAGGTCGACGATCACGACCGTCGCGATCAGCGCGTGCGGCACCATCTCCGCGACGCGTGTGCCGTGCCCGCGGCGCCGGGCGATCACGGGAGCCTCCACGCCCTACGGGGGCTGTCGCCGGGCGCGACGCAACCCCGGGCCGTCTCCTCCACGCGAGGACTCATTTCCTGGCTCCTTCGGGACCGGCGTCGAATGGAGCACCCACTCCTCAGAGTATTGATCCGACTGAGCGTTTTATCCGCTTTATTCCATTATCGAACAACTGATGTGGACACCGCTCCCCGCGATGGCCGGCTCGGGCCGGCGCCACCGGCCGCGACGGTGCCGGTGACCGACGGCCTCCGCCCGGCGACACAGCGTTCCCGGCGCTCTCGGCGGGGTCCCGGCCGGCCGCGTGTCGCCGTTGGGACATGTCGCACCTGTGCCACCGGAATCCAGTGACACCCATCCGGCGCCACAGGAGTCTGTGCAGCAGGTGAACTCCTCACCTCGCACGACGGAAGGCATGGCACCAGATGAGACGGATCCGCCTTGTGGCGGCCATATCGGCGGGACTGACTCTGGCCGCCGGCGCCCGCGCGCCGGTGTCGGCCACCACCAACGCAGTAGGGGAGAAGCGGCGGCTGACGGCCCTCGCCGACGACGGCTCTCCCGGCCGGCGCCCGGACAGCATCGACGCCCGGTCGGTCCGTGTCTCCTCCGAGGACCTCGGGGCGTTCTGGAAGCGACTGGGTCGACAACGTCGTGGAGGGCGTGCGCGCCGGGGAGATCGCCAGATCCGTTCCCCATCTGCCGCTGCGGCTCGCGGTGGCCGACCGTGCCATCGCCGTCTGCCCGTTGGTGCCGGGCGGGCCGCAGGGCAGCCCCGACGAGCCGACGGCCGCGCTGGTCCGGGACAGTAACCTCCTGGCCGCCCTCATCGCCCTGTTCGAGCGCTACTGGGAGGACGCCGTCCCGCTGGACGTCGACGACTCGGGGACGGTCGCCGGGACGGACGGAGTCGGCGCACCGGACCCGCTGTCCTCGATCGACAGACGGCTGCTGTCCCTGCTCGTGGCGGGCGTGGCCGACAAGGCGATCGCCAGCCAGATGGGGCTGAGCCGGCGCACCGTGCAGCGCCACATCCAGCAGATGATGGAACTCGCGGGCGCGACCACCCGTATGCAGCTCGCCTGGCAGGCGGCCCGGCGCGGCTGGCTGTGACGGGACCGGGGTTGACGCGCCCCGCGCCTGTGGGGGCGGCCGTCACATCGAGCTGCATCCGGGCCTTCAGCAGCGGGAGTCGATCGCCGCGAAGCGCGTGAAGCCCGGCCCGGATCGTCCTGCGCCGGCACCTCCGGACCGGCAGCGTCGTCAACCGACGTACGGGCGCGCCGCTCAACTACGTGCGAACTGCAGGAGATCCGTGTTGAACCGCTCCGCGAACTCGGGCACCATCGCCAGCCCGTGGGGCGCGCCCTGATAGACCTTGTAGGTCACGTCCTTGACGAGCTGGGAGGACTTGTCGCCGGCGGCCACGATCGGAACGATCTGGTCGTCGTCGCCGTGAACGATCAGCGTGGGCACGTCGAACCGCTTGAGGTCTTCGGTGAGGTCGGTCTCGGAGAACGCCTTCACACAGTCGTAGGCGCCCTTGATTCCGACCGTCATCCCCCACAGCCAGAACTCGTCGCGGGTCCCCTGGCTGACGGTCGAACCATCGCGATTGGCACCGTAGAACGCGGCGCTGAGTTCCTTGTAGAACTGCGAACGGTCCTTCTCCACACCGTCGCGGATCTCGTCGAAGACATCGATCGGGAGCCCTTCGGGATTCGCTTCCGTCTTGAGCATGAGGGGCGGGATCGCTCCCAGCAGTACCGCCTTGGCGACCCGGCCGGAGCCGTGCCTGCCGATGTAGCGCGTGACCTCTCCGCCGCCCGTCGAGTGGCCGACCAGGATGATGTCGCGCAGATCGGCGGCCTCGATGACCGCCGCGAGGTCGTCGGCGTAGGTGTCGAGGTCGTTGCCTTCCCAGGTCTGGCCGGAGCGTCCGCCGCCGCGCCGGTCGTGGGCCACGGCGCGGAAGCCGTTGTCCGCCATCACTTTCATCTGGGGGTCCCAGGCGTCGGCGATGAGCGGCCAGCCGTGCGAGAAAACAACGGGCCGGCCCGCGCCCCAGTCCTTGTAGTAGATCTGTGTGCCGTCCTTGGCGGTGGCGAAGGGCATGGTGACTTCCTTCCGAACTGATCCACAACTCCGCGTGTGCGGCGGAGTTCAGTGCCCGACCGGAATCTGATGTCACGCCGCGCACCGGCGTCGAACCCGCGGTCGATCGGCGGAGGGGTCGGCGGCGAGAGAGGGCGACCCTGGATGAGCACGTCGTCCGTTCAACGCTACCGAAGGTGCGGCGCTCGGGCGTGTCGATCAACGCCCGGACCCCGCGTCCGGCGCGTCCGGCCGGAAGCCGTCACCGGGTCCGTCGAGGACGGCAGGGCGGGAACCCGTCGGACCCGCCACATGTGCCCCCACGCCTCGCTCGGCGGCTCCACCGCCGCGTGGTCAGAGGCTGGTGAGCAGGCCGTCGAGCGGCGCCGGTACGCGGTCGGGTTCGAGGGCCTCGACCAGGACGCGGCCGTACTGGATCTTTCGCCCCTTCTTCGTGCCCAGAAAGCGCCGCAGCTGCTGCTGTGAGGTGCGGCCCTGTTGCGCGGGCTGGCGCAAAAAGGTCTGGAGCGCGCGCAGGTCTCCTTCCTCCCGTACGAGTTCCTGCACGCGTGCGGCACCCAGCGCGCGGATGAGCTCGTCCTCCAGATCCGCCGCGCAGACGAAGAACCCTTGCCGCGCCGCGCCGGCCCGCTCCAGCGCGCGGTCGTAGAAGCTGCGCTCCTGTTCGTCGCAGAGTCCCGTCAGACGGACGCCGAGGCCGGGCGGGCCGAGGAGGCTCACGAAGCGACCGACGCTCATCGCACCGCCCATCGACAGGACGCAGATCCCTTCGGCCGCCAGGTTCCGGCCGCGTCTCGCGGCCAGCGCGTTGACCGCCGCGACGTCGCTCGGGCCTTCGAGCAGGACGGCCGCCCGGACGGGCAGACTCGCGGCGAGCTCGTGGGCCCGCTCGCCGGGGCCGCCGGCCGCCCACGCGACGACCGCCTCCTGGAACGAACCCATGTCTGCCACGGGACGAGTCTGCGCTCTTTCCGGCAGCCACGGTAGGGAATTACTGTCGGCGCGCCGATCCGCGGGGAGCGGGCCGCCCCTCGACCAGGGGCGGGCTCGGCGCCGTACCCGGCCGAATGCCCCTGACTCCTCCCATCTCCTCCACTGTGCCGGGTACTTACTGTCCGGTAGAGACCTATGCGATCAAGGGCGTGCACCTCTACCGTCGGGGCACCACCGCAGACCCGCCGAAGTTGTGGGTCGCCCGACCGGGACCGGCGTCCCGTTCCTCTCCCGCCCAGGAGGTTCCATGCCACCCCCCACCCCCCGTCGCTCCAGAAGCAGAGTCGCCGTCCTGGCGCTCGCAGCGGCCCTGGGAGCGGCCTCGTTCACCGCCCCTCCCCCGGCCCTCGCCTCCGGAGCCCCGGCCTCGGCGTCGGGCACCGCCGCCGACGGCGACCATCTCGTCGGGCGCGGCATCGCCGACGTCACGGGCGAGGCCGCCGAGACCGGGATGATGGGCTATTCGAGCTTCGACCAGAAGACGTCCGGCATCCACCAGCGGCAGCGGTCGCGCGCGTTCGTCGTCGCCGACCGGTCGAGCGGCAAACGCGTGGTGTACGTCAACGCCGACCTCGCGATGATCTTCCAGTCCGTCCAGCAGGGCGTCATCTCACGCCTCAAGGAACGCTACGGCAGCCTCTACGGCGACGAGAACGTGCTGCTGTCCGCCACCCACACCCACTCGGGGCCCGGCGGATACTCCCACGACGTCGCGTACAACCTCTCCGTACTCGGCTTCCAGAGCGGTACCTACCGGGCGATCGTCGACGGCATAGTGGAGTCCGTCGTCAAGGCGCACGAGGATCTGAAACCCGGCTCCATCAGTCTGGGCACCGGCACGCTCACCAACGCCAGTGTCAACCGTTCCCGAAACGCCTTCGACCGCAATCCGGCGGCCGACCGCGCCGCCTTCCCCGCGGGCATCGACCCGGCGATGACCGTGCTGCGCTTCCGGCAGGGCGACAAGGACGCCGGCGCGATCAGCTGGTTCGCGACCCACAACACCTCGATCACCAACAAGAACACGCTCATCAGCCCCGACAACAAGGGCTACGCCTCCTACGCGTGGGAACACGACCTGGAGGGTGTGCGCTATCTCGACAACACACCGGGGTTCGTCGCGGCCTTTCCCAACACCAACGCCGGCGACATGTCCCCCAACCTCAATCTGAAGCCGGGATCGGGCCCGACCGAGGACGAGTTCGAGAACGCGCGCATCCTCGGCGAACGCCAGCTCGACAAGGCCCGCGAGATCTACCGGGACGCCAAGCCCGTCAGCGGCGGTGTGGACTCCCGGCTCGCCTACGTCGACATGGAGAACGTGACCGTGAACGGGGCCCACACCCCGGACGGCAAGGAGCACCGCACCTGCCCCGCCGTCGTGGGCGCGTCCACGCTCGCGGGCAGCGTCGAGGACGGTCCGGCGATCCCCGGCTTCGAGGAGGGCATGCGTACCCCGGTCGCCTCCATCATCGAAGCGCTGCACATCGATACCCCTGCCTGGCTCGCGACGTGCCAGTACCCGAAGGCGAGCCTCGTCCCCACGGGTCTGCTGAGCAACGTCCACCCGGTCACCCCGAAGATCCTGCCCCTGCAGATCATGAAGATCGGCGACCTCCATCTCGTGGCCGGTCCGGGAGAGTTCACCATCACCTCCGGGCTCCGTGTCCGCCGCACCGTGGCGGAGCAGCTCGGTGTCCCGCTCGACCGGGTACTGCTCCAGGGGTACGCCAACTCCTACAGCCAGTACGTGACGACGCCGGAGGAGTACGACGCCCAGCAGTACGAGGGCGGCTCCACCCTCTACGGCCGGTACACGCTGCCCGCCTACCAGCAGGAGTACGCGCGGGTCGCGGCGTCCCTGCGCGACGGCACCACGATCGACCGGGGCACGGCGCCGCCGGACGAGTCGGGCCGGCAGTTCAACTTCCAGACCGGTGTCGTCTACGACAGCCCGCCCCCCAACAACGCGTTCGGCTCCGTGCTGACCCCGCCGGCCCCGTCGTACACCCGCGGTCGGACCGCGACCGTCGAGTTCGCGACCGGGCACCCGAAGAACAACGTGCGCCGGGGCGGCACCTTCCTGGAGGTGCAGCGGCTGGTCGACGGCAAGTGGGTGCGGATCCTGGACGACGGCGACTGGCGGACGAAGTACCGGTGGACGCGGATCAACGGGCTCACCGGCACGTCGAAGGCCACGGTCACCTGGGACATCGGAGCCGACACCGCACCCGGGACCTACCGAATCGTGCACCACGGTGACTCGAAGAACCTCCTCGGAAAGATCACGCCGTTCACGGGGACGTCCCCGACCTTCACGGTGAACTGAGGCAGCCGGGGGCCGGGCGGGTAACCCGTTCGGCCCCCGCGTGGCCGCATCGCCCGCGATGAGAGCGGTCACGGCGAGCGTCGCCCGCATGATGGGGCGGTGATCAGTGTCCTGTTCGCCGTGCTGACCGCGATCAGCAACGGCTCCGCCTCCGTGCTCCAGCGGCGTGCCGCGGCCACCGCTCCCGACTCCGACGCCATGCGCCTGTCGCTGATCGGGCATCTGCTCCGCAAGCCCGTCTGGCTCGCCGGGATCGGGCTCGTGATGGTGGCGGCGGTCTGCCAGGCGGTGGCGCTGGCGACCGGCCCCATCGCCGTCGTACAGCCGATCTTCGTCATCGAGCTGCCCATGACGCTGCTGATCGCGAGCTATGTCTTCCGCTCCCGGCTGCCACGCGCCACCTGGTACGGCGTGGCCGCGGTGACCGTCGGGCTGGCGGTGGGACTCGGCTCTGCTGCGCCCACCGGTGGCAGCGAGACCGTGGAGGATCTCTCCTGGGTCCCGGCGCTGATCGTCACCGGGATCTTCGAGGCCGTGGTGATCGCCGTAGCGCTCCGGACCCGGAACAACACGCGTGCCGCGTTGCTGGGACTCGCGGCGGCGTGCGCGTACGCGCTGACCGCCGCGCTCCTCAAGGACGCCGTGGCCAGGCTCGAAGGAGGCTCGGGGGTCGCCGCGTTCTTCTCGTCCTGGCAGCTTTACGCCACGGCCGTCGCCGGGATCAGCGCGCTGTTCCTCCTCCAGAACGCCCTCCAGGCGGGCTCCCTGGTCGCGTCGCAGCCGATGCTGACGCTCGGCGACGCGCTGATCAGCATCACCTACGGTGTGACGCTGTTCGGTGAGGGCGTGCGTACCGGCTGGTGGCTGGTGCCGGAGCTCATCGCGATCGCCCTGATCACCGCGGGCTGTATCGAACTGGCCCGCTCCCCTCTGGCTTCGGGCACCTCCCCGCCCGCACCACGCGCGCGTTGACCCGGCGTCGACTCCGCGGTGCGCCCCGCCGCCGCCCAACGCGCCGATATCCCGCGTGACATGACCAACTCGTATGCGGGCCTCGACGACGCCGGGTCGCGACCGCCGCGGCCGGTGCCGGCGCGGACGTGGTGCGCGGTATGTACGGCAGGCCGCTGAGCCGCGTCGACAAGGGGGGCGGGGACTTCGCCACCGCCGCGGATCTTGAGGCGGAGAAGACGATTCTCGGCGTCATCCGTACCGCCCGGCCCGATGACGCCGTCCTGGGCGAGGAGGGCGGGCGGCAGGGGCCCGCGGACGCCGAACGCCAGTGGTTGGTCGACCCCCTCTGCGGCACACTGAACTACGCCGCCGGCACGATGCTGGTGGCCGTCAACGTGGCTCTGCGGGGCGGTGCGGCGGCGGTGGCCGACCCGTTCAGCGGCGAGATCTTCTTCACCGACGGCCGGTCCGCCCGGGTACGGCGTGACGGCGCCGATGCCCCGCTGACGCCCACGTCCGCGAACGGTCTCGTGTTTGTCGACCTCGACCCGCCGGACCCCGAAGCGCCCGGATTCCGCGCGGTGGACCTGCTGGCCCACCCGGATTCGCCGAACGGTTCCGGCCCCGTGTCGCCTCCACGTCGCTCGCGCTCACCTGGGTGGCCGCCGGCAGACGCGCGGCGTACGTCGCCGTCGGCGGCGACCTGTCCGAGAGTGTGCATTTCGCCGCCGGCATCGCCATGTGCCGGGCCGCCGGCTGCGTGGTCACCGGAACCGACGGCGCCCCGGTCGGACAGGGCGGGCACGGACTGGTCGCGGCGGCCGACGAGGAGACCCGCCGACTGCTGATGTCGATGATCCGGGGCTGAGGCCGGTCCACTTGAGCGGTTCGGACAGCTTGCGCGGTCGTCGCTTCGGCGACAACGGCGCTCACAGCAGGTACACCCCGGTGACGACCGCCGCCACCCCGACAAGCAGCACCGACAGATCGAAGCGGACGACCGCCCACAGGTCACGGCGGGTGTCCGCGAGGTCGAGGGTGAACTCGGCCGGATCGCCCGGCTGGTAACGGACCGTCACCTCGCGTCCGCGCGAGCCGCTCGGGTCCGTCACGTCGAAGGGGCGGAAACCGATGACCGTCGTGTCCTCGCGGGTGGTGAACGACACCACCGGGGCGAAGGAGACGAGCGTGCCGTCCTGGTCGGTGTAGACGGACCGTCACGGAGACGATTCGGCCCGGAACGGCGGGCGCGGCGGTCAGCCTGGCGAGCCGCCCCTTCGCGAGGCTGATCTCGTGGCGGGACGCGACAGCCGCCACCACGGTCCACGGGATCCCGGCGCCGATCAGCGCCCATTGATAGCCCCAGGTGAGGGCGGCGCTGGTCAGCAGTGCGGCGTAGAGGAGAAAGACCGCGAAATTCGGCAGGGCGACGCCGTGCCGCCCGGATTCGAGATCGAAGGTGGTGCTGAAGTCCTCGGGCCGGCCGGGCCGGAAGAGTATCCCGATCTCCCGGCCCTTCCAGGCGACTTCGATCGGCACCTCGTTCCCGTCCTTGGTGGGGAGGGTGAACTCCTGCCCGGTGGAAGGGTCCTGGAAGGAGATCAGCACCGGGATGCCCTTCCCGCTGCGGCCGTCGTGCACGGGCTCCTCGACCGCCACGATCCGCCCGGTCACCCGGACCGTCCGCTGCGCCCGGGTCACCCCGGCGAAGGACCGCCCGTACCCCACCAATGCCAGCCCCCCGACCACCACGCACCAAGCCACCAGCACCTCTTGCCCGTACACCCGCGCCACACCCGTCCGCCCCCGGCACCGGACCTGACGCCGTGCCCGCTCGTCACCAACCCTCAGCCATCCGTGGCGAGTCGGGCAAGCCCGGTGTCGAGCGTGATGCGCCCGACCCTGTCGGCGGGTGCGCACCCCTCACCGCGTCGGCCGGCTCAGGAGCGGAGGAAGGCCGACAGGGCCGTTACGAGCCGGTCGACGTCGTCTGCGTCGTTGTACGCGGACAGGCCCACGCGCAGGCCGCCCGTGTCGCCCAGGCCGAGGTGGCGGGAGGCTTCCAGGGCGTAGAAGGAACCCGCCGGGGCGTGGACCCGGGATCGGGCGAGGAAGCGGTGGGCGTCGGTCGCGGCGTGGTCGGCGAATGTGAGCAGCATCGTGGGTGTCCGCAGCGCGGCGCGGGAGTGCAGTGTCACGCCGTCGAGACGGGACAGCGCTTGTTCGACGCTCTCGCGCAGGGCGCCCTCGTGCGCTCCGATCGCCGCGTAGGCGGACCGGAGCCGGTCGCGCCGGTCACCGGTCGTGTCGGGGGCGAGATCCGCGAGGAAGTCCACCGCGGCGCGCGTGCCCGCGAGGGCTTCGTAGGGCAGGGTGCCGAGTTCGAAGCGCTCCGGTACGACATCGGTGGACGGCGCGAGCTTGTCCGGTCGCAGGGTCTCCAACAGCCGTGGGGACGCGGCGAGTACGCCGTGGTGGGGGCCGAAGAACTTGTACGGCGAGCAGACGACGAAGTCCGCGCCGAGTTCCGCGACGTCCACCAGGGCGTGCGCGGCGAAGTGCACACCGTCCACGTACAGCAGCGCGCCCGCCCGGTGGACCAGGTCGGCGATGGCCGCGACGTCCGGCCGGGTCCCGATCAGGTTCGAGGCCGCGGTCACCGCGACCAGCCGCGTCCGGTCGGTGAGCAGGGCGCCGACGGTCTCCGGGGACAGTTCACCCGTCGCCGGGTCGAAGTCCGCCCATCGAACGACGGCACCGGCCCGTTCGGCGGCCCGCAGCCAGGGGCGGATGTTGGCGTCGTGGTCCAGCCGGCTCACCACCACCTCGTCGCCGGGTGCCCAACTCCCGGCCAGGACACGGGAGAAGTCGTAGGTGAGCTGTGTGGCGCTGCGCCCGACGACGATCCCCTCGGCCTCCGCGCCCAGGAGATCGGCCATGGCCCGGCGGAAGTCGCCGACGATCCTCTCGGCGTTGATCTCCCCCGGCGCCACGGAGCCCCTGACGGAGAGCGGACCGCTCAGCGCGTCGGTGATCGCCTCGATGACGGGCGTGGGCGTCTGCGTGCCTCCGGGGCCGTCGAAGTGCGCGACACCGGCCCGCAGGGCGGGAAACCGGGCACGCGTCGCGGCGACGTCGTACGTCATGTACACCCCTCTACTGTTCGTACGACTCGACCTCGGCGACCGGACGCGGTTCGACCCGCTCGGGGTCCTCCCCGCTCTCGGCCCCCGCCCTGCGTCGGCGCAGCAGGTCCCAGCACTGGTCCAGTCGCTGTTCCAGGTCCTGGAACCGCGCGCGTTCCTCCGCGCTGAGGCCCTTGCCGGGGGCCTGTTCGCGCAGCCGGTGTTCCTCCGCGACCAGCGTGTCGATCGTCCGCAGAATGTCGTCCGCCATCTCCGCCTCCGCTGTTGTGGGCCGCTGATGAGCTTACGAGCAACGCCGGTTCACCCGGCCCCCGGTGCCGGTCACAGCATCTCCAGCGGGACCGGGCCCCGGGCGGGCGGGAAGGCCGCGTCGAGGTCGGCGTGGTCGTCGTCGGTGAGGTCGAGCGCGAGCGCGGCGTGGTTGTCGCGGACGTGCTCGGGCCGGCCCGCCCGGGGAATCGCGACGACTCCGGCGCGGCTCAGGACCCAGGCCAGGGCCACTTGGGCCGCCGTGACGCCGTGGCGGCCGGCCACCGCCTCCAGCACCGGGGCGGTGAGCAGCCGTCCCTGCTCCACCGGCGAGTAGGCCATGACCGGAATGCCGCGCTCCTGGCACAGGGGCAGCAGGTCGTACTCGATGCCGCGCCGGGTCGGGTTGTAGAGGACCTGGTTCGCGGCGATCGCCTCTGCGCCGGGTACCTCGGCCATCTCCCGCAGATCGGCCGGGTCGAAGTTGCTTACGCCCCAGTGTCGGATCTTGCCCGCGCGGAGCAGTTCGTCGAACGCGGAGACCGTCTCCTGAAGCGGAACCGAGGCGCGCCAGTGCAGCAGGTAGAGATCGATCCGGTCGGTCCTCAGGCGTTTCAGGCTGCGTTCGCAGGCGTTGACGGTGTCCATGCGGCCGGCGTTGTACGGCAGGACCTTCGTCACCAGGAATGCCTCGTCGCGGCGGGCGGCGAGGGTCTCACCGACCAGTTCCTCCGCGGCGCCCTGCCCGTACATCTCGGCCGTGTCGATCAGGGTCATGCCCAGGTCCATCCCCAGGAGCAGGGACTCCTTCTCGCTCCCCCGCCGCGCCGGGTCCTGCGCCCAGCCCCATGTGCCCTGTCCCAGCACGGGAACGTGTTCTCCCGAGGGCAGTGGCAGAGTGCGCGCGTCCTGTGTCGGTCCCATCGCGGGTCCGCTCCTCGTTCCTGGGGTCCCCGTGTCAAGGCTCTCACCAGGGCGTGCCCCGCTCAACCCCGGGGCCGTCCGGTGCCTCCCGGGGTTCCGGTGATCCGAGCGGAGGAGGCCGGGCGCGGAACGGCCGAGACATGACCTTCGGCGGCGGAGTCCCTTGCCACCCGCAGTGGTCTAGACCTAGCGTGTGCTGCTTGCGGCCCGCCCGTTCCGTACAGAGGACCGATGCTGTGATCGACATCGTTGTTGTGCTCCGCGCCGAAGACGCCGTACTCGACTTCCTGTCCGTCCTCACCGACGGTGAGGCCGCCCTCGTCCTCGCCGATCACGGCCGGACCCTCACCTTCCCCGCCGCGCAGGGTCCGGCCGAACGGCTCGCCCGGATCGCGGGCCATGTGCGTCCTGCCGACGACCGGGCCGGGACGTGCGGTCCGGCGTCCCTGGCGGAGCTCGTACGCGAGGTGGCCGGCGACCGCGAGGCACGTGTGTGGACGCACTCGCCGGCCGACAACCGGCGCAGCCGGGGCCGGGTCGGCCGGGACACGGCGGCCGGCTGCGCGGACCGCGATGTGCGGCACGCCGTCGGCTACTCGCCCTGTCTCCAGGTCGTGAGCGACTTCGACCGCTCGCCGGACCGTGAACTGATCGCGGGGAAGCTCGACTTCGTGAACCGGGCGTGCGAGCACCTGCTTACGGCTCCGTCGCCGGAGTACGTCGTCCAGACGCCCCGCATCCCGGCGACCGAGCGCTTCTTCCACGCCGAAGCCGAGGAGCGCGAACGGCTCTTCGCCCTGCTGGCGAGCCTGGACGACGAGGCCGCGTCCATCGCGGATCCCTGGGAGTTCGGCAGCTCCGCCTACGAGAAGGACCGGCTGGACGCCACCGCGGCCTGGGTGCTGGGACATCGGGACGCGACCGGCGAGTCACTGGTCGAAGTGGGCGCGTGCGAGGGCGCGCTGACGCACCGTCTGGTCGCGGCGGGGTGCGCCGTGCACGCCACCGAGCCCAATCCGCTGTTCAGGACACGACTTGAGAAGGCCGTGGGGGGTACGGAGACCGTCCGGGTCTCCGCCGAGGAGCTCGCCGACCTCGCGGAGGAGGGGCATGCGCGCGCCGGAGCCCATCTGCTGATCGAGATGCTCTACTACGGCCAGGATCTCGGCCTGCTGGACCGCCTGCCCACCGATCACCTCTTCGTCGCCCTCGAACCGGACGCCATGGACAGCCGCGTACGGCCCTGGCTCGCGGCGTCGGCGACCTGGCGGGAGGTGGAGAGCGTCCATCTGGTGCCACCGCGCGTCGAAGCGGTCTGCGCGGGCCGCGCCTATCTCATCAAACGCGGCAGCGACGGGCTCCTCCTGCGACGCACCGCCGGCTGAACGCCGTGACGACGCGGACCGATCCCGCCGTTCCGGTCCAGGGTGCCGACGGGGCGGGCAGGGCGGGCGAGGCGACCGGGGCCGACGCGTACGACGTGTGCGTGGGGCTCGGCTACCACTGCGAGACGACGTATCAGCTCCGCCGCATCACGGGAAACGGGTCGGCGCACTTCTTCGACTGGCTCGACCTCGAACTGGAGTCGGTGGTCGAGGCCATCGCCGACGACTTCGCGCACGTACTGCGTCCGGGGCAGGTGGAACCGTTCAGCGACGGGCTCTGCGCCCTCGACCGCGGCTCGGACATCCGCTTCTTCCACGACTTCCGGCCGGCCGACGGGCGGCTGCTCACCCAGGACGACATCGACGGCCAACTCGACTCCGTCAGAGCCAAGTTCACGGCGCTCGCGGAGCGCTGGCGCGCGACTGCCGCATCCCCGGCGCAGGTGCTCTACGTCCATCACGATGCCTTCGACGAGAGCAGCGCGAGGGACCTGAACCGGCTGCGCCAGGTGATCGCCACCGCGCACCCCGGGCAGCGGTTCTCGCTGCTGTGGCTGCGCCGTACACCGCCCGCCGACCCCGCGATCCTCTCCCCGGACATCACCTGGGGGACGGTCGCCGCGAGCCCCGGCCGCTGGGAGGGCGACGACGCCCAGTGGGACAAGCGTTCGGCGCCGTACCGCTGTCGCCCCGCCCCCGGCCGTAATCGCGCCGACTCCCCCGGCACCACCCCTCTTTGGCCCACCCCACACCCGAGGAGACACCCCCCATGACACCCTCAGTCCCCGGCACCGTGATCCTTTCGCCGCACTTCGACGACGCCGTGCTCTCGCTCGCCGGGCTCATCGCCCAACTCCCCGGCCCTGTCACGGTGGTCACGGTGTACGGCGGCGAGCCCACCGCCCACCATCCGGTCTCGTGGTGGGACAGCGTCTGCGGGTTCTCCACCGCGCGGGAGGCATATCGCGCCCGCCGTGCGGAGGACGCGCGGGCCTGTGAACTCCTGGGGGTCGGGAGCGTCGTGCTCGACCACCCCGACGGCCCCTACGGTGACGGCACCGAACTGACGGGGATCGACACCTGTCTGGCCGAACTTGCCTCTGAAACCTCTCTGTTGATCCCCATCGCCACCAATCAGCCGGACCACGAGAAGGTTCGCGACCGGGCGCTGGCGGTCGCCGCGAAGCTCGGCCGGGCGGCCCCGTCGCTCTACGCGGACCTCCCCTACACCGGCCATCTGGACGAATGGGGGACCGCCGGCGTCGATCACGCACTCGGCCGCAGCCACGGGTACGGTCTCGCCTACCAGGACATGACGAGCCGTCATGTCCTGCGCGTCGAGCACGACCTCACGCTGACGGACCATCAGTGGGCCCTGAAGCGTGAGGCGGTGCTGTGTTACGGCTCGCAACTCGCGCCTCTGGCCGCCGATCACGGCATGCTGCTGGCCCGCAAGGGGCCTCTGCACGCCGAGCGCGTCTGGGCGGTGGAACCGGTCGAGCCGGCAGCCGGGAACGGTGGAATCGGCCGGAACGGCGGTGACGCCAAGGGCGGTTGACGTCACCAACCCGGCCGGCGCGTCGATTCCTCGCCCGGCGACCGGGCACCGGTGTCCCTGTTCGCCGTCGTCGTCCAGGCCGGCGGACCGGGCACCGGGTTCACGGGCCCCGTGGCCGTACCCGGCAGGCCCGGCATGTCCGGGCTGCCGGTCCGTCCCGGTCCGGTCGACTCGCGCTTCCTGGCAGGGGTGTCGTTCCACTCGCCCTCCCCGAGGACCAGAAGCGGGTCGAACATGACGACCACACCCGCCAGCACGAGAAAGACCAGCGGTCCCAGCAGCATGGGCAGCATGACCGACGGCAGCGAGTCGCCCGATACCCCGGGGCGCGGCGCGCCGCCGGCGAGGTGCACGCTCATCGCCGCGATCCCCGTGTAGTGCATTCCGGTCACGGCCGCGCCCATGATGAGGCTCGCGACCAGGCTGGGGAAGAACCCCCGGACGGACACCGCCGCCCACAGGGCAGCGGTCGCGGCGACCACGGCGATCACGACGGAGAGCGCCACGATCGTGGTGTCGTAGTGGAATTGCCCCTCCAGTCGCATGCCCGCCATGCCGAGGTAGTGCATCGCGGCCACGCCGAGACCGGTGATGACTCCGGCGGTGATCAGGACGGGCGGGGAGCTGCCCCGGTAGCCCACGACGAAGACGCCGACACTGACGACGAGGACCGCCACGACAAGGCTGGCGACCGTGAGCGGGACGTCGTAGGCGATTGATGTCTGCCGTATCTGCAAGCCCATCATCGCGATGAAGTGCATCGTCCAGATGCCACAGCCGATGGACGCGGCGCCGAGGGACAACCACCCCGGCTTGAAGGACTGTTCCGCCCGCAGTGAGCGGGTGACGCAGCGCAGCCCCAGCGCGCTGCCGAAGCAGGCCATCACGAAAGCCGCGATCGGTGTGATGACCCCGTAGCTGAACCCGTCAATCGTGCCTTGCATGTGCCGTGCTCCCGTCCCTCACATCTGTGGAGATAATGTGTAGGCGCTCACATGGCCGAATTGCAACCCTCATGGCTCAATAAGCAGGAACTCCGCCGCACAAATGCCCCGTAGCGTCTGATAGTTACCCGGTGCCGCCGGAGCGGACGGGCCACGCACGGAGAACGCACGGGGTCTCGGCCGACGGTCGGAATACCGCCCGGACGCGGCGTCCACGATCTTGGTGTGGCCCGCGTCGGCGAGATCGATCAGCATGGAAGAGGAGGGTCAATTGACATCTTGAGTCAGGAGCGGATCATGACGTTGAAGATCGCAATCGTGCTTGGCAGTACCCGTCCGGGCCGTAACGGCGAGGCCGTCGCCAAATGGGCCCAGAAGATCGCCGCTCAGCGCGATGACGCCGAGTTCGAACTCGTCGACATCGCCGATTACAAGCTGCCACATCTGGACGAGGTCGTTCCGCCGGCCATGGGGCAGTACACACAGGACCACCCCCTGGCGTGGGCGGAGAAAGTGGCCTCCTTCGACGGCTATCTCTTCGTCACCCCCGAGTACAACCACTCGACCTCGGGCGCGCTGAAGAACGCGATCGACTTCGTCTACGCGGAGTGGAACAACAAGGCCGCCGGATTCGTCAGTTACGGCAGCGTCGGCGGCACCCGCGCGGTCGAGCATCTGCGCCTGATCATGTCCGAACTACAGGTGGCGACCGTGCGCTCCCAGGTGGCGCTCTCCCTCTACACCGACTTCGTGAGCGTCTCGGAGACGGCGCCGAGGCGCCCCCAACGAGGGCGGTAGTCGTATCCGGTCAGGAAGCGGACACCGTCGGGCGTGGGCACGTAACGCCAGTACCCGCTGCCCTCCGCCAGGAGGGAGAGGGGGGCGGCGAGGCGAACCTCATTACGGAGACTCGGCGCCCGTCCGCCCCGCCGCTCTCCCCCGCGCTGACGCCGGTGCCGGAGACGGTGAGGAAGGGGAGCACCCGGACCGCGTAGCGGAACCGCTGCGGCTCACCGGCCGGGCGCGGCAGCCAGTCGATCTCCGTGAAGCGGAGGTCCCACCGCTGGTGCTGCGCCGGGTCCTGTGTCCGCGCCCAGAGCGTCTCCATGTCCGTACGGACGCGCGTTTCGACGTACAGGCCCATTCCGTCCCCCGGCCGTTGGTCCTCTCGCTGTTGAGCGACTGCTCAACTGAAAGTAGCAGGAGTTTGAGCAGTCGCTCATGAGCGGGATCCGGGGAACACCTCACGCGTCTGCGCCCCGGCGTCTCCGCGCCTGCGCAGGAGGAGCCGGGTGACGAAGGAGGCGACGCCGCTCAGGGCGAGGAGCACGATCAGTGCTTGTGGGCCGTTGCCGGGAAGGACGTAGCCCGACGGAACGGCCAGTACGAACGCGGCCAGGTCGAACCAGAGTTCGTACCGTCCGTGCTCGCTCGCGACCTCCGCGGGAGGCTCGTGCCTGTCGACCACCCACCTGATGACCAGCAGCGTTCCGGCCGCGACAACATTCACCCCGGCGTACACGGCCACGACGATCCCGGCCTGATTCCCGTAGGAGCCGAGGACGTCGGAGACGAACGGCAGTACGGCGATCGTGAGGAGGAGGAACATCGTCAGCCGTACGAGCGCCGGCCGGCCGACGCGGACCGTACGCATCTCTGCGCGGTGCCGCCGCCAGTAGCTCGCGATCGCGTAGAGGCTGATCAGGAACGACAGATAGCGCGGTTCCGGATCGACGAGAGCCTGGCGGATCGCGGCGTCGCCGGGGTTCTTGCCGAGATCGGGCAGCCGGAGGTCGAGGGCGAGCAGCGTCATGGCAATGGCGAACACCCCGTCGCACAGGGTGAACAGGCGACCGACGCCCCGTTCGTCGCGGACCTCTTCGGTCAGGGTCTTCACAGCGGTTCCGGAAGGGACGTGCCCAGGAGGAGAGACGGGAACAGGAACGTGACGAGTGGGCCACGAACGGACTCCCCGATCCACCGGACACGCCCTGGCCGGCGCGTCCGGAGCCCGGACCGATCCCGTGACCCCTCTCGACCCCGCCCCTCCCCCGGTCCCGCCACCCCGTCCGGTCAGTCCCCTTCCGACCGCCGGACGTCCGAGAGCTTGTCCGGGTTGATGACGAGATAGACACCGGACACCTGGTCACCGTCGGGAGTCAGGTCCATCACCATCACCCCGTAAGGGGCGCCACCCTCGTAAACCACCACCGACAGGTCCCCGTTGACGCTCCGGTAACGGATGTCCAGGCCCTCCCTGGGCCGCGCCGCGAAGCCCGCCACCATGCGGGCCACCTTCTCCCGGCCGTGGATCGGCCTCGGCGCGGAGCGGACCCTGCCGCCGCCGTCGGACCACATCGCCACGTCGGGTGCCAGGATCTCCATCAGCGTCCCGACGTCGCCGCCCAGCGCCGCCGCGACGAACCGCTCGGTCACCTGCCGCTGGACACGCGGGCGGGTCTGGAAGCGCGGGCGGCGGGCGAGGACGTGTTCGCGGGCGCGGTGCGCGAGCTGCCGTACGGCCGACGGACTGCGGTCGAGGATTCCGGCGATCTCGGTGTGCGCGTAGCCGAAGACCTCGTGGAGGACGAACACCGCGCGTTCGAGGGGCGTGAGGGTCTCCAGGACGACCAGCAGCGCCATCGACACGGACTCGGTGCGCAGCGCCCGGTCGGCGGCGTCCGACGCGTCGTCGGCCGCTCGTGCGGGTCCGACGGCCGCATCGGACCGGGCGGTGTCGGTGCCGCCGGTGACCAGGGGTTCGGGCAGCCACTGCCCGATGTACGTCTCGCGGCGGCGGGCGGCGCCGGCCTGTCCGGCGAGCGCGTGGTTCACCGCGATGCGCACCAGATAGGCGCGCGGATGGTCGATGTCCGCCGTCGGCGAGCGCCCGACCCTGCCCGCCCAGGAGAGCCAGGTCTCCTGGAGTACGTCCTCGGTGTCCGCGACGCTGCCGAGCATGTTGTAGACGACGGAGAACAGCAGATCGCGGTGGTCGACGAAGACCCGCGTCGCCGTGTCGGCCGCCTGCTCCCGCGAGCTGCCGGCTTCGGTCCCGGGCTCGGACATGTCGTGCCTCCTGTAGCTTGCCCCCTCTTCAAGAAGGCGCCGTACCACCTGGAGTCTGACATCCGGCCCGCGGAGCGCGGTCCGCCGTAAGGATGCCTTCGGCGGCAGGAAGTGGTTCCTGCCGCCGAAGGGTCGCGCGGGGTCAGGCCAGGAGGTGCTTCCAGTCGGTCGCGGTGAGTACGCCGGTGGAGTGGGCCCGGTCCGCGCCGGCGCGGTGCAGGGTGGTCACCGCCTTCTCGACGTCGGCGTTCTCGCCCGCCCTGACCTTCGGGGTGATCAGGGGCCAGATGTCGGAGCCGAGATATCCGGTCTCGTCCGTACGGCTGCGGGCCATGGCCGCGCAGGTGTGCTTCTCGACGTTGTGCACGTCGGCGAGTTTGACCACCGCGCGTTTGGTGGCCGCACCGAAGACACCGTCCACGGGCACGTCTTCGAAGCCGCGGGCGCGCAGCAGGTACTGCGCGGCACGCACCTGAGGACCGGCGGCTCCCGGCCGCAGCAGCGGCCAGACGGAGGGCCGGTCGGCCGGCGCCACGCCCAGGGCGCCGGCGACCGCGTCGCGCAGCTCCTGGAGCCTGCCGTAGAGCACACCGCCGGGGCACTCGGTGGAGTTGAAGTCACGGTGGCCCATGATGTCGGTGACCGGGCGCCCGTACTGGGTGGCGATCCAGGC
Organism: Streptomyces sp. S4.7; assembly: GCF_010384365.1. NCBI lineage: Bacteria > Bacillati > Actinomycetota > Actinomycetes > Kitasatosporales > Streptomycetaceae > Streptomyces > Streptomyces sp. S4.7. The sequence continues at coordinate 7,837,745 of NZ_CP048397.1, read as the reverse complement.
GACGAGCTGGACGAGCGAGCCCCAGAGCGCGGCGGGTACGTCGACCTCCGTATAGAGGCCCTCGTTCTCGATGCCGATGACCTCGCTGTTGCGGCCGCCGACGTTCGCGCCCTGCACGTGCTGCGTGCCACCGCGTACGACGTCGAGGCTCTGGTGCCGGCCTTCGAGGATGAATCCGCCGCGCGAGTTGGTGAACTGCTGACCGGAGTCACCCCAACCCTGACCGTCCATGTGGAAGTTCTGGATCGACCGGCAGATCTCCATCGCGTGCTCCAGCGAGTAGTCCTCGCTGTTGCCGGGCTCCGCGGTGTGGTGCACGACGATGTAGGTCGGCACCCGGTCGAGCACGACGATCTGCTGGTTCGGGGGCCGCGCGCCCCATTCGGCGGTGCTGTAGATACGCGGCTCCGCGGTGGCGAGCGGTGAACGGGCCGCCGGGCGGCGGACGGGGGCGGCGTTCGCCGGTCCGGTCGCGGCGAGTCCCAGCGCCCCGACGGCCGTGGCGGTGAGACCGCCTCTGAGCACCGTACGACGGCCGGGTCCTGAATTGGCAACCATGTCGATCTCCTTGGGAAGTGGGGGGAACGATCTCCCGGATTCAACGACAACAGGCAAGCCGCGCAGCGGGGTTGGCCACTCCGGTGGGGCGGAGTCGTGGCGCGCCACGATGCACGACGCGTCAAGACAAGCAATTCCGCCATGTCCTCGACAACCCTGTCGGGCAACCAATTTGACGCTCTTTCGGCCGACTGAAACTACGCGCGTTCACGAATCACCCGCGGGCCGACCAATCGCCCTCGACCGCCTTTGCTCGCACCAATGACGGAAGCCGGAGAAGAGTCGGCAGCCGACCGGAATCCACCCCTCCACATACCCCTTCCGCTTACGACGTCTGACGCCTTCTTAGGCAGAACGGGGGAAATCCCGGGATCTGTCCCTGATCGCGTATCTCGTGGCGGTCGGATCACACGATGATCGCGTTTCATGGCGCAGAGAAACGCGGCGGACGAGGACGAACCGCCTGCCCACGCCCACGAAAGGTTCGACATGCGTCTCCTCCCCCGCGCTCTCCACGGTGCCAGAGGTGCTCTGACCCTCACCTCGCTCTGCACCTGCCTGCTCCTGACCGGATGCGCGCAGCAGGCGCCGGGCGACGGACGGCGGGCGGAGAGCAGGGCGGAGCCGGCCGGAGCGGAAGAGGGCCGGATCGCGCAGAGCAACCGGATCGCGGAGAGCAAGTCGGCCGAGGGCAAGCCGACACAGGGGCACCCGGCGCGGGGTGAGACACGGTACGGACGGCCCGAACGCCGTCAGGACCCGCTGAACAGGGCGGCGGCCCGTGGGGTCGCCGGCGCACCGGTGGAGGCGTCGCCGATCCGCGAGATCCCGGGCCTCGGCCCGGTCACCCGCGCCGATATTCCCCTCTCCGCCCGCCAGGCCCTCGTCGTCACGGGCGAGGGCCGGAACTCACCGCGGTCCGGAGTCGCTCTGTACGAGCGGGACGCGGACACCGGCTGGCAACCCGTCACCAACCGCTGGCCCGCGCACAACGCGCTGCGCGGCTGGACCCGGAACCACCGGGCCTCCGACCTGAGGTCGCCGATCGGTGTCTTCACACTCGGCGACGCCGGTGGCCGGCTGCCCGACCCCGGGTCCCGGCTCCCCTACGACGAGGACAGCGACTTCGAGGCGACCGGAACCGGATTTCTGGGCGAGCCGCTGGAGGGTTCCTTCGACTACGTCGTGGCCATCGACTACAACCGCACGCCCGGAACCACGCCGTTGGACAAGGAGCGCCCTCTCGGCCTCGGCAAGGGCGGTGGCGTCTGGATCCATGTCGACCACAGGGGTCCCACCCAGGCGTGCGTCTCGCTGTCGAGAACGCACATGGTCGAACTCCTGCGCCTGCTGGACCCGGCGAAGCGGCCGGTGATCGTGATGGGGGACGCCCAGGCGTTGCGCGACTGACACCGCCGATGGGGCCTTGCCGACGGGGGCGCGATGGCGACAGGGTGTGGGACAACACCGGCAAGCACTCCCCCCACGAGTCATCCGAGGTGCCCGGCATGACATACGACCGCACAGGAACGCCCTCAGGCAAGGATTCGGCCCCGGGCGCGGGAGCGCCCGCGACAGCCGCCGGGCCGGCCGGCGGCCCGAGCCGCCGCCAGGTCATCGGCATAGTGGCCGCCGCCGTCGCGACGGTCGCGGTACCCGCCACGGCGGCGGCGACGTCCGCGACGACCCGGACCGCGCCGACCACCGCTTCCGCGGCCGGAGTCACGGCGCGCTCCCGGCGACTACGCGCGACGGGAACGCTGTTCATCGGCACGTACACCTCCAGCGGCGGTACGGGCATCGGGCTCGCCTCGTACGACACGGGCACCGGCGGCATCACCGACACCGGCACGCTCCAGGGTGTCGGCGACCCCTCGTATCTCGCCGTGCACCCCGACGGCGGCACCCTGTACGCGGTCAACGAGCGCCAGGACGGCGGCGTCACCGCGATCGCGCTGGGCGAGAACGGCGACCACACGGTCCTCGGTACACGAGGCACCGGCGGCTCGTCGCCCTGCCACCTGTCGGTCCATCCCGGCGGGCGGTGGCTGCTCAGCGCGAACTACGGCTCCGGCAACGTGGCCGTGCACCCCATCGAGGCGTCGGGCGCACTGGGCGAGCGCACCGACCTGGTCACCCATACCGAACCGGCTCCGGGCCCCGGCCAGAACGGCCCGCACGCGCACCAGATCGTCACCAGCCCGGACGGCGCCCATGTGCTGGCCGTCGACCTCGGCACCGACAGCGTCTACACCTACCGTCTCGACGACACGGCGGGCACGCTCACCCGGGTCTCGTACGCGAGGCTGCCCGCGGGAGCCGGGCCGAGGCATCTCGTCTTCCATCCCTCGGGCCGATTCGCCTATCTGGCCAACGAGTTGAACAACACGATCGCCGTCTGCCCGTACGACCCCGGCACCGGGGCCCTCACCCCCGGCGAACCGCTGCCCACCGGCGCCGGCGGCGCGGGCGACAGCTTCCCCTCCCAGCCCGTGATCACGGGCGACGGCGCATTCGTCTTCCTCGCCAACCGGGGGCACAACAGCCTGTCCCGCTTCGCCGTCGAGGACAACGGCGCGGGTCTGCGGCTGCTGGACACGGTGCCCGTCGGGGGTGACCACCCGAGGCAGCTCGCCCTCTCGCCCGACGGGAATCTGCTGTTCGCCGCGAACCAGCGGTCGAACGCCGTCTCCGTCTTCCATGTCGACCAGGACAGTGGCGAACTGGCGGCGACGGGCGACCCGTTCGCGTCCCCGGTCGCCGTCTGCGTCCTTCCGCTCTGAGGGCTCTGCGGGCTCTGCGGGCTCTGCGGGCTTCGGTCGCTCGGAGCGCCGTGAGCACTCCGAGCGACCGAAGACGCGGGTTCGCCGGGCCGGACGGTCAGTCCGGGCGGCCCGGCAGGCCCGGTCGTATCCGTACGACCGCCGTGCCGCCGTCCAGATCCACCGTCGTCCGGTTCGGCGGAGCCCCGTCCTCCTCGTCGTCCCGCATCAGCAGGGCCGACCTGCGCTCCTTCAACTCGCTCCGCTTGCCGGGCGAGAGGCTCGCGTGCAGCATCCCGAAGCCGGTCGTCGAGACCTGGCCCTGCCGGGCGACATTCCGCCACGGCAGGATGCCGGCCCGGCCGGCGCGCAGCAGGTGCTGATCGACGAAGGCCAGCGCGGTCAGCAGGATGACCGGACCGGGCAGGGTCATGAAGACGGCGAATTCCATGCGTCAGTATCGCCCGCGCCTCGCGGGGGCGTCATGTGCATACGGCGCGGAGGTCCCGGTGCAGCGCCGGGTAGTCGGTGTAGCCCTCGGCGCCGTGTGTGTAAAGGTGCCGCTCGTCGACGGCGTTGAGCGGGGCGCCGGAGGCGAAGCGTTCGGGGAGGTCGGGGTTGGCGATGAAGGACCTGCCGTACGAGACGAGGTCGGCGAGCCCTGCGGCGAGCACCGCCTCGCCCGCCTCACGCGTCGTGGGGTCGTGGTTCTCACCGACGTTCGCGACGAGCGGGCCGTGCCAGCGGGGCCGCAGGTCGGTGAGGGCCGGGTATCTGTCGTTGTCGGTGAGGTGGAGGTAGAGCAGACCGAGGGGGTCGACGGAGTCAAGGAGCGCGTGGTACACGGGCGCCGGGTCGGCCTCGGCCATGCCGAACTGGGGGTTGCCCGGGGAGAGCCGCAGCCCCGTCCGCCCGGCTCCGATCGTGGCGGCGACCGCCGTGACCAGTTCGACGGGGAAGCGGATCCGGCCCTCGGTCGTACCGCCGTACTCGTCCGTGCGGAGATTGGTGTTGTCGGCGAGGAACTGGTGGATCAAGTAGCTGTTGGCACCGTGCAGTTCGACCCCGTCGAAGCCCGCCGCCATGGCGTTCGCCGCCGCCTCGGCGTGGTCGTCGACGGCCCGCCGGATGTCGTCGCGGGTCATCTCGCGCGGCGGGAGGGGGTCGGCCTTGCCGCCGTCGCGTACGTGTACGGGGCCGGGCACCCGTACGGCGGACGGGCCGCGCGGCACGTCCCCGTCGATCCGGGACAGCGGGTGTCCGTGCCGCCCGCCGTGCATGAGCTGGGCCATGATGCGGCCCCCGGCGGCGTGCACCGCGTCGGTGACCGCGCGCCAGCCCTCGATGTGCGCGGCGGTCTCCAGGCCGGGGAGCCGCCAGCCGCTCTGGCCCCGGCTGCTGGGCCAGATGCCCTCGGTGACGATGAGGCCGGCGCCGGCGCGCTGCGCGTAGTGCTCGGCGACGACCGGCAGCGGGGCGCCGTCCACGGCCGCGCGGTAGCGGGTCATGGGGGCCATCACCATGCGGTTGGGGAGATGGAGGGGGCCGAGGGAATACGGGGCGAGCAGCGTCGTTTTCGTCATGGCGGGACGGTAGGACCTCACACTGGTGTCAGGTTCAATCCCGCCACCGTCACCGCGACGGTGCGGACCCCCGGGGAGGACGCGTGAAGATCGGCGAACTGGCGAGACGTACCGCCGTCAGCGAACGCTCGCTGCGCTACTACGAGGAACAGGGACTGCTCGCGTCGGAGCGCACGCCCTCGGGCCACCGCACCTATCCGGAGCGGGCGGTCGACCGGGTGATCCGTATCCAGGAGCTGTTCGCCGCCGGGCTGTGCAGCGGGAAGATCGCCGAACTGCTGCCGTGCATGCGGGACGAGGACGGGGGCCCGTCGGAGGCCGCGACGCCGTGGCTCGTGGCCGACCTGACGCGGCAGCGGGCCAGGATCGACCAGCAGATCGCCGAACTCATGCGTACGCGCGAGGTGCTGGACGACGTCATCACGGCGGCGGCCGGTTCGTCCTCGACAGCCGGCCGGCCCCCGGCCCGGAGCGGGACCCCTGCTCCCCGGGCCGTGTCCGGAATGTAGCGCCGTCCGCCCACGGGGGCGGGGCCCGGGGCGGCCGGCGCGGTGCACCGCAAGGCGGAGGACCGTGCTCGTACCGAGCCGTACTCGGCCGACTCCGACAACGCAGGGCGCGCCTCCCCCGTGCCCCTCTCGGAGGGCTACGGGGGGGAGAGGGGCCGTGCCGGGCGCCGCGGGCCGGGCGGGACTTTCCGGACAGGTCCCAGAACCTGTCTTCGAACTGGCGTCGTCCGCCCGCAGGGCGGGGCCCGCGGCGTCCGGTGCGTGCGATCGCAGGACGGAGGACCGCTCTCGTACTGGACGCACTTGGGCGAGTCCGACAACGCGGCGGGCGTGCGTGCCAGGCGTCGTGAGCCAGACGCCAGTTCGAAGACAGGACCTACGGGGTGCGCCTCGGCCTCGGCCGGCGCGGCCGGTTCAGGCCGCGCAGCCACTGTCTGAACGCCGTGTACCGCGGATACTGTTCGCGCTGTTCACGGGTGGCTCTGTCCAGCTCCTCCATCAGCCGCTTGGAGCGGTGGTCGGTGTCGAGTTCGTCGAGCAGCCTGTCGATCTCGGACAGCAGCGCGCCGTGCAGCTGCCACTGCCTCGGGTGCCGCTGCACGCCCTCCAGCAGCAGATGCGCCACCCGATCGCGGCTCGCCGCGGCGGCGCTCAGATCGCCCGCGAGTCGGTCCTCCGCCGCCTCGGCGGACTCGCTCGTCTGTGTGGTGACCAGTACGGCGAAACTGACGAGCGCGTCGGCGACCTGCGACAGCAGCTCCTCCAGGGCGGATCCCTCCTCGGGCGTGAAGAGGTTCTCCTCCTGACGCTCCTTGGCGAGGTCCGTGATGGTGCGGGTGAGCACACGCAGCACGACCGCGCAGATCTCCAGCGTGTCGAGGCCGGTACGGAGCACGACCCGGTGCAGGAGTCCCTCCTTGACGCGCGGGTTGAGCCGCAGGCTGTCCTCGGCCTGGCGCAGCGCCGCGTCCACCTCGGCGATACCGTGGTCGAGCCGCCGTGCCTCCGACAGCCGGGCCGCGGCTCGTTCGACCGGGGTGGGCGTGGTCAGCTCCTCGCCGACGTCGCGCATCAGCCGGCGCATCTGGCGGGCGAGGTCCTCGATGGACTCCCCGGCGGCGGAGACCCAGACCGGCGGCACGAACAGCACGTTGAACAGCAGCCCCACCACCGCGCCGATCAAGGTCTCAAGGACGCGGTCCCAGGCGGTGTTCGCCGCGTGGGTCACGCCGAGGACGAGCATGGCGCTGATCGCGACCTCGGGAACGAACTCGTCGACCCGCACGAGCCTGCCGGCCAGGAGGGAGGCCAGGATGATGAGCCCCAGGCTCCACCACGACAGCCCCACGAGCACACTGAACGCGATGGCGATCAGTACGCCGGCGACGACGGCGTTCACCCGGCGGAAGCTGGTGGTGAGGGTGGAGTAGAGCGTCACCTGCACCACGAGCAGCGCGGTGAGCGGCGCCGTCAGCGGCGCGGGTTCCGTGCTGAGCCAGAGCGCGACGATGTAGGCGAGCGTCGCGGCCACCGCCGAGCGCACCGTCTGCGTGATGGTCACGTCCTTCCGCAGGTCCACCACTGCCGTCAACGCCCCGCGCCCGGAGCCGTCCTTGTCGTCGTCGCCCGCGCCCCGCAGTCTCATGAGCAGCACCCTGCCCACAGACCCCGCGCGCAGTGCGTACGACACGCGGCACCGCGCTGTGCAGGCCACCGGTGGCCAGGCCGTGCCCGGCGCGCCGTTCCCGTCAGGACATGGACCCGGCGGTACCGCGCGAGCTGCGCCGCAGGCGCGCTCACCCCCTGTTACTGTCCGCGCGGGATCGAGCGTCGGCGAGAGAAGAGAGAGCAGCATGCGGATCGCAGTCGCCGGAGCGACCGGGAACATCGGGGCGCTCACCGTGGCCGCGCTCGAACGGGGCGGCCACGACGTCGTACGCGTCAGCCGGTCCCTGGGCGTGGACCTGTCGACGGGTGAGGGGCTCGACAACGCGCTGACCGGGGTCGACGCGGTCGTGGACGTCACGAACAGCACCGCGGCGGACCGGGCCGGGACGGTCGCGTACTTCCACGCCGCCACCGGGAACCTGCTCGCCGCCGGGCATCGGGCCGGGGTCCGGCACCATGTGCTGCTCTCGATCGCCGGCGTCGATCGCGTCGAAGGCAACGCCCACTACGCGGGCAAGCGGGAGCAGGAACGTCTCGTGTCCGCCGGACCGGTGCCGTGGACGATCGTCCCGGCCGCACAGTTCCACGACTTCGCCGCGATGGTGGCGAGTTGGACCGAGCGGGACGGTGTCGCCACGGTCGCTCCCCTGCTCGTACAGCCGATCGCGCCCGCCGACGTGGCCGACGTCCTCGCCGAGATCGTGACGGGCGAGCCACGGGGGCGGTACGTGGACGTCGCCGGACCCGGGCCGCAGGACCTGGTGGACATGGCACGGCGCACCAACGAGGCACGCGGTCACACGGTGAAGCTGGTGCCGAGTTGGTCGGCCGTCTTCGGGCCGGAGATGGCGGGCAATGTCCTGCTGCCGGGCGAGAACGCCCGTATCGCGCCGACCACCTTCGAGGAGTGGCTGGAGAGGCAGCGCTAGGTCCTGTCCTCGAACTGGCGTCGTCCGCCCGCAGGGCGTGGCCCGCGGCGTCCGGTGCGCGCGATCGCAAGACGGAGGATCGCATCCGTACCCGGTGTACTCGGGCGAGTCCGGCAACGCGGCGGACGTCCGTGCCGGACGCCGTGAGCCGGACGCCAGTTTCGAAGACAGGACCTGGAGCGGGCACGGCAGGGGAGGTTCACCGCTCCGAGAGCGTGAGGTGCTCCGGGTCCGCGTCCGGACCGTCCGGGCCGGGCTTCGGGGGCGCGGGTGGTGGGGTGAACCGGGCTTGTGGCGACCGGTCCTTGCCGCGCCGGCGGTCCATCTCCCGCCACTCCGGGCGCAGTCCGGTGAGGTTCGTCGTGAGGAAGTACGCCGCCGCGCCCGCCAGCAGCACCGGCGCCAGGCCGAACGAGGCCACCGCCGCGCCGCCGATCAGCCCGCCGAGCGGGATTCCGGACCAGGAGAGCGATCCGCTGAGGGCCTTGACCCGGCCGAGCAGAGGGCGGGGTACGCGTTCGTAACTGACCGCGGCCAGAATGGGGTTGAGGAACCCGGCGCCGAAGCCGCCCACCGCGAACACGGCCACCACGGCCCACAGGGGTGCCGGCGAGGCGAGGACCAGCCAGCGGGGCGCGCCGGCCAGGAGGAATCCGCCGAAGAACACCAGCCGTCGGCGCGTCCGGTGCGCGACGGCCGCCGCGATCAGGCTGCCGCCGATCGCCGCGAGGCCGCCCGCGCTCGCGCACAGGCCGATGGCGCTCGGTCCGTTGCCGGACTCCTTGGCCCAGACGGGGAGGAGCACGGAGCTGAACGCCGCGTCAAGGAGGTTGGTGATCGCGACCATGATGATGATCGCGAGGAGCAGCGGTTCACCGCGCAGGAAGGTGAAGCCCTGGCCGAACCGCCGCCAGTAGCCCGGTTCGGCGGACGGATCACCGTGGTCCCGGGGTGACGGGACATGCTCGGCCGGCCGGCCCATGCCCCGTGGCAGCACCAGCGCGATGATCACCGAACCGAGCGCGAAACAGGCCGCGTTGACGCTCAGCCCCGCCAGCGGGCCGAGAAGCGCGATCAGGGCGCCGCCCGCCGCCGGTCCGACGGTGGAGGCGAGCCGTTCGGTCACACCGGCGAAGGCTGCGGCCCGCTCCAGGGGGATCCGCCCGTGGTCGGCCGCCTCCGGGACCATGACGTCCTTGGCCAGGTCGCCCGGCCCGCGCGCCGCGCCGATCAGCGCGACGAGCACCAGCAGCAGGGGGAACGAGAGCCGGTCCGCGCCGTGCAGGACGGGGACCGCCAGGGCGGCGACGGCGCTGATCAGGTCGGTCGTCCAGGAGATGGTCCGTGGTCCGGCCCGGTCCACGAGCGGCCCGGTGAACGCCTTCACCACCACGTAGGGCGCCATCTCGCAGAAGGCCACGAGCCCGGTCCGGGTCGCGCTGCCGGTGGTGACGAGTACGAACCAGGGCAGGGCGATGGCCGAGACCCGCGTACCGGTCAGCGACACCGCCATCGCGGTGAGCAGACCGACGAGCGGCAGCGGCGTACGCGGCCCTGATGTGGCGTCAGGATCCTTCTTCCGCGCCCCCGTTCGCTTCACCAGGTCTCCATTCCCCGCCGCCGCGCGGGGGCCGGTTCGCTCGCGGGACCGGCGTCGGTGGAGTCTTCGCCCAAGGTGTCCAGCTCGGGCAGGATCTGGGTGATCAGCGAGACGCGCTCGGCGCCCTCCGGCGCCTCGGCCGCCGTCTCCGGAGTGTCCGAGCGGTAGCGCGCGAGGAGTGCGTGCAATTCCTCCCGCAGGTTCACCGTCTCCTCGGGGGTCAGCCGCAGCGGCCAGTCGCTGATGTCGAAGGTGCCGCGCCACTGGTCGGGGAGCGTCTGGAGCTCGCTGAGCGCCCGTTGCGTGCGCAGGGTGTACGCGGCGGCGACCGACTGGAGATAGGCCAGCGCCGCCTCCGGCTCCCGCTCGGCCAGCTCGGGCTCACTGAACCACGTGGACTGGTGTACCGCGCGCCACCAACGTTCCCGTGCGTTGCCGCGCTCGGCGTCCTCCTCGACGAACCCGGCGTCGCCGAGCTGGCGCAAGTGGTAGCTGGCCGTACCGGAGTTGACCCCGAGCCGCTCGGCGAGCCGGGTGGCCGTCGAAGGGCCGTGCTTGCGCAGCAGTCCGACCAGTTGGACGCGTACCGGGTGGGCGAGGGCCCGCAGTCCCTTGGCGTCCAGGACGACCGTGTTCGAACCGTGCTTGGGACCGCGAGGGGTGCCGTCGGAATCCGTCATACGGAGCAGAGTAGACCACAAACAGTTCTTCGCAAAGACTTGTTCGCGAATATATCTTCGCGAACAAGTCTTGGGATTCCCGGACGGAACCCGGCCGTGGGCCCCCTGACCGGAGCCCCGGGGGACCCACGCACGCTCAGCCGCGAGGCCCCTCGGCCGCCGCGAGCCACTTGACCAGCAGGAATTCGAGCCGCGCCGCCTCGTCCTCGGTCAGGGCTCCCAGCAGGCGGCGCTCGTTGGCCATGTGCTCCGAGAAGGCGCGGTCGATGAGCGCCCGGCCCTCCGGGGTCAGCGCGACGACCCTGCCGCGACCGTCGCTCTCGCTGGCCCGCCGCGACACGAGCCCGGCCCGTTCGAGCCGGTCGACACGTTTCGTCATCGCGCCCGTCGTGACCATGGTGTACTCGGCCAGCTCGCCGGGGGCACGTTCGAACGGCGACCCCGCCCGCCGCAGCGCGGCCAGGACGTCGAAGTCCCCCTCCCCGAGCCCGTATTTCCGGTACACGACACACAACTCCTCGGTGAGATAGGCGCCGAGGCGGTGCAGCCGCCCGATCACGCCCTGCGGACGGACATCGACATCGGGGCGCTCGCGGGCCCATTCCCGCTGGATACGGGCCACGCGGTCAAGGGATTCGGTCATGACGGGAATAATACCTTCCAGGGAAGATACTATTGCTTCCATGGAAGCTACCGCCGCAACAAGCTCCGGGGCCGCCCGCTGGTCACTCGTCACCGCCGTCGCGCCGATCGCGTGGGGCACGACGTACTTCGTCACACAGCGTCATCTGCCGGCGGACCATCCGCTTTACGGGGCGGTGTTCCGGGCCCTGCCCGCCGGGATCGTCCTGCTCGCGCTGAGCGGACGACGGCCGCACGGGGCGCTGTGGTGGAAGGCGCTGGTGCTCGGCACCCTGAACATGGGGGCGTTCTTCGCCCTCGTCTACGTGGCGGCGCAGCTCCTGCCGACGAGCATCGCCTCGACGGTCATGGCGACCGCGCCGGTGCTGATGATGCTGCTCGCCTGGCCGCTGCTGGCGGAGCGTCCGCGCGCCCTGCCCGCCGTCGGCGCGGGCGTCGGGATCGCGGGCGTCTGCGTCATGCTCCTGACGAACGCGACCGGCGTCGATCCGCTCGGCGTGCTCGCCTCCGTGGCCGCCATGACGATGTCCTCGATCGGCTACATCCTCACCAAGAAGTGGTGCCCCGACGTCGACGTTCTCGCGCTGACCTCGTGGCAGCTCATCGCCGGAGGAGCGGTCCTGGTGCCGGTCGCGATCGCCGTCGAAGGGGCGCCGCCGGCGCTGGACGGGGGCGCGCTGCTCGGATTCGCCTACCTCTCCGGCATGGCGACGGCCCTCGCGTTCACGGCGTGGTTCACCGGTCTGCGGCACCTGAGCGCGGGAACGGTGGGGCTCATCGGTCTGCTCAACCCGGTCACCGGCGTCCTGCTGGGCACGCTCGTCGCCGGCGACACCCTCACGGCGCGCCAAGGCGTCGGGCTGGTACTGGTGTTCCTCGGCATCGTGCTGGGACAGCCGGGCGTGACACGGGCCGCGTGCGCCCTGCGCACACGGCGGTCGGCGGCCCGCCCCGGCGAACCCGCCCCACGGCCACACGATGACCGGACCCGACGCCAACGGGTCTGATTCCGGGCGTGGTCACGAGCCCGGCACGGGCAGGGACCCGAACCGGACACCGGGCGTCCACGCCCGGTCCTCATCCGCGTCCGGCCCCAGACAGCCGGATCAGTGGACGGAGAACCCGCCGTCCACGAAGACCGACTGCCCGGTGACGTACGCGGAGGCCCGGCTCGCCAGGAACACGGCCGCGCCGGCGAAGTCCTCCGCGAGCCCGTTGCGCCCGGTCATCGTGCGCGCGGCGAGCGCCGCCACGCGCTCGGGGTCGGACGACAGTCGTTCGTTGAGCGGCGTCATCACGAAGCCCGGAACGAGCGTGTTGCAGGTGACCCCGTACCGCGACCACGCCTCGGCCTGTGAACGGGCAAGCGACTCCAGAGCGCCCTTCGAGACGCCGTAGACACCGCTCTGGACGAACGCCCGGTGCGCCTGTTGGGACGTCACGTGCATGATCCGCCCGAAACCGCGCTCGGCCATGCCGGGGCCGAACCGCTGCCCCAGCAGATGGGGCGCCTCCAGATTCACCGACATCGTCGTGTCCCACACGTCGTCACCGGTCTCTCCCAGCGGAGGCCGCAGATTGATCCCGGCGCAGTTGACGAGGGTGTCCGGTTCGCCGAACATCCGCGCCGCCTCGTCGGCCGCCGTACGGACCCCTTCGCGCGTACCGAGATCGCCGCTCACCCATGCCGCCTTGCAGCCACGGTCCGTCAACTCGTCGACGGTGGCGGCCAGTTCCGCCTCCCGGCGGGCCACGACGACAACGCTCGCACCGGCTCGGGCGAGGGCCTGCGCGATGGCCCTGCCGATGCCGGAACTGCCGCCGGTGACCAGGGCGACGCGACCTTCCAAGGAGAACAGTTCGGAGAGATACGCCTGCGAATCCATGCCCGCAGATTAGACGTCACACCTGGCCCACGGGCTGGTGGGGGACGTGACCGCCGCACGGGCCGATCCAGAAACCGATCGGCCGAACCCCTTGACGCACCGGAGGAGACACTTCAGGATCCTGTCTCGGAAACGTTTCCATGGAATCGTTTCCAGACGCTCTCGGGATACAGTCCCGTCAGTCCGAGCGCCCGTCCGACCACCTGCCCAGCCACCCCCGCACACCGATCCGCGAGAGGCACCCATGGACAGCACCGTGACCATCAAGGACGTCGCCGCACTGGCCGGCGTCTCCGTGGGCACGACGTCCCGGGTGCTCTCCGGCAACCCCTCCACCTCCCCCGCCGCCCGTGAACGCGTCCACGCCGCCGTCGCCGAACTCGGCTACCGGCCCGACGCCCGTGCGCGCTCCCTGCGCTCGGCCCGTTCACAGACGGTGGGGCTGCTCATCTCCGACGTACGCAACCCGTTCTTCGCGGATGTGGCGCACGGCGCCGAACAAGCCGCCCTGCGCTCCTCCTACGTCACCCTCCTCGCCAACGCCAACGAGGACCCCGAGCAGCAGGACACCTATCTGGAGTCCTTCCTCACCCAGCGGGTCGACGGCATCATCATCGCCCCGCAGGGCGAGGACAGCGCGAACCTGCGAACCCTCGCCACCACCGTCCCCCTCGTCTTCGTCGACCGGACCGTCGACGGATTCGAGGTGCCCAGCGTGACCTCGGACAACGCGCTGGGCATCGACCAGGCCGTCGCCCATCTCGCCGACCGCGGCCACACCCGTGTCGGCTACATCGGCGGCCCCCGGTCCATCTCCACCGGCCGCGCCAGGCACGACGCGTTCGTGCGTGCCGTCGCCCGGCACGGTCTCGACGCCGACCCCGAGCTGATCACCTCCGGGGACTTCCGCTCGGCGAGCGGTTCGGCGGCGGCCGAACGGCTGCTGTCCGGCGGACGCCCGCCGACCGCGCTGCTCGCGGCCGACAGCCCGATGGCCGTGGGCGCGCTCGGGACGCTGCGCCGCCGTGGGCTGCGCATCGGCTCGGACATCGACCTGGTGGCCTTCGACGACATCGAGTGGTTCTCCGAACTCGACCCGCCGCTGACCGTCGTCTCGCACGACGCACAGGCCATGGGGTCGACGGCGATGAGACTCCTCCTCGACGTCATCGAGGGCCGCACACCCGAGTCGGTGGTCCTGCCGACGCGTCTCGTCGTACGGGAATCGTCGGGCGGCCGGCGCCGGCCCGTCTAGCCGGAAGAAGGCGGTACGCGGCCACACCCCGGCCCGCGCCCGCCGTCCGGATCTCCCCGCCGCGGGAGGCGGGACCGGCGTCCGCCGGTCACCTCGCACATCACACAACTGCTCATCCGTATCAGGCCTTCTGAGGGAGGCGGCCCGCCCGACCGGCGACCGCCGTCCCGTACAGCACGGCGCCTTCCACACCATGAACGGGGATCCCCCATGCCCACCACCGTCTTCGTCGTCGGCAGCCTCAACGCCGACCAGCTCCTGGAGGTGCCCGCGTTCCCGGCGGCCGGCGAGACCGTGCTCGCGTCGGACGTACTGATCACCGCGGGAGGCAAGGGCGGCAACCAGGCCGTGGCGGCCTCACGGGCCGGTGCGGCGGTCACCATGATCGGCGCGCTCGGCGACGACGCGCACGGCCGGCTCGTACGCCGGGCACTGACCGAATCGGGTGTGGACACCGGGTGGGTGGTGACCGCGGACGGTACGCACACGGGCACGGCGGTCGTCGCCGTGGAGGCGGGCGGCGAGAACCGCATCATCGTGGCGTCCGGCGCGAACGCCCGTCTCACCCGGCGGGACGTCGAATCGGGGCTGGCCGCGGCGGCGCCCGGCGATCTCGTACTGCTCCAGCTGGAGACCCCGGTGGAGGTGGTCGCCCACGCGGCCCGCTTCGCCAAGGAGCGCGGCGCCACCGTCGTACTCAACGCCGCCCCGGCGCCCGCCGACGCCGGCTGCCTGTCGGCCGACATCGATCTGCTGGTGGTCAACGAGGTGGAGATGCGGGCGGTGGCCGGGCTGGTCGGCGCGGACGAGACCGGCACGGGCGAGGGCCGGGACACGGCGGACACCGTGCTCACCACGTCCCGGGCGCTGGACTGTGTCGTCGTCTGCACCACGGGCGCGGACGGCGCGTACGTCAACACCGGCGACCGGGTGGTCCACATCCCCGCCGTACGGGTCACCGCGGTCGACACCACCGCGGCCGGCGACACCTACACCGGCTATCTCGCGGCGGCCCTCGCCCGGGGCGAGAGCGACCTGCCCGCCGCACTGGCGACGGCTTCGGCCGCGGCGGCGGTCACGGTCACGCGGCGCGGGGCGATGGCCGCGATCCCGTACGCGGACGAGATCGGCGAGGCGCGCGCGATCTCGGACGCCACCGGCACCACGACACGACCCGCGTCACCGGCGGCACCGACATCAACGAACTCACCACGAAGGGCTGACACATGAGAATCGCACTGGGCAACGACCACGCCGGACACGCGCTGAAGGACCATGTGCGCGGCGTTCTGGATCGGCTCGGCCACGAAGTCCTCGACCGCGGCACGGACAGTGACGCGCCGGTCGACTTCCCCGACATCACCTTCGCCACCTGCGACGCCGTACGCACCGGTGAGGCCGACCGCGCCGTGCTCGTGTGCGGAACCGGCGCCGGCGCGCTGATGGCGGCCAACAAGATCGCCGGGATCCGCTGCGGCCTCGGGCACGACGTCTACTCGGCCCACCAAGCGGTCGAGCACGACGACGCGAACGCCATCGCCATGGGTGCCTGGCTGATCGGTCCGGCGATGGCGGGCGCGGTGGTCGAGGCGTTCCTCGGCGCGACGTTCGACAACGACGAGGACACCCTCCGGCGTGTCGCCAAGCTCCACGAGCTGGAGCTCAGGTCGGCGCGCGAACTCGCGGCGGAGCTCCCCGCCGACGGGAACTGACCGCCGCTCCTCCCCCTCCCCCACCCCGCACCCCCGTCCCCACGCACACCACCCGCAGAAGTACCCCCACCGCGTAACCGGTGATCAAAGGAGATTAGGAGTTACGGCATGAGCGCGAGCAACAGCGCACCCTCCCCGGCCGCCGCCACCGCTCAGGACGGCAGCCGCGGCAAGCTGAGGACCTCCCTCGGAGCCGCCGCGGGAACCTGTGTGGAGAACTACGACTTCGTCGCCTACGGCACGGCGTCCGCCCTCTACTTCGGTGACGTCTTCTTCCCCGAGTCCGACCCGGTCGTCGGGACCCTGCTGGCCTTCGTCACGCTCGGCGTCGGCTTCCTGATGCGTCCCATCGGCGGCGCCGTCGGCGGCCACCTCGGCGACAAGTACGGCCGCAAGCCCGTCCTGGTCTCCGCACTGCTGACGATGGGCATCGCCACGGTCCTCATCGGTGTGCTGCCCACCTACGCGCAGGCCGGTATCGCCGCGCCGATCCTGCTGGTGCTGATCCGGATGGTGCAGGGCCTCGCGTTCGGTGCCGAGTGGGGCGGCGCGGTGATGATGGCGTACGAGCACGCGCCCCGCAGGCGGCGCGGTCTGTACGCGGCGATACCCCAGGCGGGCAATCCGCTGGGCATCGCGCTGGCCAACATCGTCTTCCTGCTGTCCGTGAACTTCGACAGCGACTGGGCGTGGCGCGTGCCGTTCCTGGCCAGCTCGGTGCTGATCGTGGTCGGCCTGGTCGTCCGGGTGAAGCTGACGGAGTCACCGGAGTTCGAGGAGACCAAGGCGAGCGGCGGGACCGTCAGGAACCCGCTCGCGACGGTGCTGCGCAACGACTGGCGGAACATTCTGCGGATCATCGCGCTGCGCGTCGTCGAGTCGTGCGCCTACTACCTGACGGCGACCTATCTGCTGTCGTACATCACCGACCGGGACGAGAACGACCGGGGCATCGCCCTCGCGGGCATCGTCATCGCGAGTCTGCTCGCGGTGGGCACGACGGTGCTGTCCGGTGCGCTGACCGACCGGATCGGCCGCCGGAAGCTGTATCTGGCCGGGTGTCTGATGGCGGTCGCGTTCGGCTTCCCGATGTTCCTGATGGCCAACACCGGCAACCCGGTGCTCGTGGTGCTGATCTATCTGATCGCGATCGGTGTGATCCACGCGGCGCTCACCGGTACGCAGGCGGCGTGGTTCGCCGAGCTGTTCAAGACCAACACCCGTACGTCCGGCGCCTCGCTGGGCTACCAGGTCGCGGCGTCCGTCGCCGGGTTCGCGCCGTTCCTGGCCGTGCTGCTGGCGGAGTCGTTCGACTGGGTGGGCCCGGCCGGTTTCTATGTGGTCATCGGGCTGGTCGGACTGATCGGCGTGGCGACGACGAGTGAGACGTGGGGTCCGCGCGAGCGCGCGGCGGCGGTGGCCGCCGAGAAGGCGGAGGCGTCGCCGGCGCTCCCGGGTCCTCGCGGCACGAACGAGGCGGCGGCCGGGTCGGAGGGGACGGCCCGTCGGTCCTGAGCCCGCCAGCTCGCGACGGGGCTCAGCGGCGGTGGCGCGGTTACGGTCCGGGGGCCGGTACCGCATCACCGCCGTTTCCGTGCCGACACGGGTCCGGTGCATTCCGGTCTGTTCCGGCTTGTCGCGTCCTGTTCCGGCTCGCGGAACCGGTACGCCGGACGAGGCATCCGCGACGGCCCCGGCGCCGAATACCTTCCGCGGTGGATGGGGCCCCACCCACCGCGGATGACAGAAGAGAGGTCAGGCACCACGTGCCCGTCAGCGATCCCCGTGCTCCGCTCCCGCCCGCCCTCGTGCTCGACAGATCGGCCGCGCGACCCCGTACCGCCGTACTGCTGCTGCACGGCGGACGCTCCGAGGGCATGGAGCCACCACCCCGGATGAATCTGGCCGCCGTGCGGATGCTGCCGTTCACGCGGGCGGTGCTGCGCGCCACCGAGGGCCACGACGTCCTCGTGGGGAGGGTCCGCTACCGGCACCGGGGATGGAACGGCACGCGGGCCGACGCGGCGGTGGACGCGCTGCGGGCGCTCGACGAGCTGGAACAGCTCGCGGGTCCGGTACGGGTGGTGCTGGTCGGTCATTCGATGGGCGGGCGCGCCGCGCTCACCGTGGCCGGGCACGACCTGGTGCGCGGCGTGGTGGGTCTGGCGCCTTGGTGTCCGTCCGGGGATCCGGTGGGCCAGCTCATGGACCGGCAGGTCGTTCTCGTGCACGGTGACCGGGACCGTACGACCGACCCGCTGGGCAGCCGAGACCTGGTGCGCCGCGCCCGTGCGGCGGGCGCCGACGCGTGCGTGGTGCAGATGACCGGCGGTGACCACGCGATGCTCCGGCGGGCCGACGAGTGGCATTCGCTCACGACCGAGCTGGTCTCGGGCCTGCTCGGCCTCGCTCCGCTGCCCGGTCCGGTACGCCGCGCGTTCGACGAGGGGCGGGACCCGGCCCCGAGCGGCTGACGTCCCCGTCATCCCTTGCGGGGCTTGTCTGCGGGGCTTGTCCACCGCGTCGCCGGTCACCGCGCCGACCGCTCCGGCCGATCCCGGCCGTCGCGCTCGGTCGGTCCCGGTCAGTCGCGCTCGGTCGTGACAAGCGCCGCCGGGAGGTCGGCGAGGATCGCCGAGACCGTCTGCGCCGGTGTCTGCTCCGTCGTGTCGAGCCACAGACCGATGCGCGGAGTCTCCGAGCGCAGGCTGTGGTCGAGCGCCTCGACCGACCAGACGCCGTAGCCGGTCTTCGGACGCGCTTGCTCCCTGCTCCGTACGGCCTCGGCCGAGGGGGCGAGCACGACGACGTAGAGAGGCCGTGTGCGGACCCTGGCGACGAATCGGCTCAGGTCCTCGCCGATGACGATGTCCTGGACGACGGCTGTCCATCCGTCTTCGGCGTAGGCGTCCGCCACCGTCACCGTGATCCGTTGGCGCAGGTCCAGTTGGGCCCCGGCCTCCGCGGTCTCCTCGGGCAGCAGTTCCTCCCGGCCGGAGACGAGCATGCGGCGGAAGGTGTCGCCGCGGACGTGGGCGGCGCGGGGCAGCCGTTCGGCCAGCAGGCCGGCGACGGTGGACTTCCCGGCGGCCATCACGCCGGTGATCAGGACGACCGCGGCACGCAGTTGGGCGCTCACCCGGGCTTCCCCCCTCGCCGACGGCACTCAGCCGCGGCCGTTGTCGATGACGCAGAAGCGGTTGCCTTCGGTGTCGGCGAGGACGACGAAGTCGGGGTCGTCGGGATAGAGGTCCCAGTCGACGCGTTCGGCCCCCAGGGACACCAGGCGCGCGACTTCCGCGGCCTGCTCGGCGGCGTCGCCCGCGTAGAGGTCGAGGTGGACGCGGGGGTGCTTCTGCACCGGCGTCCCACTGAGTCCGAGGGAGATTCCCGGCCCCGTGCCGTCGGCGGGGACGAGGACGACCCAGTCGCCCCCGACCTCGCCGTCGCGCGGGACGTAGCCAAGGGCCCGTCTCCAGAATCCGGCCGCGCGCCGCACGTCGGAAGCGCCCATCACGATCGTCCCGATGCTGATCATCCGGTGATGGTGTCAGACCCGCCGCGGGGTGATCAATTCGTGTCGGCCGTCGCCCGCCGTCGCACGCGATCTCTTCCGGTCCTCACGCGTTCGGCAGTGCGCGGCGGCACAGGAGAAGCCCCGGTGGCGTGATCACTCGATCTCGCCATCGGGGCTCACTTTCGCCGTCTTCGCGCCGACGCTTCCCGGCGCAACTCATCCGCGTTTCGGTGCGTCGCCGTAACGGCGCTCGAAGCGCTCCACACGGCCCGCGGTGTCAAGAACCTGCGATTTACCGGTGTAGAAGGGGTGGCTCGCCGATGATGTCTCGACGTCGATGACGGGGTACTTCCCCCCGTCCTCCCACTCGATCGTCATGTCCGGTTCCGCGGTCGAGCGCGTCAGAAACGCGTAATCGCCAGCGCGGTCGCGGAAAACCACCGGACGGGATACGGGGTGGATACGAGGCTTCATATGTGATCCCTTCCTGCCGACTCGCCTGGGGTCCGATCGACCCCCGCTGTGTCGTTCAACGGTGGGAGGAGGACGGTTATTCCACCGAATTCAGGTACTCCACCGGTCGCCGATGAACAGGTAGTTGGCCCGTACCGACCCCGAGTGACCAGGCGGTCCGGTGATATTCTCAGTGTATGGCTGACCGAATACATCGGGTCATTATCGAGGGCTCCCTGATCAGTACTCCGCGGTTGATCCTTCGACCGTGGGCGACGGGCGACGCCGAGGCCGCCCTGCCGGTGTACGGCGTGGACGAGGTGTCCCGGTGGCTCGCCCCGGCTCTGGAGCCGGTGTCGGACCTGGCAGCCATGGAGCGCCTGATCGAGCGGTGGGTCGCCGAGTCGGAGACTCTCGAACCTCCCCAGGGCCGGTGGGCCGTCTCCCTGCGCGAGACCGGTGAGCTGGTCGGTGGGGTGGCCCTGCTGCCGCTGCCGCCCCTCGGCAGCGATCTGGAGATCGGCTGGCAGCTGGCTCCCGGTGTCTGGGGGCAGGGTCTGGCCGCGGAGGCGGGCCATGCCGTGGCGCATCAGGCCTTCGAGTCGGACGCCGGGGTCGAGGAACTGTTCGCGGTGGTACGGCCCCGGAACACGCGAGGCGCGGCGACGGCCCGGCGGGTCGGGATGGAGTGGGTCGGCGAGACGGAGAAGTATTACAACCTGCAGTTGCAGGTCTACCGTCTGCGCAAGGGTGATCTCGACGCGGGCGGTCCCACGGCGGCCTTTTCCTAGGGGATCAGGGAGCGCCGGGAGAGCGGGAAGCGCCGGAGAGTCACGGCCGGTCCTCCACCAGGGGATGGGACGCGTGGCAGGTGTGGTCGAGGAACGCTTTCCAGGGCGCGCGGGAGAAACCCAGCACGGCACGGTGCGGATACCGCGAATCACGGATCATGACCCGGTCGGTGTGCCGGGCGAGTTCCACGCAGTTGTCGGCGCCGGCATCGCTGAAGCTGCTCTTGCGCCATGCCCATGACTCAGTCACCCACGCCTCCTTGACGATGTGTGCGGAAAGCCTGGTTGGGGCAGCTCGCTGCGGCGGTGCGACTCTCGGTCCGACGAATTCGATCAAGTGCAGGGAAACGTCGGCACGTTGCTTCAGGATAACAATCGCGCACGGGAAAACGAACATGCCGGATTCCGCCATGATCGCGGGTGTTGCGTTCACGCCAGATGGCCGTGTGCGCGGCCTTGCGGCGCCGGGTGTGATGGATACGCTGGCTGCGCAGACGTAGCTCAAGGGGGATGACCGATGACGCGTTCGATGCTCTCGCGCTCACCTCGCACCACGGGCTGGTTCTGGTCCGGTTACGCCCTGTTGACGGGAATCCTCGCGTTCGGCGCCGGCTACGGCGCGGCGAGTGCCGCCGGTACGGCGGTGGCCGGTGTCCTCACGGCGCTGGTTCTCACGGCGGCAGCGGGCTGGTGGGCGCCTCCTCTTCTCCGGTCGGCTCGGCGGGTGCCGCCCCGGCCGGCCGGGCAACCCCGGCCCCGGCACTGGGCGTTGCCTCCGACGGACTGATCGCCCCGCGTCCGCCCGACATGAGGTTCAGCCGGGTGCGCAACCGGGCCACGAGCAGGACGCCCGCCCCACAGCCGGCCACGCCGAACCAGCCCTGCGGGTTCGGGACAAGGACCGAGAAGACGATGTAGAAGGACCCGCCCAGCACCACCGGCGGAATCGTGACGACCCACAGCAGATGGACCGTCCGCGCCCGGAAGGGCAGTACGTGGTGAATGATCTCGTTGCAGATGTGCACCCAGGTTTCGACACCGGGGCGTTTACGTCCTGGCATGCCGGTACCCCCGTACCCTCCACCGGCGGCAACGGATGCCGCCGCCGGTGAGAGCCGCCGACCTGTTCATCAGCCACCTCGGTGATCACTCGTCAGAAACCGCGGCATCGGGCGTGGCCGCGGGTGGCGCGTTGCTCAGAGGTAGCGGATCGGTCCCGGTCTTCTACGGCTCGCCGGCCTCGGCCGGGAGCGTCAGGTCCTCGCTTCCTTCACCGATGTGCTCGACGACCTGGCGCAGCACCTGCTCCATGTCGCCACCGAGTGCCTGGTCCTCCAGTTCGTAGAAGGCCTCGATGTACTTCCCCGTCACCTCCGGGGCGCTGCTCGCGAACGAATCCCCGCGCGGGTTCTCCAGATAGACGGAGTCGGGCATGCCCTCCTCGGAGAACTCGAACAGGGTGAAGGGGCCGAGGATGCCCTGGTGTGCGCCGGCGCTGAACGGCATGACCTGGATCGTGATCCGGGGGTGGGCCGCCAGGTCCGCCAGCCGTTCGAGCTGGGCGCGCATCACGCCCGGTCCGCCGACCTGCCGGCGCAGGACCGACTCGTCGAGGACCATCAGGAGCTTCGGCCCCTCCTCGCCCTCCAGCAGGTCCTGCCGGGCGAGGCGTGCCTCGACCAGACGGTCGAGCCGTTCGGGGGAGGTCGCCTGGGAGGTTCCCGCGACGAGTGCCCGCATGTACTCCTCCGTCTGGAAGAGACCGGGCACCACGAAGAAGTGGAAGCCTCGGATGATCGAGGCGGAGGACTCCAGGGCGAGGAAGGAGAGGAATTCCTTGCTGAACACGTCGCGGTACTCGCTGAAGGGCATCTTCCGGCTGCCCCTGGCCAGTTCCAGCAGTCCCTCGGTCTTGCGTCGCTCCGTCACCCCGTATTCGGCGAGCAGCGCCTTGAGGTCGTTGACGGTGACCGCGACTTCGCCCGCCTCGATTCTGATGAGTTTCGAGGGGCTCCATTCCATCTTGATGGCGACCTGACGCTGGGTCAGTCCCGCGTTGCCCCGGGCCCTGCGGAGCTCGGTCCGCAGACGCAGGCGCTGCACGGCGGCACTCGGCGTGCTCACGATTGCCACCTCCCTGCCGCGATGGTCTCAAATGCAAGGTAGCAGATAGTCATATTGCCTTAACAGACCTTACCGATAGAGGGTTGTCGATCAAGAAACACCAGGTCAGCGCCTCGTCCTCGATGGGCCGGTACGCGGTACGCCAGGTTTGATGTGCGAGCACGCAGATCGCCACCTGTCCAGCAGGCGGGAGGCGCGTCGCGGGATACCGTATCGGATCTCACACGACGTCATATGCCATTCGGTCACGCGTCGCCGAGAACGCCCCGACGGTCCGCCATGGCGCCCCTTGGACCTCCTTCACCATGTGCTTGACAAGGTCTAGACCTTCCTTTTCAATCCAATCGACACACCACTCATGCGCATCTCCTCCTTGGCCCTGTCGGCGAACCGACAGGGCTCTGTGCGCCGTTGGCGCGAAGGGAAAGGATTCAGAGATGTCGAGCAAATCCGGCAGAGGCGTTTCCCTCGTACGGTCCGCGATCCTCCTCACGGTCGCAGCCCTCATCGCTACCGCCTTCACCGCTCCGGCCGCCCAGGCGGCCGACGGCCGGATAACCGGTCTGGCCGGCAAGTGCGTCGACGCCGCCGGGGCGAGCAACGCCAACGGCACCCCCGTACAGATCTACGACTGCAACGGCAGCAACGCGCAGCACTGGTCCAACTCGGGCGACGGCACGCTGCGCGCGCTCGGCAAGTGCCTGGACGTCGTGGGCAACAGCACCGCCGACGGCGCCCTCGTCCAGCTGTGGGACTGCACCGGCGGCCCGAACCAGCGCTGGGCCGTCTCCGGGGCGAACGACATCGTCAACCCGCAGGCGGACAAGTGCCTGGACGTTCAGAACCGGAGTACGGCGAACGGCACCCGGCTCCAGATATGGACCTGCACGGGGCAGTCGAACCAGAAGTGGAACGCGCCGAGCGGTGGCGGCGGCAACCCGTCGCCGGGCGGGTTCGTCGTCAGCGAGGCGCAGTTCAACCAGATGTTCCCGAGCCGCAACGGCTTCTACAGCTACGGCGGTCTCACCGCGGCGCTGAGCGCCTACCCCGCCTTCGCGACCACCGGCAGCGACACCGTCAAGCGCCAGGAGGCCGCGGCGTTCCTCGCCAACGTCAGCCACGAAACCGGCGGCCTGGTCCATGTCGTGGAGCAGAACACGGCCAACTACCCGCACTACTGCGACGCTTCGCAGTCCTACGGGTGCCCGGCCGGCCAGGCGGCGTACTACGGCCGCGGACCCATCCAGCTCAGCTGGAACTTCAACTACAAGGCGGCCGGTGACGCACTCGGCATCAACCTGCTCGCCGACCCGTGGCGGGTGCAGAACGACTCGGCCGTCGCCTGGAAGACCGGCCTCTGGTACCGGAACACCCAGAACGGTCCGGGCACCATGACCCCCCACAACGCGATGGTCAACCAGGCCGGCTTCGGTCAGACGATCCGGTCCATCAACGGCTCGCTGGAGTGCGACGGACGCAACCCCGCGACGGTCCAGAGCCGGATCAGCAACTACCAGCGCTTCACCCAGATCCTGGGCGTCGCGCCGGGCGGCAACCTGTACTGCTGACCTGCCCCGGCAGGACGTACGGACCGTGTGGCTCCTGGGCGGCTTCCCCGGAGCCACACGCGTTCCCGGCCGCCGTAGGGTGACCGCGTGACGAAAGAGACGAAAGAAGCGGAGACGAAGAACGCCGACCGGCTGCTCTACGGCTGTATGGGGCTGGGCGGCGGCTGGGACACCACCCCCTACGGCCCGGCGGACATCGACGCCGCCGAGGCGGCCGTCGAGGCGGCGCTGGAGAGCGGGATCACCACGTTCGACCACGCCGACATCTACCGGCACGGGAAGTCGGAG
The DNA here is from genome assembly GCF_010384365.1 of Streptomyces sp. S4.7. Taxonomy (NCBI): domain Bacteria; kingdom Bacillati; phylum Actinomycetota; class Actinomycetes; order Kitasatosporales; family Streptomycetaceae; genus Streptomyces; species Streptomyces sp. S4.7. The sequence continues at coordinate 7,813,220 of NZ_CP048397.1, read as the reverse complement.
GCCGTCTTCGGGGAGGTCCTCGGCCGCGCCCCCGGGCTGCGGGAGCGTGTCGTCGTACAGACGAAGTGCGGTATCCGGCTCGCCGACGGCGACCGGCCCGGCATCTACGACCTGCGCGCCGCCAGCATCGTCCGGCGCGTCGAGGAGAGCCTGACCAGACTGCGTACGGACGTCATCGACGTCCTGCTGCTGCACCGGCCCGACCCGCTCGCCGACCCGGACGACATCGCGAGCGCCCTCACCTCGCTCCACCAGCAGGGTCTCGTGCGGCGGTTCGGCGTGTCGAACATGGGCGGCGCGCAGATCGCCCCACTGCGGGCGGGGCTCGGATTCCCGCTGGTCGCCAACCAGTTGGAGATGAGCCTGGCGCGCCGGGACTGGGTCGAGGCCGGGGTGCTGGTCAACACCCCGGAGGCGGCCGAGAACGGATATCCGCTCGGGACGACCGAGTACTGCCGGGCGAACGGGATCGCGATCCAGGCGTGGGGAGCCCTCGCGCGGGGACGGTACACGGGCCGTCAGGAGACCCCGGACGAGCGGGCGACGGCGCGGCTCGTCGCCTCCCTGGCCGAGGCGAAGAACACCACGCCGGAGACGATCCTGCTGTGGTGGCTGCAACGGCACCCCGCCCGGATCGCGCCGGTCGTCGGCAGCGCGCGGCCGGAGCGCATCCGCGCCTGCGCCGACGCGGCCGTACGGGAGCCTGAACTCACCCACGAGGAGTGGTACGACCTGTGGCTGACGGCGCGCGGCGCGCCGCTGCCCTGACGGGGAGGCCCGTGCCCGACGCGCGTGTGGTCCCCGGCGAGCCGAGCGGCTCGCCGGGGACCACGTCGCGGGGTGTCCGCGCTACTCCGGCTGTTCGTCCTCGTGCAGCTGTTGAACCTGACTGCCCGTCAGCGCATGGTCGTAGACGCGTACCTGGTCGATCGATCCGTTCCAGAAGTCGCCCTTGGCGCCGTCGTACTTCGCGCGGCCGAGCGACAGCGGTCCGGTGCTCACATCGACCGGTCCCGCGGCGACGGTCGAGACCGGTGCGCCGTCGACGTACAGCGTGATGTCGTCCGAGGCCGAGTCTCGGACGCCGACGAGGTGGTACCAGCGGTCCGTCTCGGGGCGGATCTCCAGGCGCGCGCGGTTGCCGCCGGGGGTGCTGAACGCGAACGCGCCCTGGCCGTACTGGAGATAGAACGGATTCTCCGTGCGCCGTCCGTCCTGGCTCACCGCCGTGGCGTAGTTGCCCGGCAGTTCGTCGAGCGTGACCCACGCCGACACCGAGTAGCTCCTGGTCGTGTCGACCACCGGTCCTTCGGTCTGCGCGTACTGGCCGTCGCCGTCGAAGGCGAGCGCCGTGCCGCTGACACCCGGTGTCCAGGTTGAGCCGCCGACGAGGCTCAGTGAGCTGCCGTTGGGGCCCTCGTCCCGGGCGGTGGTGCCCTTGCCCTCGTCCAGCGGCCAGTGTCCGCCGCCGCTCAGCTCGTCCCGTTCGCCGGCTTCGGCGCCTGCCTCGATGACCTTCTCGTTGATGGCGCGCACCGGCGCCGGATCGACCTTTATCTCCCGGCGGTCGTATGTGTAGAAGCCGTTGAGTTCGTTCTCCAGGTCACTGACCTGTGTGTACACGGAGCCGGAGAGTTCGGCGCCCGCCGCTTCGAGGTAGAAGTCCGTGGTGTTCTGCACGTACTTCGCGGTGAGCGCGTCCTTGTCGGCCACTCCGCTGTAGATCGCGGCGGGCGGGCCCGGCCACATGTGCCCGGGGGTGCGGAGGGTGAAGCCGCCGTGCTCCCCGTCCATCGCGGCGCGGTGGTCGGGGAAGGGGGCGTCGTTGTTGACGTAGTCGTGGTGGTCGATGATCTCGCCCTTGCCCGAATCCCCCTTGGAGGAGCAGCAGTTGACACCGCTGTGGGCGTTGACGATGCGAGAGGGGTCGGTCTCCTTCACCGACTCGGCGATCCGGCCGGTCTCCTCGCGGTTCCACTCGCCCCAGCCCTCGTTGAAGACGATCCAGCCGATGATGGAGGGCGAGTTGTGCAGCTGCCGCATCATCTGCTTGCCCTCGTCGACGAAGGTCCGCTGTCCGGCCTCGTTGGTGATGTCGCTGGAGACGAAGTCCTGCCAGACGAGGAGACCGAGCTTGTCGGCGTGGTGGTAGAAGCGGGCCGACTCGACCTTGATGTGCTTGCGTACGGCGTTGAAGCCGAGCTTCTTCTGGGCCTTGAGGTCGAAGGCGAGCGCCGCGTCGCTGGGCTGGGTGTAGAGGCCGTCGGGCCAGAACCCCTGGTCCAGCATGGCGAGGGAGAAGACCGGCTTTCCGTTCAGTACGAGCTTCTGGTAGCCGCCGACCTTCTCGATTCCGACGGACCGCATACCGAAGTAGCTGTCGACGCTGTCGGTGGAGCGGCCGTCGGTGAGGGTGACGTCCAGGTCGTAGAGGTACGGGTCGTCCGGGGTCCAGAGCCGCTGGTTCCTGACCGGCAGGCGCAGTTCGGTGCCGGGACGGCCGCTGACCGCCGAGACGATCCGGCCCTTGGCGTCGCGGGCGACCGCCCTGACCTTGGCGTCGGGTGAGGCCTCGGCGGAGTTGACGGTGACGGCCAGGGTGCCGGAGTCGATGTCGGGTGTGGTGACGAGTTCGTCGACGGCCGCCGTCGCGACGGGCTCCATCCACACCGTCTGCCAGATGCCCGACGACTGGGTGTAGACGATGCCGCCGGGGTCGGTGGACTGCTTGCCCATCGGCTGGTTGGGACCGTTGGTGTCGGTGACGGCGACGACGATCTCCTGCGGGCCCATGCCGCCGTCCTTGAGCGCGTCGGTGATGTCGGCGCTGAACGCCGTGTAGCCGCCGGTGTGTTCGGTGACCTGGGTGCCGTTGACCCAGACGCGGGTCGCGTAGTCGACGGCGTCGAAGTTGAGCTTCAGCCGCTTGCCGCTGCCGACCTTCCAGCCCTGGGGCACGGTGACGAGCTTGCGGTAGAACATGTGGTCCTCGTGGCGTTCGAGGCCGGAGAGCTGCGACTCGACCGGGAACGGCACGATGATCTTCTCGTCGAGGTCCTTGCCGAAGACGGGCCTTTCGTCCTTCTCGGCGCCCGCGAACTGCCAAGGTCCGTTCAGGTTCTTCCAGTTGTCGCGCACCTGCTGCGGGCGGGGGTACTCGGGCAGCGGGTTGTCCGGGTCGATCTTGTCACCCCACTCGGTGGTGAGCCGGTGCGTGGAGTCGTTGGCCGCTGTGCGCATGATCTCCGGCACCGTCTCGCCGCCGGCCTGGAGGCCGGCCTTGCCGTCGTAACGGAAGCCGACCCGCTGGTCCTTCTGGACCGGCGCCTTCAGCGTGACGGTCAGGGAGTAGGGGTCGCCGGGTGTGCGGGCGACGGAGGAGACCGGCATCTGCGTGGTGTCGACCTCGATCTTCAGATGGTCCCCCAGCTCCGCGATCGTGCCACCGACCTTGTCCTCGAAGGTCGCGCGGAGCCGGCGGCCGTCCTCGCCGACCGTCAGCGAGACCGGGTAGATCTCGAACTCGGCGGGCGGGGTGAACGCGGACTCGGGGACGATCTGCTTCTGGGTCCCGGCGCCCGACCAGCGCAGGAACATGTTCGCGCCGCCGATGTCCTGGAACATCTCGACCCGGACGTCCTGCGGCTGACCGGCGGTCAGCGCGACCGGTTCGCTGGTCTGCTCCTTGTCCCAGTCCGGCTCCCAGTGGTCGATGACCACCTTGTCGCCGATCCACACCCGGAAGCCGTTGTCGCCGGTCGCGTAGAAGGTGTAGTCGCCGCTCGCGGGGGCCTCGATCCGGCCGGTCCAGCGGGCGGTGGTGTGTTCGGTGCGGCCGGTCATGGACTCGAACGTCGAGGCCAGGCCCGGGAATTCGATCTGGGGGTCGAGGGCCACTCCCCCGAGGTCGGCGAAGTCGCGCGCACCCGGCGCGGACATGCTGAAGTACTCGCCCTTGAGACCGTGCACGTCGTCCGCGGCCGGGGCGGCGGCGGAGCGGACATCGGCGGAGGCGGTGTCGGCGGCCGTCGCGGCCGGAACGAAACCACTCGCCGGCAGCAGCAGGGCGACGGCGAGCAGCAGCGAGCGGAGCAGTGGTCGGGAACGGGTGGCGGGCTTTCGTCTCATGGTTGTCCTCGGTGTCCTCGCGCGGGCGGGGGCGGAACGAGCGGGAGCTGAAGGGTTCCGTCCCTGGCATTACAACGTTGGAAAGAGTGCGCAGCGGAATGACAGCACGCCCGATCGGCGGGTGTCCAGAGCTACGACACAAGGTGTTCGCGGGACGCGGGGCGGAAATGGCGTTGCCGCGGGCGCGGGTTCGGCTCTACCGTCGCCGTCATGAAGCGTGCCGCGATGACGACGACGCCGGAGAGTGTCCCGGCGCGCTGACTGCTGATCCAGTTCGAAGCCCCGGGGCGAGTGCCCCGGGGCTTCGTCACGTGGTCACTCGCTCCACGCAAGCGAGGAGACCCCCATGCACGACCACCGCAGACTCGGCCGCGAATTGGGCCTGTTCGACACCGATCCGCTGATCGGCGCCGGCCTGCCGTACTGGCTGCCCGACGGCGCGACCGTACGGCACGCCCTGGAGGAGTACATCCGTGGCGTCGAGCGGCGCGCCGGGTACCGGCACGTGTACTCACCGGTGCTGGCCAAACGGGAGCTGTACGAGATCTCGGGGCACTGGTCGCACTACAGCGACGACATGTTCCCGCCGATGGAGCTGGGCGGGGAGCGGTTCGTCCTGCGGCCGAGCCTGTGTCCGCACCATGCGCTGATCTTCCGGTCCCGCGCCCGCAGCTACCGTGAACTGCCGCTGCGGATGGCCGAGTTGGGTGCCATGTACCGCTCCGAGCTGTCCGGGGTGCTCGGCGGACTCACCCGCGTACGCGCCATTCAGCTCAACGACGCGCACATCTTCTGCACCGTGGACCGGGTGGCCGGGGAAGCGCGGGCGGCGCTGGAGCTGATCCGGCGGGCGTACGCCGCGCTCGGTATCCGTCCGGCCCGCTTCCGGCTGTCCCTGCCGGGGCCCGGCGGGAAGTACGTCGCCGATCCGGCCCTGTGGGAGCGGTCCGCCGCGCTGCTCACCGAGGTTCTCGACGAGGCGGGCGTCGCGTACGAGGCGGTGGAGGGCGAGGCGGCGTTCTACGGTCCGAAGATCGACGTACAGATCACCGACGGGGCCGGGCGCGAGTCGACCCTGTCGACCGTCCAGGTCGACTTCCACCAGCCCGAACAGTTCGATCTGCGCTACATCGGCGCCGACGGCGCCAGGCACCGGCCGGTGATGATCCACCGCAGTGTCATCGGCAGTGTGGAGCGGGCCGTGGCGCACCTCGTGGAGCGGCACGGCGGAGCCTTTCCCGGCTGGCTCGCGCCCACCCAGCTCGTGTTCCTGCCCGTCTCCGACGCCGAACTCCCGCACGCGCGGGCGCTCGTGGAGCGATGCGCCGCGCGAGGCCTGCGAGCCGAGGTCTCGGGGACTGGGCACGGCACCCTGGGCGCCCGCGTCAGGGCCGCCAGGCTGGTGCCGTACCAGGCGGTGATCGGAGCGAGGGAGGCCGCCGGGGACTCGGTCGCGCTGCGCCTGCGGGACGGGCGGCGCCTCGACGCCCTGGCCGCCGTCGAACTCCTGGACCGGGTCGGGGCACTTGTCGGCGCGTACAGCACCGATCTCTGGGACGAGGGCGGGGCCGCGGGCGGGAAGGGGGACGGGCGGGAGGAGGCCGGGGGCGCGGCTGATTCCACGGGCCTGAAGTCGGACCGAGCGGGCACGCTTGCCCTGAAAGCGGTACAAGCGATGCACGTGAGGTGAACACGCATGAACGGCACGAGGATCACCGACGTGATGCCCGAACCGGGCGTGGTGCGAGGCGACAGTCCGGCGGGGATCCACGAGGCCCGCGACACCGCCAGGGCCTTCACCGGCAGCCTCACTCCGGCGCCGGGCTCCGGCGTGGTCGACACCATCGTCCTGGTGGTGTCCGAACTGGTCACCAACGCCCTGCGGCACGGCGGCGGCCGGTACACGCTCGAACTGTCCGCGGCGCCGGACTCGGTGACCGTGGCCGTGAGCGACCCGAACCCGGCGCCGCCGCGCGAGCGCGCCCCCGATCTGGACGGCGGTGGAGGCGGGTTCGGCTGGCACATGGTCCGCAGGCTGGCGGGCTGGCTGGCGATCGCGCCCGGTCCGGGGCCCGGTCCCGGCAAGACGATCTACGCGGTGCTGCCGCGGTAGCCGCCACCGGTGGCTACCCGGTGACACCGGTGGCTTCGGGTAGCCGAGTGCGGCCGTGTCGCGTGTCCGGCTCATGATCTTGGGTACCCGGCTCTCATGTTGAGACACCGACGTATCCGGATCCTGGTGGTTCTGCTCGTGAGTTGGGCCGCGACGGCCGGGGTGGAGCGGTTCGGCGGGGAACTGCCCTGGCCGTCGGCCGCCGGGCACGCACTGCTCTGGGCGGTGCTGGTCGCGTTCGTCTGGTGGTTCGCCGAGTGGACCCAGGTACGTCGGCGCTGACATTCGGATCCACATGCTTACTCCAGTCGACAACCATTAGTTTCCGTATTATGATCGCTCCTATGGAGAGCACTGAGCCCGGCACGTCCGAGGGCCCGCTCCCGACAGCGGCTCCGCTGCTGGGGGAGCCACTGCCGGTCGAGTTCATGAACACGGTCTGGGCCGACCGGGACGGCGTGCACGACGAGCTGGCGCGTCCCGGAGGTCTCGCGGCCTGGCTGCGCGGCGTCGGGCCGCGCCTCCCGCAGGCCGACGGGCCGTCCCTCGCGCGGCTGCCGGAACCGTCGGCGGACGACCTCCGACGGTTCCGGCGGCTGCGTGACGCGCTGCGCCGTCTCGCCGCAGTCACGACCGGCGACACGGCGGACACGCGGGGCAGGGGTCCGGGGGGCTCGTCCGAAGTGGCGTCCGACGCCGACGCCGTGTTGGCGGCGGTCGACGCCGTCAACGAGTCCTGCGCGTACACACCCTCCTGGTCCATGCTGGAGTGGACGGGGGAGAACGGACCGACCCGTACTGCCGCCACCGAGGGCACCTCGTCCGGGTGGATCCTGTCGCAGCTCGCGGAGGAAGGCGTACGCCTGTTCGCCGGGCCCGGCAGGACCGAGCTGCGGGCCTGCCACGGCCCTCGCTGCGTGCTGTATTTCGTGCGCTCCCACCCACGCCGGGAATGGTGTTCCGCCGACTGCGGCAACCGTGCCCGCGTCGCCCGCCACTACCGGCGCCACCGTGACGCCGCCCAGTCGGCGCAGGCGTGAGCACACCCGGTCCGGCGGATCGATCGGCCGGACCGGCGTGGCACGCCCAGAGACTCGGGGCCAGAGCCAAGGAGACCGTCATGGCCGATGTCCATCACCGCTACGCGACAGTTCAGGGCCGGCAGCTGTTCTACCGGGAGGCGGGAGAAGCCGACGCTCCCGTACTCGTCCTGCTGCACGGCTTCCCCACCAGCTCCTTCATGTTCCGCCATCTCATCCCGGAGCTGGCGGACCGCTATCACGTCATCGCCCCCGACCATCTCGGCTTCGGTCTGTCCGACGCGCCGCCCGTCGGGCAGTTCGACTACACCTTCGACGCCCTCGCCGACCTCACCCGGCAGCTTCTCGCCGGGCTCGGGGTGTCCCGGTACGCCATCTACGTCCAGGACTACGGTGCCCCGATCGGCTGGCGCCTGGCGCTGCGGGACCCGGACGCGATCACGGCGATCGTCACGCAGAACGGCAACGGCTACGAGGCCGGCCTCGTGGAGAGTTTCTGGGAGCCCGCACGGGCGTACTGGCGCGAGCAGACCCCCGAGACGGTGGGCGCCATCCGGGAGGCCTTCAGCCTGGACATGATCAAGTGGCAGTATCTGCACGGCGTCGCGGATCCGAGCCTGGTCAGTCCCGACACCTGGCTCCACGACCACGCCCTGGTGTCCCGCCCCGGCAACGACCGCGTGCAGCTGAAGCTGTTGCTCGACTACGCGAGCAACCTGCCGCTCTATCCGACCCTGCACGCCTATCTGCGTGACCGCCGGCCTCCCCTGCTGGCCGTCTGGGGCGAGAACGACGAGATCTTCGCTCCGGACGGCGCCCGTGCGTTCGCCGACGACGTGCCCGACGCGCAGGTGCATCTCCTCGACGGAGGTCACTTCCTGCTCGAAAGCGCGCTGGACGAGGTCGCCGAGCTGATCCGCGGGTTCCTCGCGAAGGCGGACCTGCCCGTCGGATAGCCCTGCCGGGCAACCGACCGGCCGCACATCGAGGGCGTGGACTCGGACATCGCGCCCCGCCGCGACGATGTCCGAATCCCGCCAGCGGGAAAGGCCCACGGGCGGCACTGTCGACAGTGCACCGAGAGCGACCGGAGAGGCGGAGAGACGATGCGGACCATCGACACGGCGGGCAGGACCGGTGATCGCGTCGCCGCGCAGGACTGGGACGCGATCACCGGCGACCTGAACGCGTACGGCAACGCCCTCACCGGACAGCCGCTCCTCTCCCCCGCCGAGTGCCGTGCGATCAGCGTGCTGTACGACGACGGGGAACGGTTCCGGACGACCGTGGACATGGCCCGCCACCGGTTCGGGTCCGGACAGTACCGCTACTTCACCCATGAACTTCCCGATCTCGTGAGGGAGTTGCGGGCCGCGCTCTATCCGCGGCTGCTGCCCGTCGCCCGCGACTGGGCCGGGAAGCTCGGCAAGGCGGCGCCCTGGCCCGACACGCTGGACGAGTGGCTGACGATGTGTCACGAGGCGGGGCAGGCCAAGTCGGCGCAGATTCTGCTGCGTTACGGCGCCGGCGACTGGAACGCCCTGCACCGGGACGTGTTCGGCGACATGGTCTTCCCGCTCCAGGTCGTGGTCGGTCTGGACGTACCCGGAGAGGACTTCGGCGGCGGGGAGTTCATCATGACCGAGCAGCGTCCGCGCGCCCAGTCACGCGGCTCGTCGGCCACCATCGCCCAGGGCCACGGGCTGGTCTTCACCACCCGGGACCGGCCGGTGCGCTCCGCGCGCGGCTGGTCGAACGCGCCCATGCGGCACGGGGTCAGCACCGTGCGCACCGGTCGTCGTCACACGCTCGGGCTCGTCTTCCACGACGCCGCGTGAGCCCGCCCGGCCACCGACGACGGCCGCTCTCGCGGCGGCGTACGGGAAGAGCCGCGGCCGACACACTCTTCACTGCCGGGCCCGCCCGCCCGCCGAGTGGAGAATCCGGGGATGACCGATCCCTCCCCCGATGCCGACTACACCGGGCAGACGCGGTGCGGCGGGCCGACGCGCACGCCGTGGCGGGAGTTCCTGCGTACCGAGACGGGCAGCGCGGCCGTCCTGCTGGCCGCCGTGCTCGCCGCGCTCGCCTGGGCGAACGCCGACCTCGCGTCGTACGAGCGCTTCTGGCGGACCCATGTGGCGCTGTCGTTCGGATCGCGGAGCCTGTCCCTCGACCTGCGGGACTGGGTCAACAGCGGTCTGATGGCGGTGTTCTTCTTCGTCGTCGGTCTTGAGGCGCGCCGCGAGCGGGACATGGGCGAGCTGCGTGACGGACGGCGTATCGCGCTGCCCGTGTTCGTCGGGGTCAGCGGCATGCTCGTGCCCGTCGCGATCTATCTCCTGGTCAACGCCGGGAACGGCACCGCCTACGGCTGGGGCGCCGCGATGTCAACGGACACCGCCTTCGCCCTCGGCATGCTCGCGCTGTTGGGCAGACGTCTGCCCACCGGTCTGCGGACGTTCATCCTGGCCGTGACCGTCGTCGACGACTTCGTGGCTCTCGCCGTCATCACCTTCGCCTACAGCGAGAGCGTCGCGCCCCTCGCACTGCTGGTCTTTCTCGGCGCCCTCGGGGTGATCATGATCCTGCGCCACGAGGGGGTACGCCGGGGCGTCTGTTACGCGCCGCCGGCCGTCGCCGCATGGGTGGCGCTGCTGGAGTCCGGTGTCGATCCCGTCGTCATCGGGCTGGTGATGGGCCTTTTCACCTCCGCGTACCCCGCCGACCGGGGTGATCTGGAACGCGCCTCCGGCCTGTTCCGCCGGTTCAGGGAACAGCCGACGCCGGAGCTCGAACGCTCCGCGCGGCTCGGGCTGGCGTCGGCCATCTCGCCCAACGACCGGCTGCTGCGGATGTACCACCCGTGGTCCAGCTATGCGATCGTGCCGGTGTTCGCGCTGGCCAACGCCGGGATCAGGATCACCCCCGACGAGTTGTCGCAGGCCTTCACCTCACCCGTCACGCTGGGCATCGTGTGCGCCTTCGTCGTGGGCAAGCCGGTCGCGGTGCTCACCGCCTCATGGCTGACCTCCCGCTTCAGCCACGGCCGGCTGCGTCCCCCGGTCGGCTGGGGCGCCGTCACCGCCGGCGGGACGATCGCGGGCGCCGGGTTCACCGTGTCGCTGCTGATCGCCACCCTCGCCTTCGACGGCGATCATCTGGAGGAGGCGAAGGTCGGCACGCTGACGGCGCTGCTCTGCGCGTTCGCGGTGACCTGGGCCGTCAGCGCGGTGATCGGGCTGCTGCCGAGACGGCGCCGGAACCGGGCCCTGCTGGGCACCGCCGAATCGATCGTCGACCTGGCGGTCCCCGTCGATTCCGGAAGCGACAAGATCCGTGGCCCGCTGGAGGCGCCGGTGACGGTCGTGGAGTACGGCGACTTCGACTGCCCGTACTGCGGAAAGGCCGAACCGGTCATCCGGGAGCTGCTGGCCGATTTCGGAGACGTCCGCTACGTCTGGCGGCACATGCCGCTGACCGATGTGCACCCGGGGGCGATGCTCGGCGCCGAGGCGTCGGAGGCCGCGTACGACCAGGGCGCGTTCTGGGAGATGCACGATCTCCTGCTCGCGCACGAGGGCACGCTGCGGTTCGCGGACGCGCTGCGCCTCGCCGCCGACCTGGGCCTGGACACGGAGCGCTTCGAGCGGCACCTGCGCCGTCACAAGGGCGCGGCGCGGGTCGCCGACGACGTGGACTCCGCCGATCTGAGCGGGGTGTCGGGGACGCCGACCTTCTTCGTCAACGGGCGGCGTCACCACGGGGCGTACGACATCGGCAGTCTCTCGGCGGCGGTGCGCACGGCCCGGCAGCGGGCCGCGCTCACCGAGCCGGACTCGTGACTTCCGGCCGGTCCACCATTACTGACGTACCGTCACTTCGGACGGTCCGGCGCCCTCGACGAGGGTTCCCAGGTGCTCAACGGGTCGCCGTCCACAGCCAGTTCGGCCGCCGCCCGTTCGAGGGCCGGCCGGTGGCCGAAGAGACCGGGCAGACCGCCCGAGTGCAGGAAGACGGTGCGCCGGCCCGGTGTGATGTCGCCGGCCTCGACCGCCGCCGTCAGTCCGGCCATCGCGCGGCCGGTGTAGACGGGGTCGAGCACCATGCCCTCGGTGCGGGCCGCCAGCGTGAGCGCGGTCATCACGGGTTCCGTGAGCGCGGAGTAGCCGGATCCGACCTGATCGAGGCGGATCCGCAGGGACTCCGGCGGGCAGTGCGTCCCGGAGAGACCGGAGACGAGGTGCGACACGACACGGCCGGGGTCGGCGACGGCCCCGACATCGACTCCCAGCACCCGCTCGGGTCCCAGTGCCGCCACCAGCCCGGCCATGGTGCCCCCGGAGCCGAGGGCGACCACCACGGTCGCCAGGTCGGCTGCCTGGGTGAGGAGTTCCTGGCCGCATTCGGCGTAGCCCCGGGCACCGTGCACGCTGGATCCGCCGAAGGGGATCAGCGCCGGCACGGCGCCCCGGTCCCGCAGTGTGCCCGCCACGTGCCGGGCGATCGAGGCGAGTTCCTCCTTGCCGACATCACCGGCCCACACGACCCGGGCGCCGAACAGACCGTCGAGCGTGAGATTGCCCGACTCGGACGAACCGGGTCCGCCGGCCAGTACGAGAACGACGTCCAGCCCCAGCCGGGCGCCCGACGCCGCGGTGAGACGCGCGTGGTTGCTCTGCGGCGCCCCGGTCGTCACCAGCACGGTGGCGCCGTCGGCCAGCGCCGCCCCACAGGTCCATTCCAGCTTGCGCACCTTGTTGCCGCCGCCGCCGAGACCGACGAGGTCGTCGCGTTTGACCCACAGGTCGTCGGCGCCGAGGCCGAGGGCGCGGGCCAGCCGCGGCATCGGTTCGAGCGGGGTCGGCCAGCTGCCGAGGAGAGTGCGGGACGGCTGCCCGTCACCCGTAGAGATGGTCACCATGGCTCTACTCTGCCTGCCGGCTCTCCCGCTCGCCGCGCACGACGTGCCGTCTGCCCCTCCAGGTGAGGGTCCAGGTGGCCGCCGCTCCGGTCTACTCGGCGTCCTGATCCGTCGCCGTACGCCCGACCAGCCGTTCGTAGCGCTGACGGGCGGCCTGCGGGGTGCCGAGACCGAGGCCGAAGGCGACCTCCTGCCAGGTCATGCCCCGGCCGCGCGCCATCTGGAGGAGTCCCGCCTCCAGTTCGTCCATGTCCCCGCGGGCGCGCGGCACGAGGCTCAGTGCGGCGGTGATGTCGGCGTGGTCCACCTCCGGCTCACCCTCTTCCGGCTTCGCCGCCCCGCTGAGCAGGAACGACACGAGCCTGACGGCTTCGTGCGGCGCGATGACGGACGGATGGGTCTGCCGGCTGCGCTGGGCATCCGTGGCCGCGTGCCGCTCGGCGATACGGAACAGGGACGCGTGCACGCGGTGCGCACGTGCCTGGTCCGGGTGAGGCGCGGTGAAGGGGTCGAAGGGGGGCTGGCCGGAAGTCGATGGCATGCACGCCAGCATGGTGGGCACACATGTCGATGTCAATAGATCATGTTGAACAGTTTGTTCATCCCCTCATGTTCGTCCGACCTCCTCATGGGCGGTAGACCTCGCCGGGCTTCGGGACCGCCGGCGCGAACAGCTGCGGAACAGTGACGAACGTGTAGCCGCGCTCCTTCAGGCGCTCGATGATCCCGGGCACGGCGGGGACCGTCCCGTCGTAGATGTCGTGGAGCAGGATGATCCCGTCGGCGGACGCGTCGTCGACGATGCGCTTCTCGATGAGGTCGGAATCGGTCGTGGAGGGCGATGCACTTGACCTCGGCGCAGTCGACGGAGCCGTAGGACCCCTCGCCGCCGCCTCCCGCGTCCGCCCTTACCGAGGCGGGCGAGAGGGTCTGCGTGCCGCAGCCAGTGAGGGTCAGGGCGAGGGCCGCGACGGCGGCGAGTGCGGCGGTGGCCGTACGGCGCACTCGTGCGATCGGGGCGTTTTCGGGCATGGCGGAGCGGGGTGTGGCGATTGGGGGCATGACGGTGCTCTCCCTGTGCTCTCGCGGCGCGTCTCGGCGCCCGGCGTGGAACCGCTCGGCACCCGGCGGCCACCGGCCCCCGGGTGGGCGGGCACGGCGGGGCCCGCCCCGGGGCCTCGCGGTGGTGTGTGCGAGCGGGGTCGCGCGGAAGGTGGGGTGGCGCTGGCGCGCGGAGGTGGCCCCCGGAGGGGCGGGTACTTACATCCGGTACCCGTCACCGTGAGCGGGCGCGGGGTCGGCCGGACGGAGCCGGGCAGGGCAGAACATGCCGGGCCAGGCGGGTTCCCATGACATGCCAGTCGCTATACACACACTGTATACGCCGAGCGTGTAGAGGTTCGGGAGGCGTCCCGGAAGGGGAGGCAACACGGTGAACCCGCTCAATTCGCCCGCTGGAGCGCCCCGCTACGGGAACACGCTCCGGGACGGGCAAGGCGCCCGCCTCAGGAGGCCACGGAAACGATGGACATCAACCTCACGGTCGCCCTGGCCGTCGCCGCCGTCGCGGTGGTGGCGATGCTCGCCACGACGATCGTTCTGTTCGTCAAGGTCTTCCGGACCCGTGCGCTGCTGCGCGAGGCCGGGGTGCCGCTGAGCAACCGCGCCGCGTACTGGGGCGCGCTCGTCTATGTGGTGAGCCCCGTGGACCTGCTGCCCGACCCCGTCTACCTCGACGACATCGGTGTCCTGCTGCTCGCCCTGCGTTCCCTGCACGCGGCTTCGTCCGGTGCGGCGGCCCGGGGCCGTGAACGCAAAGGATCGCGGACGAGTGGCACTCGTCCGCGATCCCTCGATGCCCCGTGAAGAACCCGTGGGTTCCCGGTCGGTCAGCTGATCCGGTGGACCAGCTGGGTGTTCAGCTCGTAGCGCGCGCCGACGATCTGCAACTCACCCGCGGCGACCTTGGCGGCGAGGTCCACCTCTCCCGCCAGCCGTGAACGGACCAGGTTGACCTGGGCGCCGACCGTGGCGTCGACCCGTGCGTCACCCTGCTGCGAGTGGTCGATCGCGGGCTCGATCTGGTCGGCTATGTACTGGATGTGGGCGGGCAGCGACTCGCCCGTCTCCTCCGCGTGCACGGCGGCGGCGACGGCCCCGCACGACTGGTGCCCGAGCACCAGCACCAGCGGGATGCCGAGTTCCAGCACGCCGTAGGCGATGCTGCCGAGCACGGCCTCGTCCAGGACCTCACCGGCGGAGCGGACGGTCATCAGGTCGCCGAGCCCCTGATCGAAGACCAGCTCCGGCGGTACGCGTGAGTCGATGCAGCCGAGTATCAGGGCGAAGGGGGCCTGGCCGGACACCAGCGCCTGTCGCACGGACTGCGACTCGTGCGGGTGCTGCTGATGGAAGGTGCGCCACCGGCGGTTACCGGCGGAGAGTTCCGCCAGCGCGGCCGCGGGGGTGCTGGGACGTGTCGTGGGCTTCCGGGTGGCGGCACCCACCGGCGTGGCGCCGGCGATGAGTCCGCTTCCGGCAGCCGTGGCGACCGCCGCGGTGGCGACGGAGGCGCGAAGCAGTGCGCGGCGGCTGATCGCCGCCGGCATCTGAGCATGCGTGGTCATTTTTACGCACGGACGTTAACTCCCGTAACATTAAAGGACTTTCATGCATGCGAAGTCTTAGCGACCCCTTGAATATCCCTTGGCCACAGATGAGCCGAGCGTGACCGTTGACGATCACTTCGCGACGTCCAGTAATGATCGTCGAGCAGTCCCGGGACTCGTGAGCGGGTGGCACACGACGGCCGAACTACGCCTGTGGCAACGGGAGTTCACGTCAAGTACATCCGCCGTCCAACCGACCTCCGCACGGGCGGCGATCAGCGGAAGACGCCGCTGTAGGCGTTGAGGGCGGGCTGGCCGCCGAGGTGCGCGTACAGCACGTTCGAGGTCGCGGGGATGTCCCCGCCGCGTACGAGATCGATCAGCCCGGCCATCGACTTGCCCTCGTACACCGGGTCGATGATCATGCCCTCCAGCCGGCCCGTGAGCCGGATGGCGTCGAGCGTGGACTCCACCGGGACACCGTACAGATCCCCGGCCCAGCCATCCAGTACCGTGATCTCGTCCTCCCTCAGCTCCCTTCCCAGCCCGACGAGTTCGGCGGTGGCGCGGGCGATCTTCCCGACCCGCGCGCGGGTCTCGCCGATCTTGGCGGAGGCGTCGATGCCCAGGACCCTGCGGGGGCGGTCCTGTCCGGCGAAGCCCGCGATCATGCCCGCATGCGTACTGCCGGTGACGCTGCACACCACGATCGTGTCGAAGAAGACACCCAGCTCCTGCTCCTGACGCGCCACTTCCCGGGCCCAGTTGGCGAAGCCGAGTCCGCCGAGCGGATGGTCGGAGGCGCCGGCCGGGATCGCGTACGGAGTACCGCCCCCGGCCTCGACATCCGCCAGGGCCTGGTGCCAGCTGTCCTTCGCGCCGATGCCGAACCCGGCCTCGACCAGGCGTATTTCGGCGCCCATGACCCGGGACAGCAGGATGTTGCCGACCTTGTCGTTGACCGCGTCCGGCCAGTCGACCCAGCTCTCCTGGACCAGGACCGCCTTCAGCCCGAGCGAGGCGGCGACGGCCGCGACCTGTCGCGTGTGGTTGGACTGGACACCGCCGATGGTGACAAGGGTGTCGGCTCCCCGCGCGAGGGCGTCGGGGACCAGATACTCCAGCTTGCGGGTCTTGTTCCCGCCGTACGCGAGACCGCTGTTGCAGTCCTCGCGCTTGGCCCAGATACGGGCCCCGCCGAGATGGCCGGAGAGACGGTCCAGCGGATGGACGGGGCTCGGGCCGAAGAGAAGGGGATGGCGCGGGAAACGGTCGAGGGACATCTCGGGCTCCTTGGGGCTCGGGGTCAGTCGTCGCTGTCTTCGGCGGCCAGCGCGTCGAGAAGCGGCGCGAGTGTCTGCCAGTTGGCACGCGTGGCGGCCGCGGCCCCCTCCAGGTCACCCGCCGCGCACAGCTCGATGATCCGGTGGTGCTGGGCGACCGAACCCCGGCCGCTCAGCGAGGAGAAGCGCAGCCGCTCCACACGGCGCAGCACCGGTGTGCACTGTTCGAGCACGGCGCGCAGCGCCTGGTTCGCGGCGGCGGTGACCACGACGCCGTGGAACGCGTCGTCGGCGGCCAGTGCCGCGTCCACGTCGTTCCTGGCCAGGGCCTCGGCGAAGCGGGCGTTGGCGGCGCGCATGGCGTCGAGTTCGGCCGTGGAGAGGTTGGGCAGGGCCTCGCGGACGGCCAGTTCGTGCATGGCGGCGGTGACGGACTGCGCGCCCCGGGCCGCCCTGAGGTCGAGGGGGCTGACGATGGTGTAGCGGCCGGGCTTGGTCCGTACGAGACCGGTCTGCTCCAGACGCCCCAGCGCCTCCCGGATGGGGGTGCGGCTGATGCCCAGCCACTCCACGAGATCGCTGTCGTTGAGCCGCTCCCCCGGCGTGAGCGTGCCGTCAACGATCGCGTCCCTGAGCGCCTGGTAGGCGTTCTCCCGCAGGAGCGATCTGGAGACGAGCCCTCGGCCCTGGGGTACCGGCATGCAATATATTGCACATCGCCGAGAGGGATGCGTCAAGGCCGCGCGGGGGTCCCGGACACGCCGGTCCGGTGCGGTGACGGGTGCGACGGGTCGCTCAGCGCACGCCGCGCGGGCGGAACTGGACGCTGATGCGGGCGCCCACCGCCCGCGCCGTCTTGGGGACGGCGTGCTCCCAGGTGCGCTGGCAGGAGCCGCCCATCACGATGAGGTCGCCGTGCCCGAGCGGTCTGCGGACGACCGAACCGTGCCGGTGCCGCGGCCGTAGCACCAGATCCCGTGGAGCGCCGACCGACAGGATCGCGACCATGGTGTCCTCACTCGAACCCCGGCCCGTCCGGTCCCCGTGCCAGGCGACGCCGTCGCGGCCGTCCCGGTAGTAGCAGAGTCCGGCGGTCGCGAAGGGCTCGCCCAGCTCGTCGGCGTAGTGCGCGCTCAGCGCGTCGCGCGCCTCGTCCAGGACCGGGTGCGGGAGGGCGTCCGGCGCGCCGTCGCGGTCCCCGTAGAAGGCGAGCAGCCTCGGGACCGCCACCTCCCGCTCGTACATCCGCCGGCGCTCGGCCCGCCACGGCACGCCGGAGGCCAGCTCCTCGTGCAGCGCGTCGGCGCCGCCCAGCCAGCCGGGGAGCAGATCGATCCACGCCCCGTCACCGAGCACGGTCCGCCGGACGCCGGCGAGCGGACCGAGCCGGATCTCGTCGGTCTGGTCGAAGAGGGACCCCTGCGCGTGTGCTGCCATACGCCCAGCATAACCACATACTCGAACGCTTGAGCGATTCACGTGTGCGAGGTCTCTCCGGCGGGCACGACGCGCCGAAGCCTCAGCCCAGCCCCTCCCGCCGGTCCAGCCACCCCCGCGGGACACCGTCCACTCCCGTACGCGCGCCCACGACGCCGCCCGTGATGGCGCATGCCGTGTCGACGTCGCCGAACGCCTCGGCCGTCGCCCAGAGAGGAGCAGACCACACACCGCGCGCCTTGTCGGCCACCACCGCGTCGTCCGCCCAGCTGTCCCACAGCTTCGTGGCCACGCCGATGAACTCGGCCGCCCGCAGGTAGCGCTCGTGGTGCGGCGGGGTGTCGTCCAGACCGAAGTTGCGGGCGGCGTCGGCGCCCGCCGTGGTGACGATGTTCCAGCCGGCGCGACCGCCCGAGACACGGTCGAGGGAGGCGAACCTGCGGGCGAGGTTGTACGGCTCGTTGTAGCTGGTGGACGCGGTGGCGATGAGGCCGATCCGGCTGGTGACGGCGGCCAGTGCGGTGAGCAGCACGGTGGGTTCGAGAACGCTGTCGGGCCGGCGGCCCGGATCGCCGTGCAGGGCGGGGCCGTCGGCGAGGAAGAGCGAGTCGAGTCTGCCGCGCTCGGCGACGCGGGCCAGGTTCTTGTAGTGCTCGACGTCCGTGCCGTCGGCGGGGCTCTGCGGGAGCCGCCAGGCGGCCTCGTGGTGGCCGACGGTCATCAGGAAGGCGTTGAGGTGCAGGGGCTTGCGGTCCGGCTCGCGTGACATGGGTCTTCTTCTCCTGGGGGCGGGTGACGGGGTGCGATCGTGACGACGCCCGGCGCTCGGCTGCCGGGTGCTCAGAGGGCGAGGTAGCGGCCGTCGTGGAACAGCAGTGGGCGCCGGCCGTCGTCGTGCGCGGCCTCCTCGACACGGCCCACGACGATCCGGTGGTCACCGGCGGGGACGATCTGCTGGATGCTCAGCCGCAGCCAGCCGGCCACGCCGTCGAGCACGGGCTCGCCCTCCGGCAGCCGCCGCCAGGCCGTCGGCGCGGCGAATCGGTCGATGCCGCTGGTGGCGAACGTCCGCGCCAGCGGCTCCTGTTCGGCGCCGAGGAAGTTGACGACGGCGGAGGAGGCCCGTTCGATCGTCGGCCAGGACGAGCCGGTGAGGGCGATACCGAACGACACGAGGGGTGGGGCGAGAGACAAGGAGGTGAGCGAGGTGGCGGTGAATCCGACCGGACCGCGGCCGGCGTCGGCGGTTACCACGACCACTCCCGCCGGATATCGGCGGAACACTTTTTTGAAGCGCTCCGGGGCGATGCCCGAAGCGAGATGCGACGACACGGTGACAGTCAACGTCTCCCCCAGAAAGAGAGGTGGAAGCAGCGGAAAAGGGCATGCGGTGGCCACACACGGAGCAGTGGGACGAGCCGGGACTACGCGGTCCGGGGCGCGCGAGGCGGGCCGGACGCGATCGCCGGTGAATTCATGGGTGGACCGTGGCGCGAGGAGAATTCAGGCGCGACAACAGGGGCAGGGCACGTGACGCGGAATCCGCTGCCGAATGGTCATGAACTGATTGTCCTGCGCATGTACCGGCCTGGTCAACAATGCGACTTCCTGAATCAACTCGGAGCGAGCCGCCGGTCGGAACAGGGCCGCTCACCGGTCAGGACACGTTCGTCAGCGCGGGCCACGTCCCCAGCGGATCCGCGTACAGCGCGCCGAGCGCCACCGCCGCCCCCGCCGTGGTGAGCACGCTGCCGGTGAAACTGCTTGCCACGACGGCCTGTTCGGGGTCGTCGCAGACCAGGGAGCGTCTCGCGACCTCTGTCCGCAGATTGTCCAGGCAGTACGGAAGCAGCCCGGTGCCCGGCTCGACCACCACCACTACCTCGGGGTCGAGCATGTCCAGCAGCAGTGCCACGGCCCGGCCCACGAGCCGGGCCCTGCGGCGGAACAGCTCCACCGCGCGGGACTCCCCCGCCACCGCGCGTGCCAGCAGGGCGGGGAACGACGGTACGGGGGCGCCCTGTTCGGCCGCGAGCCGCACCATCGCCCGTTCGGAGACCTCCGATTCGAGGCTGCCGTCACCGCCGACCGGCAGATGCGCGATACTTCCCGCGCCGTGCAGGGGCCCGAGGTGCAGCTCACCGGCGGTGGCGAACGCGGCGTCCACCACCGCGCCGACGAACAGCAGAACGGCGCTCCCACGCGTCGACGCCTCGACGCCTCGACGACCAGCTGCTCGGCCCGCGCCAACGCCCGTGCGTGGCTGTCCACATGGACCGGCAGTCCCGTCGCGCCGGCGAGGTGGTCCCGTACGGCCACGTTCCGCCAGCCCAGTTGCGGATGCCGCACGATCACCCCGGCGCCGGGGTCGACCCGGTGGCCGGACACACGCCGCGGAGCACACACGCTTGAGATCGATGTGACCTCTCGTCGTCAGGTGCGCGGATCGCTGCATGCCGGGCGACGTAACCGCGCGGGCCGGACCGGGTCAATCATCGGCCGTATCCTGGACGGGCGCGGGTGTGCCCGTGCGGGACGTGTTCGCCCCGAAGCCTCCCCGCGCAGACGGGTTGGGGCGGCCTACCGGACTTGTCCGGCCGCCGGTTCGTCCTCGGTCTCCGGACGGGCAGCACGCGCGGCCTGCGCGATGTTGCGCGCCATCCCGCCGAACACGACGGTGTGGAACGGCGCGACGCTCCACCAGTACGCGTGTCCCAGCAGCCCGCGCGGATGGAAGACGGCGCGCTGCCGGTAGCGGGTACGGCCGCGCTCGCCCCGCTCGACGCGCATCTCCAGCCAGGCGAGCCCCGGCAGCCGCATCTCCGCGCGCAGCCGCAGCAGCCGGCCCGGTTCGATCTCCTCGACGCGCCAGAAGTCCAGCGAGTCACCGACCCGCAGATGTGCGGCGTCCCGGCGCCCCCGGCGCAGCCCGACGCCGCCGACGAAACGGTCCAGCCAGCCCCGTACGGCCCAGGCCAGCGGGAAGGAGTACCAGCCGTTGTCGCCACCGATGCCCTCGATGACCTGCCACAGCGCCTCGGGGCCCGCGTCGACGGTGAGTTCGCGGTTGTCGGTGTAGAGGCTGCCGCCCGCCCAGTCGGGGTCCGTCGGCAGCGGATCGCTCGGCGCCCCGGGGACGGCGGCGGAGGACCAGCGGGTGGTCACCTGGGCGTCCTGGATCCGTTTGAGGGCCAGGCGCAGCGCCTCCTCGAAGCCGATGGGCCGGCCGGGCAGGTCGGGCACGTGACGCGCGATGTCGTGCTCGTGGCAGACCACTTCATGACGCAGCGACTCGGCGAGCGGCCGGGCGATCGAGCGGGGTACCGGGGTGACCAGGCCGATCCAGTGGCTGGAGAGGGTCGGCGTGAGGACGGGTACGGGCACGATCAGCCGGCGGCGCAGCCCGGCGACGGCGGCGTACCTGTGCATCATGTCGAGGTAGGTGAGGACGTCGGGGCCGCCGATGTCGAAGGAGCGGTTCACGTCGGCGGGCATCCGCGCGCCGCCGACGAGGTAGCGCAGGACGTCCCGGACGGCGATCGGCTGGATACGGCTGCGCACCCAGCTCGGTGTGACCATCACCGGGAGGCGTTCGGTGAGGTAGCGCAGCATCTCGAAGGACGCCGAGCCGGACCCGATGATGACGGCGGCGCGCAGCACGGTGGCGGGGACCCGCGAGTCGAGCAGGATGTGTCCGACCTCGGCGCGCGAGCGCAGATGGGGTGAGAGCTCCCGCTCCGGTACGCCGGCCGGGGTGAGGCCGCCGAGATAGACGATGCGCCGGACGCCCGCGGCGTGGGCCTGTTCGGCGAAGATCCGGGCGGCCTCGCGGTCGGTCCGCTCGAAGCCGGATCCGGTGCCGAGCGCGTGGACGAGGTAGTAGGCGACGTCGATGCCCCGCATGGCGTCGCGGACGGACTCGGCGTCGGTGACGTCGCCGCGTACGGTCTCGGCCCGGCCGGCCCATGTGTGGTCGCGCAGCTTCGCGGGAGTACGGGCGAGGCAGCGCACCCGGTGCCCGGCGTCCAGCAGCTCCGGCACGAGCCGGCCGCCGATGTAGCCGGTGGCGCCGGTGACCAGACAGTGGAGCGCGGGTGCCGCGTCCGTGCCGTTCGCCGCGTCGCCGTATCTCATGCGTCCTCCGTCGGCCGTGTGCATAGCGTCCACTTTGCACCGGTACAGGCACTTCCGCCCGTTCGGTGACCGGGTCAGCTCCTACCAGGGCAGGAACGCGGCCGCCGTGGCCGCGCCGAGCGAGGCGCCCGCCGCCGTCTGGGCGATCGAGTGGTAGCCGAGCCGTACCCGCGACCAGCACACGGCGACGACGAGACCGTACGCCGCGAGCCACCACGGATCGTGGACGGCGGCGAGCATCGCGACGACCGCGGACGCCACCGCGGAGTCGACGCTTATCTTCCATACGGTGTTCACCGCCAGCAGGAGGACCGTCATCACCCACAGCGCTGTCATCGCGATCAGGATGCCGGTGGGTGCCCCTCCCGCGGTCATCGCCAGCGCGCCCGCGCCGATCGAGCCGAGGATCACGAGGAAGATCGGTGCCCGCTGCGCCCGGTCCACGACATGCCGGTCGCCCCATCTGCCGCGCCCGCGCTCCCACTCTATGTACGCGGCGGGCACCACCCCGGCGCACAACGCGCCCAGCAGCCCCCAGGGCACGCCCGTCCAGTCGCCCGAAGCCGCGGCGCCGGTGCCGACCATCCCGGCGAGCAGGGTGTTGCGCGGCTGGAGCACGTCGGTGATCCGGCGGGCGGTCGCCGTGGTCACGTACGGCTCCTGCGACGTACGGCTCACGCGGCGTCCGACGCGCGCGCCTCACCCGCCGCGATCCGCCGGTTGCGCCGGACCGACGACCAGAAGGACCAGCCGATCAGGACGACTCCGACGAGGCCGGTGATGATCTCGCTGATCTGGTACTGGATGGTGACGAGCAGGATCACGGCCAGCGCGCCGATCGCGTAGTGCGCGCCGTGCTCCAGATAGACGTAGTCGTCGAGGGTGCCCTGGCGGACGAGGTAGACGGTCAGCGACCTGACGTACAGCGCGCCGATACCGAGGCCGAGCGCCATCAGCACGATGTCGTTGGTGATGGCGAACGCGCCGATCACGCCGTCGAAGGAGAAGGACGCGTCGATGACTTCGAGGTAGAGGAACATGAAGAACGCGGCCTTGCCGGTGACGGCGACGATCGAAGGACCGCCCTTGCCGCCGCGCGCCGACGCCGTCCGCGCCTCGGCCTCCTTCTCCTGCGCCTCCTCCTCGTCGGCGAGCCGGTTCTCGAAGTAGCTGGAGAGCCCGCCGACGATCAGATACGTGACGAGACCGGCGAGACCGGAGGTGAGCACCGTCTGGGCCTTGTCCGCGTGTTCGCCGCCGTGCTGGTGGGCGTGGGTCGCCACGGTCATGGAGGCGACGAGCAGCACGATCAGCGCGAGGCAGACGGACAGCATGTCGACCTGTCCGAGCCTGGCGAGCGGGCGTTCGATCCAGCCCAGCCACTTGATCTCGCGGTCCTCGAAGATGAAGTTGAGGAAGATCATCAGCAGGAACATGCCACCGAAGGCCGCGATCGACGGGTGGGCGTCGGTGACCAGTTGCTGGTACTGCTCCTTGTCGTTGACGGCCAGCTCCACGGCCTTGACGGGGCTGAGCTTGGCGGTGACCGCGACGATGACGACGGGAAAGGCGAGTCTCATGCCGAACACGGCGATGAGGACACCGATCGTGAGGAAGATCTTCTGCCAGAAGGCGCTCATCCTCTTCAGGATCCCGGCGTTGATCACCGCGTTGTCGAAGGACAGCGAGACCTCCAGCACCGTCAGGATCGCGACGACCCCGAGTGCGGCCCAGCCGTCGGAGAACACCGCCGCCGCCAGACCGAGCGCGGTGAAACCGAATGCCCAGCCGAAAGTTTTCAGTACCACGACTCACCACGCCTTCCGCCGACATGCTAGGCGATCTTCACTCACGCATCCCGTTAGAAGATCCGATTCCGGGCAACACTTGCCAGGCGGCAACTATTAGGCCACGGTGGGACCGGACGGGTCCTCAAGCAGTGGCAACGCGGCAGAGCGCCCACACCAGCGAAGGCGATGAAGTGACGATGAGTACGCACTCCCCCGCCGATCCGGCCCTCATGGGCTCCGGAGCGGCCATCACCCGAACGGACACAGACACACCGTCAGACGGACTTCCGTGGATCGAAGACACGGGGAAGATCTCCCCCAAGGACGCGCGGGCGCTGTCCAGACTCTTCTTCGACCGGCTCCAGGTTCTCGAAGAAGGCACTCCGGAGCACCAGTACGCCCGCAACACACTGATCGAGATGAACCAGTCGCTGGTCAGATACGCGGCGCGGCGCTTCCGCAATCTGGGCAACGGTGACATGGAGGACATCCTCCAGGTCGGCACGATCGGTCTGATCAAGGCCATCGACCGCTTCGACCTCTCCCGCGAGGTGGAGTTCAGCTCCTTCGCGGTGCCGTACATCCACGGGGAGATCAAGCGGTTCTTCCGGGACACCACATGGGCCGTCCATGTGCCGCGCAGGCTCCAGGAGTTGCGTACGGACCTCGCCAAGGCCCAGGACGAGCTGAGCGACAGGCTGAACCGCGGGCCCACCGTGGCCGAGCTGGCCGAACATCTGGGGCTGACCGAGGCGGAGGTCATCGACGGGCGGGTGGCGGCCAACGGCTACACCGCCGGTTCGCTCGACCTGCCGACCGACAGCGGGGACGACGCGCCGGCCGCCGTAGGCGGACGCGTCTTCGCCGACACGCTCGGCGCGTGCGACCCGGCCATGGAACTCGTCGAGGACTTCCACGCGCTGGCACCGCTGCTGGGGCGGCTCGACGAACGCGACCGCGGGATCGTCGAGATGCGTTTCGGGCGCGAGATGACGCAGTCGGAGATCGGCGCCGAGCTGGGGGTGTCGCAGATGCATGTGTCCCGGCTGCTCTCGCGGATCCTGAGCACCTTGCGCACGGGCATGCTCAGCGAGGAGTGAGACACAACGGTTCCTGATCAGCGGGGGTGCGGACACCGGAACGGGCGTCCGCACCCCTCTGTCGGTCCTGCGCGGGCCATCTCAGTCCTGCGGGGGCGGCGTCGGACCGGGGTCCGACGGGAGGAGCGGCGGAGCCGCGGGCGAATCGGGGTCCGGTCTGCCGTGCCAGTCGAGGCAGACAGCGAGCGCGTCGTCCGTCGTATCCGCCTTGCGGAAGTCCGCCAGCGCGCGGAGCACGGCGCGCGGCACCGTCGCCGCCGGCAGCAGACCCGTCGAGTTGATCGCGCGGGCCAGCGCCCGTTCGCCGTACGCCTCACCCTCCGGCGAGACCGCGTCGTACACGCCGTCGCTCACCATGAACAGCCGGTCGCCCGGCAGCACGTGGAATTCCTGGGCCTCGTAGTGGGACTCCTCGAACATGCCGAGCGGAAGCTGCGCTTCGAGCGGGATGCGCTCGACGGTCCTGCCGCGCCGGCGCCACAGCTGCGGCGATCCCGCGTCCACGACCTCCACGCGGCCGGTCGCCAGTTCGAAACGCATCAGCAGCGTCGACACGTGCGACGCGCCCCGGTGCTGCTCGTAGAGGGCCTGGTCGGCGAGGGCGGCCTGACCCGCGATGTCGAGGCCCGAGCGGCGCGCGTTGCGCAGGGCGTTGACGGCGAGATTGCTCAGCAGGGACGCCTGGATGCCCTCGCCCATGCCGTTGGTGACGGCGAGGGTCAGCTGCTCGGCGTCGGCCGCCCAGTCGAAGTTGTCCCCGTGGATCGCGTAGGCCGGCTCCAGCTGGGCGCCGATCGCGAACTCCTCGGCGCCGCAGGCGCGTCCTGGGAGCAACTGCCACTGCATCTCGGCCGCGAGCGTGAGCCGGCTGACCCGCCGGGCCCGCTGGTAGGCGTCGGTGTCCCGCTCGGCGACGAGGATCTCGTGCCCCAGCAGATCGGCGACGTTCGTCAGATCGTCGACGGCCTCGGGGGTGGACCGGTCACCGGGCAGCCGGACCGAGAGGATGCCGATCCGTTCACCACGGACGGTCACCGGCAGATGGTGGTCCACGGCGTCGCCGTGCCGCACCTGCTGCTCGCGCGGCTCCTGGCTGCCGAAGGCACGGCCCTCGTGGCTGTTGTAGAGGGAGAGCGGCTGCTCCTTGCCCGGCAGCGGGTCGTACGGGGTGAGGACGGTGAACCCGTAGTCGGCGAGGAAGAGCTGCACGCGCCGGGCACCGTGCGAGGCGGCGAGCGCGTCGCGGACCCTGTCCACGAGCGCGTACGGCGCGGCTGAGCGCACCGATCTTCCGAGTACATCGTCGCGTTGTGTCACGGTCTCTCAGACATTCCTGGTAGGAGCGGGGGTGGCCGCACGAGCGCGGTCGTCCGGGGGGGCAGAGCTGACAGGGGCCGCCGTCGGGTGACACAGTGGAGGGATGTCCCCCCTCACCGGTCAGCCGCGTCCGCGCGAGAAGATGGCCGAGGCGGCCCGTACCGCCTCGGAGCTTCTTGAGGTGCTGTGGGGACGGGGCCAGGAGGCCGCGCCGTCGGGAACGGTGTCGCCCTCGCAGCTCAGGGCCCTGCTCGTACTGGAGAAGTACGACGGGACGAACCTGCGCTCGCTCGGCAGGGCGCTCGGCTCCCGCCCCCCGTCGGTCAGCCGGCTGTGCGACCGGATGGAGGCCCTGGGCCTGGTGGAGCGGCGCACCAGCGCGACCAGCCGCCGCGAGGTGGAGCTGCGGCTGAGCCCGCGCGGACGCAAGGTACTGGACGAGCACCGGACCATCCGGGCCCGCGAGGTCAGCGCCGTGCTGGACGGTATGAGCCCCGCGGCCGTGGCCGCGCTCACGGAGGGGCTGACCGCGTTCCACGAGGCGGCGTCCGCCCGGCTCGACGCGGCGGCCGGTACCGGTACGCGTTCCGCGGACGACGGGGGCACCGCGGCGGACAGCGCCTGACGTCATCGCGCTCCATTTCCGCGTGTTCCGTGTGCGACCGAGAATATTGCCATAGGGAAACATTCGTTTACGTGGTGCAGCCTACCGCGCGACCGGCCCGTCTCAGAACGCGCGCGGCAGCTTGACCACGGTCACGAAGAAATCGTCGATGTCCCGGATCGCCTTGATGAACTGGTCGAGATCGACGGGCTTGGTCACATACGCGTTGGCGTGCAGCTTGTAGCTGCGCAGGATGTCCTCCTCGGCCGCCGACGTGGTGAGGACGACCACCGGGATATGGCTGAGGTCCGGGTCGGACTTGACCTTCTCCAGCACCTGCCGGCCGTCGTACTTGGGCAGATTCAGATCCAGCAGGATGAGATCGGGGCGCGGCGCCTCGGTGTGCTCACCGCGCTGGTAGAGGAAGTCCAGGGCCTCCAGACCGTCCCGTACGACATGCAGGGTGTTGCCGATCCTGTTGTCCTCGAACGCCTCACGCGTCATGAGCTCGTCACCGGCGTCGTCCTCGACCAGCAGTACTTCGACGGGGTGCGGCTGGGGCGAGGTGCTCATGCGGTGCTTCCTTCGATGGTGGTGGTGGCCGGCGAGGGCGGCTCGGCGGCGGCCGGCGGCGGCGGGACGGGGAGTGTGAAGGCGATACGGGCGCCGCCGGTGTGGGCCGTGTCGATCCAGATGTGGCCGCCGCTGTGCTCGACGACCTTCTTGCAGAGTGACAGACCGATACCGGTGCCCGCGTACGCGTCCCTGGCGTGCAGTCGCTGGAAGATGATGAAGACCTTCTCGGCGAACTCCTCGGGGATGCCGATGCCGTTGTCGGTGACGCTGAACGTCCAGGAGTCGGCTCCCTCCGCACGGTCGACGGCGACCGTGATGTGCGGGGCCCGGTCGGGGTGGCGGAACTTGACCGCGTTCCCGAGGAGGTTCTGCCAGAGCATCGTCAGCAGCGTCGGATCGCCCATGACCACCGGCAGCTCCGCGGGGCGCTCGACGACGGCGCCGGTCTCATCGATGCTCACCGAGACATTGCGCACCGCGCGGTCCAGGGCCGCGTCGAGCGCGACTTCCTCCTCCGCGTCCTGGACCCGGCCGACACGGGAGAAGGTGAGCAGGTCGTTGATGAGGACCTGCATGCGCTTCGCGCCGTCGACGGCGAAGCCGATGTACTGCGTGGCGCGGTCGTCGAGCTGGTCCCCGTAGCGCTTCTCCAGCAACTGGCAGAAGGAGGCGACCTTGCGCAGCGGCTCCTGGA
The DNA here is from genome assembly GCF_010384365.1 of Streptomyces sp. S4.7. Classification (NCBI taxonomy): domain Bacteria; kingdom Bacillati; phylum Actinomycetota; class Actinomycetes; order Kitasatosporales; family Streptomycetaceae; genus Streptomyces; species Streptomyces sp. S4.7. The sequence goes on along the minus strand of NZ_CP048397.1, from coordinate 7,785,471 downwards.
GGTCGTGCGAGGCGACGTACGCGAACTGCTCCAGCTCCGCGTTGGATCGCCGCAGTTCCATCGCGGCGGCGTCCAGGTCGGCGGCCTGACGGGCGAGTTCGGCCTGGTCGCTCCGGGAGGTGGCGAGTTCGCTGACCACCCGCAGCCGCATGCCCTCCACGGCCTCCGCCAGAGTCCGCAGATCGGCGGGCCCGTGCGCGGGGATCGCGTGGTCGAAGTCCCCGCCCGCGACACGGCGGGACGCGGTGCGCACGGTGTCCAGCGGCCGTACCACCGTGAAGTGCACGAGAACGGTGATCGCCACCCCGGTGAGCAGGAACGCCACCAGGGCGGCGACCAGTGCCCGGTCGCGGTCCGAACGGGCCTCGCCGAACGCGGCCCGTGCCTGGCGCTGTTCGTCACCCAGATGCGCCTGCTGGGCGTCGAGCGCCGCGCGTACCCGGTCGAACGCCTGCTTCGCCTCCGTCACCGAGGCGACCTCGTCGCCCCCCTCGTCGCTCGCCCCCGCGAGCGCCGGGGCGGCGAAGTCGGTACGCCACTGACGCGCGGCCCGGTCGACCGCACGCAGGTCGGCGACCGGCCGGTCGAGTCCGTCGACCAGCTCGCGCAGGCGTTCGCGCGCCACGGTCTCGTCGGCGAGGCCGCGCCGGTAGGGCTCCAGCACGTCCTCGTCCTTCGTGAGGAGGTAGCCGCGAACGCCCGCCTCCTGATCGAGAAGGGCGGCCTGGAGCCGGAACGCCTGGGTGCGGGCCGGGGAGACCTCGTCGATGAGATGGTCCCCGGTGTCGGTGGTGCGCGCGAGCATGGCCGCGGCCACTCCCCCGGCGACCAGCGTCATGGCGCAGAGGGCGGCGACGGCCAGCAGGAACCAGCCCTGGACGGTCAGCCGACGGAGTATCCGGATCCGGTGACCGAACGGTGGCCGGGGCGACGGGGGCGGGGACGGCTGCGTGGACGCCGGCGATACGTCTTCGCCGGGAGGCGGCGCCTCGTCCTCGGAGGCCGGCGGTGTCCCGGCGGGAAGCCGGATGGACTGGGACATCAGGTGGCACCGTTCCATTCGAGGTGAAGCACGGCTACGTCGTCGGCCAGGCCACCGCCGCTCGCCGCGAGGGTCTGCGCGGAGTGGATCAGCGTGTCGACGAACGCCTCCGCCGGTTCGTGTGCGTGGCGCCGCGCGAGTTCCAGCAGTCCGTGCTCGCCCAGCCGCTCGTGACCGGCGCCGATCCGGCCCTCGATGAGCCCGTCGGTGAACATCATCACCGCGCCCCGCCGGTGGACGGGGACGGCGGTCACCGGCCAGGTCGCCCGGCCGGGCAGCAGCCCGAGCACGGGGCCGCCCGGCACCTCCTCCAGACTCACACCGGACTCGGGCGAGCGGATCAGCACTCCGGGATGGCCGGCGCGCTGGAGGTTCATGTGCTCCTCGGCCGGCGACCGGGTCAGACAGGTGAGGGTCGCGAAGATCTCCGGGCCGGACCGCTCGGCGACCAGTATCTGTTCGAGCAGGGTGAGCAGTTGCTGGCCCCGGGCGCCCGCCAGGACGAAGGAACGCCACGCCACGCGCAGGCACACCCCGAGCGCCGCCTCGTCCGGCCCGTGCCCGGACACGTCACCCACGACCGCGTGGGTCATGCCGTCGGGCGTCTGGACGACATCGTAGAAGTCGCCGCCGAGCAGCGCCTGGGAGCGGCCGGGCTGGTAGCGGGCGCATATGGCGACCGTCGAGTCCAGGAGCAGCGGAGTGGGCAGCAGACCGCGCTCCAGGCGTGCGTTCTCCTGGGCGCGCAGGCGGCTCGTCTGGAGCGCGGACGCCGCCTGCTCGGTGTGCTTGCGCTGCATCGCGTAACGGATCGCGCGGACGAACAGGTCGGGCTCCACCCGGCCCTTGATCAGATAGTCCTGGGCCCCGGCGGCGACGGCGGCGAGACCGGCCCGCTCCTCGGCGAGCCCGGTCAGCACGACCACGGCCGCACCGCCGGAGTGGACGAGGACCCGCTCCAGGGCTTCCAGTCCCTGCGCGTCCGGCAGATGGAGGTCGAGCAGGATGCACTGCGGCAGCTCCGCCTCCAGCGCGGTGACCGCCTCCGCGAGCGTCCTGGCGAGAGTCAGCCGCAGCGGGACCTCACTGTCCGCCACGAGTTCCTCGACGAGGAGCGCGTCACCGGGGTCGTCCTCGATCAGCAGCACCGTGGGCGGGCGGCCGTCCCACAGGGCCCGCGCCGCGTCGTCCCCCTGCGCCGTGTCCCGGCTCACGGGAACATGACCCCGGGCGCCGGACGACGAGGAGGTGCCGGGTCTGCCTGAGGTGGTTCTGACCGCTGTGTTCGGGCCGGTGCCCATGGCAGTTGTTCTCCTCTCGCCACAGGCGCCACGCCCGTGGGACCTCCGGGTGCGTCCGCGTTGAGACTAAAGCGATCAGTTACCCCATGACAACATTTTCCGGGATCACCCTTGACCGGCCCCGGACGATCGTGCGCGCGTACGGGACCGACGCCGTCGTCGTCCTGGTGGCCGATGGCCCCGTTAGACGCCCGGGGACATCGGGTACCTGTGCGCGGGCCCGGTCGGCGTCCGGCCTTCGGGTTACCCGGAAGAGATCCTGGCAGAGACGAGGACCACATATGCGGATCGGTTACAAACTGGCCTCCGAGGCGTTCGGCCCGAAGGAGCTGGTACGGCAGGCGGTCCTGGCCGAACGCGCGGGTTTCGACTTCGTCGAGATCAGCGACCACTTCCACCCGTGGCTCGACAACCAGGGGCATTCGCCCTTCGCGTGGACCGTGCTGGGCTCGATCGCCGCGAGGACCGAACGCATCGGGCTGGCGACCGGCGTGACCTGTCCCACGGTGCGCTACCACCCCGCGGTGATCGCCCAGGCCGCGGCGACGCTCGCGCTGCTCTCCGACGGCCGCTTCGTCCTCGGCGTCGGCTCCGGCGAACGCCTCAACGAGCACGTGGTGGGCCCCGGCTTCCCCGCGGACGTGCACACCCGCCACGAGCTGCTGCGGGAGGCCCTGGAGATCATCCGGCTGCTGTGGAGCGGCGGCTACCGCAGTTACGAGGGCAGGCATCTGCGCGTCGAGGACGCGAGGATCTTCGATCTGCCCGACGAACTGCCACTGATCGCGGTGGCGGCGAGCGGGCCGCCGTCCGCGCGGATCGCCGCGGAGCTGGGTGACGGCCTGTTCGCCACCGAGGCGGAGCCGAAGATCGTCCGGCACTACCGCGAAGCGGGCGGGACCGGGCCGCGTTACGCGGAGGTGTCCGTGGCGTGGGGGGCGGACGAGCACACGGCGGCCCGGGCCGCGCTGGACACCACACGCTGGGCGGTGACCGGCTGGAAGGTGATGAGCGAACTGCCGAATCCGGTGAACTTCGAGGCGGCGACCACCACCGTCCGGGAGGAGGACATCCTGGAGAAGTTCGCGTGCGGGCCCGACCCCGCGCGGGTCGTCGAGGCCGTCCGGCGCTATGTCGACGCGGGCTTCGACCGGATCGTCCTGATGAACGCGGGGCCGGACCCGGACGGCTTCCTCGACTTCTACACGAGCGAGCTCGACGGTCCGGTACGGCGGCTCACGCCGAAGGGCTGACGGCCCCGCAGGGCTGAAGCCCCGATCCGACTGAAAGGGTTCAGCAACGTCACCCAAATCGCCCGCCCGGGAGGGCAATTCGAGCGCGACACCTTGACGGGTCAGGGGCACACCCCTACTTTCACGCAATGAATCGATTCACTGTCGAATTGTTCTGGGGTTGACGTGATCAGTAGACGCCGCATGCTCACCACCACGACCGCAGCCGCGCTGGGCACCACCCTCGCGACGGCCAACGGGCCGTCGGCGCAGGCCGCCGAGCAGACCCCGGCCGCCGCGGGCCCGGGCCGGGCCGGGGCGCTGCGTGTCAGCTCGCCCACCGTCGAGTACGTACGCAATCCGCTCGGCATCGACACCCCGAAGCCCCGGCTGAGCTGGCCCCTGCTCTCCGACACACCGGACCAGACGCAGAGCGCCTACCAGATCCGGGTCGCCTCCGATCCCGGCGGACTGGCCGAGCCCGATGTCTGGGACAGCGGCAAGGTCGTCTCGGACCGGTCGGTGCTCGTCCCGTACGCGGGACCCGCGCTCAAGCCCCTGACGCGCTATCACTGGTCGGTCCGCGTCTGGAACGCCGCCGGTGAGGTCTCGGGCTGGAGCGAGAGCGCCTCGTGGGAGACGGGGCTGATGAGCACCGCGGCCTGGTCCGCCAAGTGGATCGCGGCGCCGGCGACTCTGAGCGGCGCCCCGAGCCTGCGGGGCGCGCACTGGATCTGGTTCCCCGAGGGGGAACCGACCAGCGACCTGCCCGCCGGGACACGTTGGTTCCGCCGCGCCGTCGACGTCCCGGCCGGTGTCACCGGCGCCCGGCTCGTCATCAGCGCCGACGACGCGTACACCGTGTACGTGAACGGCGCCGAGGTGGCGCGCACCGAGCCGGACGGGCCCGCCGAGAACTGGCGCCGTCCGGCCGTCGTGGATGTCACGGCCCGACTCCGCGCCGGCGCGGGTGTCCTGGCGGCGTCCGCGGTCAACGCCACCGCGAGCCCGGCCGGTCTCATCGCCGTCCTGGAGCTGACCGGGGCGGACGGCACCACCACCACCGTCCCGACCGACGACGTCTGGAAGGTGACGGACGCGGAGCCGTCCGGCGCCGACGGCGCGTGGCGGCAGGCCGGTTACGACGACAGCGCCTGGCCCGCCGCGAAGGAGGGTCCGGCGTGGGGCTCGGGGCCGTGGGGCGCGGTGGCTCCCGCGTTCTTCCCCGCCACCCAGTTGCGGCACGGCTTCCGCCTGGCCGACAAGCCCGTCGCGCGCGCCCGGCTGTACACGACGGCGCTCGGGCACTACGAGGCGCACATCAACGGACAGCGGGTCGGCAAGGACCAGTTCGCGCCCGGCTGGACGGACTACCGCAAGCGGGTCCAGTACCAGACGTACGACGTCACCGGGCTGGTACGGCGCGGCGCCAACGCGCTCGGCGCGCATCTCGCGCTCGGCTGGTACGGCGGCAACCTCGGCATGTTCGGACCGCACCACTACGGTGACCGGCCCGCGCTGCTGGCCCAGTTGGAGGTCACGTACAAGGACGGGACGAGCGAGCGGGTCGTGTCGGGGGACGGCTGGCGGGCCGCCGCCGGGCCGATCGTGTCGACCGACATGCAGGCGGGCGAGGAGTACGACGCCCGGCTGGAGACCAAGGGCTGGACGTCACCGGGGTTCGACGACACCCAGTGGCTCGCGGCCGAGCCGGTCGACGGCGTGGACACGGAGATCGTCGCGGAGCTGGACGGCCCGGTGCGGGTGGCGAAGGAGCTCCCCGCCAGGACGGTCACGCGCGTCGCTCCGGGCGTCTTCGTCTTCGACCTCGGCCAGAACATGGTCGGTTCGGTACGCCTGCGGGTGTCGGGCGAGGCGGGCACCACCGTACGGCTGCGGCACGCCGAGGTGCTGAACCCGGACGGTTCGATCTACACCACCAATCTCCGTACGGCACGGGCCACCGACACCTACACCCTCAAGGGCGGGGGCGAGGAGACGTACGAGCCGCGCTTCACCTTCCACGGCTTCCGCTATGTCGAGGTCACCGGGTTCCCGGGGACACCGGGCGCGAGCGCGGTCACCGGTCGAGTGATGCACACGTCGGCGCCGTTCACCTTCGAGTTCGAGTCCGACGTCCCCATGCTCAACCAGCTTCACAGCAACATCGGTTGGGGCCAGCGCGGCAACTTCCTCTCCATACCCACCGATACGCCCGCCCGCGACGAACGGCTCGGCTGGACCGGTGACATCAACGTCTTCGCGCCCACCGCCTCGTATGTCATGGAGTCGGCACGCTTCCTCACCAAGTGGCTCCAGGACCTGCGGGACGCGCAGACCGGCGGCGGCTCGTTCACGCACGTCGCTCCGGACATCGCGGGCGTCGGCGACGGCTCGGCCGGTTGGGGCGACGCCGGGGTCACGGTGCCGTGGGCGCTGTACCAGGCGTACGGCGACGAGCGGATACTCGGCACGTCGTGGGACTCGATGGTCAAGTGGCTGGACTATCTGCGCGCGCACAGCGACGACCTGCTGCGCCCGGCGGACGGTTTCGGTGACTGGCTGAACATCGAGGACGAGACGCCGAAGGACGTCATCGCGACCGCCTACTTCGCGCACAGCGCCGATCTCACGGCGCGGACGGCGCGGGTGCTCGGCGAGGACCCCGCTCCGTACGACACGCTGTTCGGCCAGATCCGCGACGCCTTCCGGGCGGCGTACGTGAGCGCCGACGGCCGGGTGAAGGGCGACACACAGACGGCGTACGTGCTCGCCCTGTCCATGGATCTGCTGCCCGAGGCGGCCCGTGAGCCCGCCGCCGACCGGCTGGTCGCGCTGATCGAGTCGAAGGACTGGCATCTGTCGACCGGCTTCCTCGGCACACCCCGGCTGCTGCCGGTGCTCACCGCCACCGGCCACAACGACGTCGCCTACCGGCTGCTGCACCGGCGCACGTTCCCCGGCTGGGGCTACCAGATCGAGAACGGCGCGACCACGATGTGGGAGCGCTGGGACTCCATCAGGCCGGACGGCAGCTTCCAGGACGCCGGGATGAACTCCTTCAACCACTACGCCTACGGGTCGGTCGGCGAGTGGATGTACGCGAACATCTCCGGCATCGCGCCTGGCCGGGCCGGGTTCAAGGAGATCGTCGTCCGGCCGAGGCCCGGCGGTGAGGTCAAGCGGGCCGGCGGCCGGTACGCGTCGGTCTACGGGCCGATCACCACTCGCTGGGAGACGAGGGCAAGCGGCGGCTTCGAGCTGGAGTGCTCGGTGCCGCCCAACACCACGGCCGAGGTGTGGGTACCGGCCGCGAAGGAGCGCGACGTCAGGCACACGCGGGCGAGGTTCCTGCGGATGGAGGACGGTTGCGCGGTGTACGCGGTGGGGTCGGGGCGCCACCGGTTCACCACCTGATCGCGGGACTCGTCCCGACGGGCTCCACCGGGTACGGGCGGCCCCGTACCCGGTGGGGCGCGTCACGTCGGCCGGCGGGTCGCTCCCGTCCTCGGTCCCGGTACCGGTCGCGTCCTCCTCCCGAGGTCCGCAGGGGGCGTTCCGGTGCTGCCTGCGCGGGCGGCGTCGCATCCGGAGCCGGCCGTGCCGGGGGGTGCCCCTATCTGTTTCGTCAACCCCGGTGGGGTCGGCTTGTAGGGGTTGATCCTGGTTTTTTGGGACGTCCCGCGAAGCGGGATGTCCCCGACGGATCGGGTGGCTGATGGGCAGTGCGGTGGTCGGCGGGGCCGCGGTGGCCGTGCCGGTGCGCGGGTGTGATGGGGCCTGGAGGGCGGGGGCGGTGGAGTCGTCAGGCAGCGAGGTCGACGTCGCCCGGGGTGCGTGCTTCGTAGAGAGCCCCGGTGCGGATCATCGCGTGGATGACGTTCACGCGCTGGCGGGCCAGGCGGAGGATCGCCTGGGTGTGGGTCTTGCCGCGTGCGCGTTGGCGGTCGTAGTAGGTCCGGGAGGACGGGTCGGTTTTGCAGCCGATCGCGGCGAACGCGGCCTGGAACAGGGCCCGTTTGAGGAGCCGGTTGCCGCGGTGGGGTGCGTGTTCGCCGCGAATCGAGGTGCCGGAGGACTTCGTGGCCGGGGCGAGTCCGGCGTAGGAGGCGAGGTGTCCGGCGCTGGGGAAACCGGTGCCGTCACCGATCGCGACGATCACGGCGGCCGTGGTCCTGACGCCCAGGCCGGGCAAGGAGGTCAGGAGGTGGAAAAGAGGGAGGGCCTCCAGCAGGGCAGCGATCTCCTGCTCGGCCTGGCGGCGCTGAGTGTGGGCGGCGGCGAGCTGGGCGGCGAGTCCCGGCACGATCAGCGCGGATGCCTCGGTGCCGGGAACGACGAGGGTCTGCTCGGCGAGCGCGTCGAAGATCTCTGCGGTGAGGTGGTGGGCCTTGCGCGAACCGTGCGCCTTGAGCAGGGACTCGCAGCGGGCCCGGCCCAGTTTCTTCAGCCTGGCTGGGGAGCCGTGGCGCTGGAGGAGAGCCTGGATGTAGGGGTAGGCCAGGCGGGGGCCGAGGACACGTTCGAGGGAGGGATGGATCTGGGAGAGCAGGCCACGCAGCCGGTTGGTGGTGCGGTTGACCTCGCCGGCCAGGTCGTTGTCGTAACCGGTGAGCATCGTCAGCTCGGCCAGCACCTCGTCGTCGCGGTCCACCGCCCGCAGGGTGTGCGGCATCGTGCGGGCGGTCTCGGCGATCACGAACGCGTCGCGGGCATCGGTCTTGGCCTCGCCGGGATGCAGGTCGGCGGCCCGCCGCATCGACAGCCCGGGCAGGTAGGCCACCCGGCAGCCCGCCGCACGGGCCACCGTCAGCGGCAGCGCACCGATGTTCGCGACCTGGTCCACGATCACCAGAACGGTGCCGAACTTCGCCACCAGCCTGGTGAACAGCTCCAGCAGTCTCGGCTCGGTGTTGGGCAGCCGCTTGTCGTGCACGGTTCTGCCGTCCCGGGTCCGGCCGTGGGCGTGGTGGAACTCCTTGCCCAGGTCCAGGCCGAGGAAGAGATCTATCGCGGTCGTGTCGACCATGTGCGTGTGCCTCTCGCCACTCGTCTCCTGAAACTCCCGGCCGTCCCTGCGGCACCACACGCCGGCAACCACGTTACGCAGACATGCCGCCCGGTGAAGCGGCCCGGCATTGCGCCGGACCAGGCGGTCGTCAGGCCCCTCATCAGCGGTCAAGCGGTGCCCCGAAGCCCAGCGGCAACACCCCCCAGGTCATCGCCTTCGACAGGGGGCACACAGCCATACCGGACCCGGGGGCCAGGAACCCCATTGCGGGGCCACGAGAAAGGTAACGGGGCTCAACCGCGTACGGTCAGCGCCGCCGTGTGTTCGCGTACCTGCTCCGGCGTCAGATAGACGTCGGTGTACTCGAAGTCGTGCAGCGAGGCCGGCTTCTGCGCCTGGAATCCGGTCCGTACGAAATCGTCCCCGGCGACGGCGTTGAGCACCCAGTTGGTGAGCACCCGCGCCTTGGCGACATTCGTCCGCAGCGCCGACCAGTGGTAGCCGCGGGCGACGGCCTGGGCCGGGAGCCCGCGCAGTTCGACACCCATCGGCTTGGAGACCGCGTCCCGGCCGCCGAGGTCGACGACAAGGCCCAGGTCCTTGTGTTCGTAACGCCGCAGCGGCTGGTCGCGTACCGTCGCGATGACGTTGTCGGCCGCCGTGCGGCCCTGCCGCAGGGCGTGCTGAGCGGTCGGCGGGCAGATCGCGTCGCCGCCCTTCGCCAGGTCAGGCACCGCCCCGGCGTCGCCGAGGGCGAAGACGCCGTCGAGCCCGGTCACCCGCAGCTCGGGCGAGACCATGAGCCTGCCGTGCACCGTCTCGGCGCCGAGGGTGCCGATCAGCGGGCTCGCGACGACACCCGCCGTCCAGATGAGCGTGCGGCAGGGCAGCACCCGGCCGTCGGTGAAGGTCACCTCGTCGGGGCCCGCCTTGGCGATCGACACCCCGAGCGAGACCTCGATGCCGCGCTTGCGCAGGATGTCCAGGGCGGTGGCTCCGAGCTTGTCGCCGAGCTCCGGCATGAGCTTGGGGGCGATGTCGACGAGGTGCCACTTGATCTGCTTCGGGTCCAGCCTCGGGTAGCGCCGTACGGCGTGGCTGGTGACGCGTTGCAGACAGGCGGCCGTCTCCGTGCCCGCGTAACCCCCGCCGACCACCACGAACTGGAGTCGGGCCTCGCGCTCCTTCTCGTCCGTGCTCGCGTCCGCGAGGTCGAGCTGCGCGATGACGTGGTCGCGTACATAGGCGGCTTCGGCGAGCGTCTTCATCCCGCGCGCGTTGTCGACGAGTCCGGGGATGTCGAAGGTGCGGGTGATGCTGCCGGGGGCCAGCACGATGTAGTCGTAGGGCTGGTAGGTGACCTCACCGGTGATCTTGCGGATGACACAGATCTTGGCCCGCGGATCCACTCCGATGGCCCCGCCGGGGATGATCCGCGTGCGGTGCTTCCTGCTGCGGCGCAGTGAGACGGCGACCGACTGCGGGGTGAGCACGCCCGCGGCCACCTGTGGCAGCAACGGCAGATAGAGCTGGTACGAGAAGGGCGTGACCAGCGAGATCTCCGCCTCTTCCGGCCGCAGTTTCCGTTCCAGGCGCTGTACACACTCCACGCCGCCGAAGCCTGCGCCCACTACGAGAATCCTCGATCGTGCCACGGTGTCCGTCCCTTCCGGTCCTGCTGGGTCGCCCTTCACCTTCCCCGGGACCGGTGTCTGTCACGGAAGGATTCACTCCGTCGCGGACTTCACCACCGCGGTGCTGTTCCTGACGACCAGCCGGGTGCCGAACTCGATCCGGGTGTCGGCCTGGTCGGGCCGGGCTTCCGGGAGTGCGTCGGACCGGTCCGTCCGGGGACCTCCGCCCTGGTGCCCGCGCCGCAGCCGCAGCAGCATCCGGGCGGCCTCCTCGGCCATCTCCACCAGCGGCTGGTGGACGGTGGTCAGCGCGGGGCTGGACCACTGGGCGAGCGGGATGTCGTCGTACCCGACCACGGAGAGGTCCTCCGGCACCTGGACCCCCAGCACCCGCGCGGCCTCCAGGACGCCGAGCGCCTGGAGGTCGCTCCCGGCGAAGATCGCGGTCGGCCGCCCCGGGAGCCGGAGCAGCTCCATCGCCTGGTCGTAACCGGCCTGGACATGGAAGTCGCCGAATCTCACGAGGCGCGGATCGACCTCCGCACCGGCCATCGCCATGGCCGAGCGGAATCCGTCGAGGCGCGCCAGGGAGCAGAGCATGTCCTCGGGGCCGGTGACGACCGCGATGGCGCGGTGGCCGAGGTCGAGCAGATGGCGGGTGGCGGCCAGTCCGCCCGCCCAGTTGGCCGATCCGACGGAGGGTACGTCGGGTTCCGGGTCACCGGCCGGGTCGATGATCACGAACGGGATGGCACGTGACCAGAGCTTCTGTTTGAGCTCGTCGGGGAGGGTCGAGAAGACCAGCACCACGCCGAGCGGGCGCCGGCGCAGCACCCCTTCCACCCACTCGGCTCCCGGTGAGTGCCGGGTGCCGGTCTCGGTGAGCACGACGCTGACACCGGCGCTCTTGGCGACGTTCTGCATGCCCCGGATCAGCTCCATCGACCAGGCGCTGTCCAGTTCGTGGAAGACGATCTCGATGAGCGGCGCCTCGGGGACGGACGGCGCGGAGCGCCGGTAGCCGTGTGCCTCCAGCAGCTCCTCGACCTTGACGCGCGTCGGGGCGGAGACATCGGGGCGCCCGTTGAGCACCTTCGAAACTGTCGAAAGGGAAACGCCCGCCTGGGAAGCCACCTGAGCGAGGGTGACTCGCCCCGTACTCCTGTCATCTCGCATGGACTGAAGGATAAAGCACAGCCTTGTGTAACGGTTTCGCCGAGTGATGACAGCGATGTTGACCGGCACTTGAGAGAACCCTACGGTCGCTCCCCACAGAGACTTTCGGGCAGATTCCCGATACTTTCGAGAGGTCGATCGATGAAGACACGCGCACGGTTCCACCGGGCCGTCGCAGGCGGCGCGGCGCTGGTTCTGGGTCTGGGCCTGGCGGCCTGTGGCGGTGGCGGCTCCTCCTCCGGCGACTCGGACGAGTTCCACGTACTCGTCTACGGCGACGCCGCGAACCGGGTGGAGAAGCGACTCGTGGCGACGTTCAACGAGACTTCCGAGGTCAGGGCGGTCCTGGACACCGTCCCCGGCGCCGACTACCAGCAGAAGCTCCAGACGGTCATCAACACCCCGCAGGCGCCCGACGTGTTCTTCAACTGGGGCGGCGGCAGCATCCAGCCGTTCGTCGAGGCGGATCTGCTGCTTCCGCTGGACGACATGATGAAGAAGGAGCCGGGGCTGAGGTCGAACTTCCTGCCGTCGGTCTTCGAGACCGCGCAGGTGGACGGGAAGTCGTACGGGATACCCATGCGCGGCACCCAGCCGGTGCTGCTGTTCAACAACAAGAAGGTGCTCGCGGACGCCGGTGTCGAGGCGCCCCGCACCTGGGACGACCTGCTGGCCGCGGTGAAGAACCTGAAGGGGAAGGGTGTCACGCCCATCGCTCTCGGCGGCGGCGACAAGTGGACGACGATGATGTGGTTCGAGTACCTGTACGACCGAGTGGCGGGCCCCGAGCTGTTCAAGAAGGCGCTGGCGGGCGAGAAGGACGTGTGGGACAGCGCCGACAGCCGCAAGGCGCTGGACATGCTCAAGGAGCTGATCGACGCGGGCGCCTTCGGCAGCAACCACGACTCGGTCAAGTTCACCGACGGCAGCTCCCCCGCCCTGCTGGCGAGCGGCAAGGCCGGTTTCGAACTGATGGGCTCCTGGGCGTACTCCACCCAGCAGGAGGCGGATCCCGACTTCGCCAAGAACGATCTCGGGTACACCGGCTTCCCGGCCGTCGAGGGCGGCAAGGGCGACGCCGCCAACCTCGTCGGCAACACCAACAACTTCTACTCGGTCCGCAAGTCGACCGGGCACGCCGACGCGATAGCCGAGTTCCTGCAGCTCATGTACTCGGACGAGTTCGTGGAGGAGCAGCTCTCCATCGGCAACCTCCCGACCACCACGAACACGGGCAAGTTCCTGGACGCCGCCGACAACCCGGAGTACCTGAAGTACCAGTACGACCTGGTCGCCAAGGCACCGGCGTTCCAGCTGTCGTGGGACCAGGCGTATCCGCCGAAGAACATGACGCCCATCTATGTGGCGGTCCAGCAGTTCTTCAACGGACAGCTCGACTCGGACGGTTTCATCAAGTCCATGCAAGCCCTCACCACCGTCTGAGGGTGACGTCCTCCATGGTTTCTCCCACCTCCCCCGTGAAGGACGGGCGCCGCCGGCCGGTCCACCCCCCGGGGCAGGCCGGCGCCGCGGCCCGCCTCAGGACCGGCCGGCCCGGAATCGGCTGGGCGCTGCCCGCCGTCGTGTTCTTCGCGCTGTTCGCCGTCGGGCCGCTGGTACTGGTGGCGGTCCTGTCCTTCACCACCTGGTCGGGCCTGGGCTCACCGGAGTTCGCCGGGTTCGACAACTGGGTCACGCTGTTCCACGACCCGGTGATGATCAAGAGTCTGTGGCTGAGCGTGCTGCTCACCGCCCTGGGGGTGGTGGTCCAGACGCCGCTGAGCATCCTGCTCGGCGTCTGGGCGGCGGGCCCGCAGCGCAACCGGGCCGTGCTGTCGGCGGTCTTCTTCGTCCCGCTGCTGCTGTCGGCCACCGCCGTGTCGGTCCTCTGGCGGGCCCTGCTGGAGCCGAACTTCGGGATCCCGTCGCAGGCCACCTGGCTGTTCGGGGACGGCAACCTCCTGGGCGACCGTACGGGAGCCATCGCCGTGCTCGTCCTGGTGAGCACCTGGCAGTTCACCCCGCTGCACGCGCTGATCTACCAGGGCGCGGCCCGCGCGATCCCGGCCGTGCTGTACCAGGCGGCGGAGATCGACGGCGCCGGGCGGGTGCGCCAGTTCTTCCACATCACCCTGCCGCAGCTGCGCAACTCCGTCATCACGTCGGTGATCCTCATGGTGGTCGGTGGTCTCACCACCTTCGACACGGTGCTGATCCTCACCCAGGGCGGGCCGGGCACCGACACCACCATCAGCGCCTACTACATGTACCAGAAGGCCTTCAAGGGCTTCGAGTTCGGCGCGGGCGCGGCCATCGCGCTGCTGCTGGTCGTGGTGGCCACGGCGGTCTCGCTGATCGTGGTGCGGGTCTCCGGCTACGACAAGATGGCCGGCACCAAGGAGGGCATGTGACCAGGCATCGCCCCAACTACCTGGCGGGCGTGGGCGTCACGCTCTGGCTGTTCGTCGTCGCTCTGCCGCTGTACGTCATGCTCGGAGCCGGTGTGCAGTCGCGCGCCGACTACGGCGCGAGCGGCCCGCTGGGCTTCCCGGACCACTTCACCCTGTCCAACTACGTCGACAGCTTCTCGAACGGATTCGGCCGCTACTTCGTCAACACCCTGATCGTGACGGCCAGTGTGGTGGCGATCGTCGTGCTCCTCGTACCACCCCTGGCGTTCGCGATCGTCCGCAACCGGGGCCGGACCACCTCCGGCGTCCTCCGCCTCTTCCTGCTGGGCCTGGCGATCCCCGCCCAGGCGGTGATCGTGCCGATGTTCTACGTCATCAGCAAGGCCGGTCTCTACGACAACCTCATCGGCGTCATCCTGCCGACGGCGGCGTTCTGCATGCCGGTCTGCGTCCTCATCCTGACCGGCACCATGCGTGACATCACCGACGACCTCTTCGAGGCGATGGCCATCGACGGGGCCGACGCGCGGCGGGTGTTCTTCCGGCTCGTCATGCCGCTGTCGAAGAGCGGGCTGTCCACCGTCGTGGTGTTCGCCGCGCTCCAGGCGTGGAACGGGTTCCTGTTCCCGCTCGTGCTCACCCAGTCCGAGGAGACCAAGGTGATCACTCTCGGCCTCTACAACTTCCAGACCCAGTACGGCGTCGACATCCCCGGCCTGCTGGCCGCCGTGGTGCTGTCCACCGTGCCCGTCCTGCTCGTCTACCTGTTCGCCCGCCGAGCCCTGGTCCAGGGGCTGATGGGTGTCGGAGGAAAGTGACCGACAACGTGACCACCGCCGCTCCCTCCACGCGGGCCGCCCGCGCGGCCCGGGTCGAGGAACTGATCGCCGCCATGACCTTGGAGGAGAAGCTGGGCCAGCTGTACGGACTGTGGGCGGGCGCCTCGTCGAACGGCGCCGAAGTCGCCCCGCACCAGCACGACATGGACGAGCCGCCCTCACTCGACGAGCTGATCCCTCACGGACTCGGCCAGTTGACCCGGCCGTTCGGCACGGTCCCCGTCGATCCCGCCCTCGGCGCGCTCTCCCTGATGCGTACTCAGCAACGGATCGTCGCGGGCAACCGGTTCGGCATCCCCGCGCTCGCGCACGACGAGTGCCTGGCGGGCTTCGCCGCCTGGGGAGCCACCACCTATCCGGTGCCACTGTCCTGGGGCGCCGCCTTCGACCCCGGACTCGTCCGGACGATGGCTGCCGCGATCGGGCGCGACATGCGGTCCGTCGGCATCCACCAGGGGCTGGCCCCGGTGCTCGACGTGGTGCGCGACGCGCGTTGGGGCCGGGTCGAGGAGACCATCGGCGAGGACCCGTATCTGGTCGGCACCATCGCCACCGCGTACGTCCAAGGACTGGAGTCCACCGGTCTCGTGGCCACCCTCAAGCACTTCGTCGGGTACTCGGCCTCCCGTGCCGGCCGCAATCTGGCCCCGGTGAGCATGGGCCCCAGGGAGCGCGCCGACGTCATGCTCCCGCCCTTCGAGATGGCGGTCAGGGAGAGCGACGCGCGGTCGGTGATGAGCGCGTACACCGACACCGACGGCATGCCCGGCGCCGCCGACGAGGAGTCGCTGACCGGGCTGCTCCGGGACGTCTGGGGCTTCGAAGGCACGGTCGTGGCCGATTACTTCGGCATCGCGTTCCTCAAGACCCTGCACGGCGTGGCCGCCGGCTGGGCAGACGCGGCGGTGGCGGCGCTGACCGCGGGTGTCGATGTCGAACTGCCCACCGTGAAGACGTTCGGGCAGCCGCTGCGGGACGCGATCGCCGCCGGGGACGTACCGGGGGCGGTGGTCGACCGGGCGCTGCGGCGGGTGCTGACCCAGAAGGCACAACTCGGTCTGCTCGACCCCGGCTGGAGCCCGGTGCCGCCCGCGCTGGCCGGCGCCGACCTCGACGCGCCGCACCGGCTGCGCAACAGCGTGGACCTGGACTCCGCCGCGCACCGGGACATCTCGCGCCGCCTCGCGGAGCGGTCGGTGATCCTGCTGCGCAACGACGGCGTCCTGCCGCTGGAGCGGCCCGCCCGGATCGCGGTCGTCGGGCCCCAGGCCGACACGCCCGCGGCGGTTCTCGGTTGCTACTCCTTCCCCGTGCACGTCGGGTCCCAGCACCCCGACACTCCCGCCGGGGTGCAACTGCCCACCCTGCTCCAGGGGTTGATGTCGGAGTTCCCCGGCTGCGAGATCGTCACCGCGGCAGGCTGCGGCGTCGACTCGCCGGTCACCGACGGATTCGCCGCCGCGCTGCGGGCGGTGCGCGGCGCGGACGTCATCGTCGCGGCTCTCGGCGACCGGGCGGGGCTGTTCGGCCGGGGGACGAGCGGGGAGGGCTGCGACGCGGAGTCGCTGGCCCTGCCCGGGGTGCAGCAGCAGTTGCTCGACACACTGCTGGACACCGGTACCCCGGTGGTGGTCACGCTGCTCGCCGGGCGGCCGTACGCGCTGGGCGGTGAGGCCGTCGAGGCGTCGGCGGCGATCGTGCAGACGTTCTTCCCGGGCCAGGAGGGCGTGCGGGCGCTCTCGGGCGTGCTGAGCGGCCGGGTCGACCCTTCGGGCCGGTTGCCGGTGAGCGTTCCCCGGCGCCCTGGCGGGCAGCCGTCCACCTATCTGGCGGCGCGGCTGGCACAGGCGGGCGACTCCTCGAACATCGACCCGACCCCCGAGTTCGGATTCGGGCACGGGCTGACGTACACCACGTTCGTCTGGTCCGAACTGACCGCCGACAGCACCGCGCCGACCGACGGTGAGTTGCGGCTGTCCTGCACCGTGCGCAACACCGGCCGCCGGGCGGGCACGGAGGTGGTGCAGCTGTATCTGCACGATCCGGTCGCCTCGGTCGTGCAGCCGGTCCAGCGCCTGATCGGCTATCTGCGCGTCCCGCTGGAGCCGGGCGAGGCGGCGAGGATCAGTGCCACCGTCCCCGCCGATCTCGCCTCCTTCACCGGACGCGCCGGGCGGCGCGTCGTGGAGCCGGGCGAGTTGGAGCTGCGGCTCGCCGCCTCCAGTACCGACACCCGGCTCACCGCGCGGGCCGTCCTGACCGGCCCCGTACGGGAGGTGGACCACACACGCGCGCTGCACGCCCGGATATGCCGGGAGACGCGGTAGATCACTCTGATGCGCCGTCAGCAAGCTTGATCAACAGGGCATATGAATCGTCATAATGGGAAATCATCTGCCGGAATTCCGCGCTGCCGCGCGCCGTATCGACCGCCGTCAGTTCGTCACCCGCGCCGGCGCCGCGGCCGTGCTCGCCTTCGCGGCGAACATGCCGTCCGCCGGCGCGGCGACCGCCCGCCGGCTCAACCCCATGGCCATCAGCGAGAACCCGTTCACACTGGGCGTCGCCTCGGGCGACCCGCAGCCCGGCACGGCCCTGCTCTGGACCCGGCTGGCGCCCGAGCCGTACACGGCGGACAGCGGCCTGCCGGCCGAGCGGGTCGAGGTGGAGTGGGAAGTCGCCCACGACGAACTCTTCGCCGTACTCGTCAAGAGCGGCACCGCGACCGCCCACCCCGAGTTCCACCACAGCGTGCGCGTCGAGGTCGCGGGCCTGGCGGCCGACCGTGTCTACTACTACCGCTTCCGGGCCGGCACCTGGATCAGCCCGGTCGGCCGCACCCGCACCGCCCCGCTCGCCGCGTCCCGGATCACCGAGCTGAAATTCGCCACGCTCTCCTGCCAGGCCTACTACCACGGCTACTTCACCGCGTACAGGCACCTGGCCGCCGAGGACCTCGACGTCGTCGTCCACCTCGGCGACTACCTGTACGAGTACGCCGTGACAGCGGTCGGCGGCGCCCGCAACTACACCGACCGCAGACTCCCCGCGCACTACAACCGCGAGACCGTCACGTTGCAGGACTACCGGCTGCGTTACGGCCTCTACAAGTCCGACCCGGACCTGATGGCCGCGCACGCCGCGCACCCGTTCGTCGTGACGTGGGACGACCACGAGACCGAGAACAACTACGCGGACGAGACGCCCGAGAACGACGTGCCGCCGGAGGAGTTCCTGCTCCGCAGGGCCGCCGCCTACCGCGCGTACTGGGAGAACCAGCCGCTGCGCACCCCGCAGCAGCCCACCGGCCCCGACATGCGGCTCTACCGCCGCCTCCACTTCGGACAGCTCGCCCAGTTCGACATCCTCGACACCCGCCAGTACCGCTCCAACCAGGTGCAGGGCGCCAACTGGCAGGTCCCGGGGCCGGAGTCCGAGGACCCGACGCGCACCATGACCGGCGAGACGCAGGAGCGCTGGCTGCTCGACGGCTGGCAGAGCTCGGACGCCACCTGGAACCTGCTGGCCCAGCAGGTGACGTTCGCCCAGCGCCGCGACGTGCCCCGCGCGGACTTCAAACTGTCGATGGACCAGTGGGACGGCTACCCGGCCTCCCGCACACGCGTCCTGAACGGCGCGAAGGCGGCCGGTCTCGACAACCTGATGGTGCTCACCGGCGACGTGCACGTCGGCTACGGCTTCGACCTGAAGGAGGACTTCGACGACGCCAACTCCCGTGTCGTGGGCACGGAGATCGCCACGACATCGGTGAGCAGCGACATGGACGGCGCCGAGAAGCCGTCCAACTGGTCCAACCTCACCTCCGCCAACCCGCACATGAAGTACTACAACGGGCGCCGGGGTTACACCACGTTCACACTCGCCGAGGACCGGGCGACGGTCACCTTCAATACACTCACCGCCGTGACGAAACCGGGCTCCGCACTCACCGAAGCGGCGTCATTCGTCACGGAAGCGGGTAGTCCGGGACTGAAGCCCGCATGACCGGGCGGAGCCCGCTGAGGCCAGGATCGAGCTGAGGACTTGAGAACACCGAGCACGGCGGTCCGAGGGGCCGCCAGGACACCGCGAATGATCAACAGACCGGCCACACCGGATAGTTGCTGTGGCAGACTGTCCACCATGGCTGCGGCGGGGCTCGGGGGTACGGAATGAGCGAGCCACGGTCGGCTCCGACGATCGGTCAGATCGTGCTCAGCAGACAGCTGTTGGCGCTGCGTGAGAAGGCGGGGCTCACCCGGGACCAGGCAGGTCAGCTGCTGCGGGTCACGGCCGCCACCGTACGCCGGATGGAGATGGCCGAGGTCGCCCTCAAGGTCCCGTATCTGCAGATTCTTCTTCCCGCCTACGACGTCCCCGGCGACGAGATCGACGTCTTCCTCCGGCTGGCCGACGAGGCCAACAAGCCCGGCTGGTGGCAGCGGTTCCACGACGTGCTCCCCGACTGGTTCAGCGGCTACGTCAGCCTCGAAGAGGCCGCGGTGACCATCCGGTGCTACGAACCGCACTTCGTGCCGGGGCTGCTCCAGACCGAGGAGTACGCGCGGCAGATCCTCACCAGGGGCGCCCTGGGACAGCAGATGTCCGACCCGACGCGGATCGACCGCCAGGTCGCGCTGCGTCTGGAGCGCCAGTCGCTGCTGACCAGCACCGACGCACCCGTCTTCTGGGCCGTGCTGGACGAGACGGTGCTGCGCCGCCACGTCGGGTCGCCGGACGTGATGCGCGCGCAGGTCGACCGGCTGCTCGAAGCGAGCGAACTGCCGAACGTGACGTTGCAGATCGCCGAGTTCGCCGCCGGCCACCACCCCGGCACGTACAGCCCCTTCGTGCTGTTCCGCTTCGGCATCCCCGAGGTGCGGGACATGGTCTACATCGAGTATCTGACCGGCGCGCTGTATCTCGACGAGGACAGCGAGGTCTCCGAACACATGGAGGCCATGGACCGGATGGTGGCCCACGCGGAGTCCGCGAGCCGTACGAGGCAGCTGCTGTCCGACTTCCGCGCCACGCTGTGACCGCCGGGCCCGGCGGTCACACCCGCCGGGCCGGTACTCCCCGTTCCCGCCACCCCCTCTTCGGATCAGAGAGCCAACGGAGCACCGCATGAACGCAGGTACACCCAAGTCCCAGGTCGACACGAGCAAGCCCCACCCGGCACGGGTGTACGACTGGCTTCTGGGCGGCAAGGACAACTACCCCGTCGACCGGGCCGTCGGGGAGCAGCTGCCCGACCTGGGCAAGCGCAGCGCCAGGCAGAACCGCGCCTTCATGCACCGCGCGTCCGCGTGGCTGGCCGGCCAGGGCGTCGACCAGTTCCTCGACATCGGCACCGGCATCCCGACCGCGCCGAACCTCCACCAGATAGTCCAGGAGATCAACCCGAAGGCGCGGGTCGTCTACACGGACAACGACCCCATCGTCCTGCGGCACGCCGAGGCGCTGCTGTTCAGCAGCGCGGAGGGCGCGACCGACTACATCGAGGCGGATGTACGCGAGCCCAAGGCGATCCTCGACCACGCGCGGAGGCACCTGGACTTCGACCGGCCGGTGGCGGTCTCCCTCATCGCGCTGATGCACTTCATCCCGGACAGCGACGGTCCGTACGACATCACCCGCACCCTCCTCGACGCGCTCGCGCCCGGCAGTCATCTGGTGCTGTCGCACGGCACCTTCGACTTCCACAAGGAGCTGGAGGCCCAGATCACCGGGACCTACGGCAAGGGCGGTATCGAGCTGCGGTTCCGTACCCGGGACGAGGTCGCGCGGTTCTTCGACGGCCTCGATCTCGTCGAGCCCGGACTCGTCACCGGACCCGAGTGGTACAAGGACACGGCCGCTCCCGAGCCCGAGGAGAACGCCGTCTACGCGGGAGTCGCCCGCGTCTCCTGAGGGCAGGAACGCGCGTTCCCGGTGCGCCCGGCCACGCCGGAGGGCGAGGATCGCCCGGCGGGGTGACGATGGGTGGTGGTGCCTATCGCGGGAGGAGGCCCCCATGGCCTACCCGGAACGCTATGAGCTGGTGTTCGAGGAACCGGCACCGGCGGACCCGGCCGGGCCGCCGGTGCCACGGGAGGACGTCGAACGGGACGTGGTGACGGTACGGCGTACCGCGAAGGCCGGAGCGGGCGGATTTCCCGTCTACGAGGACGACACCGGCATCGTGCGCGCGGAGATCAGCGACCGGGGCGAGGTACGGATGCTGGCCAGCGGGGGCCAGCAGGCGCCCAGCACCCCGGTGACGGCGCGGTCGCTCGGCTCGTGACGGAGCTGTCCGCGCCTCCTCGGTGAGGGGCGGGGACGGCGGGGGTCAAAGGGGCGTGCGCAGGCCGGAGAGACCGTCGCGCCAGGCGGGGAGCAGCTTGTCGGCGAGGCGCGCCTCCAGTACGCCGGTGGCGTCGACGCCGAAGGCCACGTCCCCCTCCAGCCATGGCTCGTCCTCCAGCAGTCCGCCGACGACCTCGTGGCGGACGAGCTGTTCGTGGGACGCGTCGTCCGCCACATGGGTGGTGTAGAAGTGCACGGCCGCCTCTCCCGCCTCCGTGCGGCGCATGGCCTCCGCCAGTCTGCGGGACGTGGGCGATGAGACCATCTCGGCGGCGGCGAAGTGGCCCACCAGGGCGCCGCGCAGCGCGCGGTGCAGACCGAACATCGACATGAGGTTCACGCTCGCCAGCATCTCCCCCGCCGCCGCGTCGACGTACCGGCCGTACGCCGTGTCCAGCCCGAGGTCCGTCATGAGGCCCGCGAAGAGCCGAGAATGCATCCGGTCCGCCCGGCCGGCGCCGAACTCGTCGAACTCGACGGCGGCCATCGCCGCCTTGGCCCTGCCGCGCAGCCGTGGGATCACCCAGGCGTGCGGGTCGGCCTCCTTGAGGTGGTAGACGGAACGCTGGGCGGCGTACTCGCGCAGGTGCCACAGCTCTCCCTCGTCCTTGAGGTAATGGGACGTGCTCGTGCCGTCCGGCGGTTCGACGAGGAGGTCGGCGAGTGCCTCGTCGATGTCGGTGCGGCGTTTGGTGTCCGCCCGCAGCGCGTCGAGGAAGCGGCGTTCGAGATCGGCGCGGACGGCGAGCAGCGCGGGGTCCCACTCCCAGGCGGGGTCGACGCCGCAGAATCCGCGGTAGTGCAGTTCGTAGCAGAGGTAGAGCGCGAGGTGCAGGTCCTCGCCGTACGGGTCGGCGGCGTCCGTCGCGGCGCTCGGCGGAAGGGGGGTCCTGGAACCGGGGCGGCCACGCAGGGCACGTACGACTCCGTAGCTGAGATCGCCACGGCCCGTCGGCAGAGCTGGCCCGGTCGGCCGGACGTCGGCGTTCACCACTGAGTTCACTCCTTGACCTGATCGAACTGATCAGCGTGCTCGGTTCGATCATTCTCGCCGGTATGCCCCGGTTTTCCTCTTTCGTGTCGACCTGGCCGGTAACGGTGGCCGGACCCTGGGTAACGTCCGGCGGTGCCTCGCGACCGCCCCACGGGGCCCGCCGTCTCCGGCCGGCGGCGCGGCCCGCCCGCTTGGCGCAGTCGTGGCACCGGGGTGCCGCCGTTCGGGTGATCGGACCCGTCGGTTGGGGACCGGTCCGCTCACGCTCGGGGCCGCCGGCCGGGGGTCAGCGCGCCGGCAGCGCGTCCAGCCACCGTGTCAGCAGACCGTTGACCTCCTCCGCGCGCTCCTGCTGCACCCAGTGGCCGCAGCCTTCGAGGATGTGCGAGGAGACCAGGCCGGGCAGGGTGCTGGGGAAGTTCCGTACGGCCTCGGACATCCACGCGAGGGAGGCGTCGAGGCCACCGCCGATGAAGAGGGAGGGCTGGGTGAGCGGGGCGCCGTCCCAGGCGGCCAGGTCCTCCCAGTCCCGGTCGACGTTGCGGTAGCGGTTGAGCGCTCCGGTCGTCCCGGTCCGCTCGAACTCGCCCGCGTAGTGGTCGAGATCGGCCTCCGAGAGCCAGGCGGGCAGCCGGCCGGCGGGGAACCGGTCGCGGAGTCTGCCGCCGGGCGCCACGAAGAAGAGGCTGCCCTCGCCTTCCGGCGGCATCGTGTCGCCGGAGATCCCCGCGTAGAACCCGGCGAGCCATCCCCGGACGTCGGGTTCGATCTCCGCCTCGGCGCGGCCGGGGGTCTGGAAGTAGCTGACGTAGAACTCCTCGTCGCCGCCGATCCGCGCGAACGCCTCGGTGGGGCGGGGGCCGCCGCGCGGCGCGTACGGGACGCTGAGGAGCGCCGCCGCGGTGAAGACGTCGGGGCGCAGCAGCGCCGATCCGGCGGCGATGTTCGATCCCCAGTCGTGGCCGACGATCGTCGCGGTCTCCTCGCCGAGGGCGTGGACGACTCCGACGTTGTCGGCGACATGGGCGAGCATCCGGTAGTCCTCCACGGCCGGCGGTTTCGAGGAACGGCCGTAGCCGCGTACGTCGACGGCCACCGCGCGATATCCGGCGGCGGCGAGCGCGGGGAGCTGGTGGCGCCAGGAGTACCAGGACTCCGGGAAGCCGTGGACCATCAGGACGAGGGGGCCGGTGCCCTGTTCCACGAGGTGGACACGGCCTCCGGGGACGTCCACCAGACGGTGCCCGGCGCCGGGCGGGGTGACGGTGGGCGCTGCCGCGGACGGCGTGGTGGGCTCCGGCATGTGGTCCTCCTCGGTGATCGTTTCCGCTCACCATCATTCGGCGGCCGCCGCGCCCCGGCCAAGGGAACTTGCCGGGTCGGCAAATCGCCGCGGGGGGCGGGGGTCGTGTCCGCCCCGATGCCCGAGCCAGGGAGCGGATGGCCCCCTGGGTAAGGTGCGTTTCCATGTCGGATCGACGGGCCAATTCCACGGACGCGACCCCTTCCCCCGAGCCCCCGCCCGGCCCCGGGCCCGCCGTGGGGACGGATCTCCATCTGGAGCTGGGCGGGCGGGGATCGCGCCGTGAGCAGTTGATGCTCGCCCTGCGGGAAGCCATCACGTCGGGCCGGCTGTCGCCCGGCACGAGGCTGCCCCCGTACCGCACGCTCGCCGTGGACCTGGGCCTCGCACGCAACACCGTCGGCGAGGCGTACGCCGAACTCGTCGCCGAGGGCTGGCTCACCGCACGCCAGGGTTCCGGCACCCGCGTCGCGCCGCGCGCCACGCCGCTGCCCGTCGCGAAGGACCGTGCCCGCCGGTCCGCGCCGCCGGCGCCGCGGCCGGCGTACGACTTCATGCCGACCTCGCCGGACGCCTCCGCGTTCCCCCGGTCCGCCTGGCTGACCTCCGCCCGCCGGGCGCTCAACAGCGCGCCGAGCGACGCGCTCGGCGTGGGCGACCCCCGGGGCCGTGTCGAACTGCGCACGGCGCTCACCGAGTACCTGGCACGCGCCAGGGGCGTACGCACCGCGCCCCACCGGATCGTCGTCTGCGCCGGCTTCGCCCACGCGCTGAGCATCCTCGGCGAGGTGCTCGACGGCACGGTCGCCGTCGAGTCGTACGGGCTCGCCTTCCACCGTTCACTGCTGACCGGCGCGGGGCTGCGCACCGTGCCGCTGACCGTGGACTCGGACGGTGGGCGGACCCTAGAGCTGGGTTCCCTCGACGCCGGCGCCGTACTGCTCACGCCCGCCCACCAGTTCCCGACCGGGGGTCCGCTGTCGGCGCGGCGGCGGACGGCCGCCGTCGACTGGGCGCGCGCCTTCGGGGCGGTGGTGCTGGAGGACGACTACGACGGCGAGTTCCGTTACGACCGGGAGCCGGTCGGCGCCGTGCAGGGGCTCGACCCCGACCGGGTGATCTATCTGGGCTCCACCAGCAAGAGCCTCTCCCCCGCCCTTCGACTGGGCTGGCTGGTCCTGCCCGACGGGCTCGTGGACGACGTGCTCGCCGTGAAGGGCGTCCGCGAGCTGTGGACCGGGGTCTTCGACCAGCTCACCCTCGCCGACCTCATCTCCCGCGGCGCGTACGACCGGCACGTGCGTGTCATGCGGCGCACGTACCGGCGGCGGCGCGACCGGCTCGTCGCCGTCCTGGCCGAGCGGGCGCCGCACATCGCGGTCAGCGGCATCGCGGCCGGGCTGCACGCGGTGCTCGACCTGCCGCCCGGCACCGAGCAGGACACCGTGCGCGCGGCCGGGCGCCAGGGCCTCGCGCTGGCGGGGCTCGGTGCCTTCCGGCACCCGGAGAGCACGATGCCACCGCGCGACGGGCTGGTGATCGGCTTCGGCGCCCCGCCCGATCACGCGTTCGACGGCGCGCTCCAGGCCCTGTGCGCGGCCCTGCCGCCCGCCGGGGAACCGTCCCTCGCCCCCGCGAAGTGACACCACATGGCGCAACCACTGCCCGGTTGCTATGGTCGGTCGCATGACCGCAATGACGCTCCGTATCCCGGACGAGATCAACGCATCGATCAAAGCGGGGGCGGCAGCGGCCGGTCTGTCCCTGAACGCCTACATCGTGCGAGCCGCTCAGCGGCAGGCCGTGCTCGACTCCGCCCGCCGGCTCGCGTCGCTCGGACTCGGCGAGGATCTGGGCGGCGAGGGCGACGCCCTGTGAAACGCGGTGAGATCTGGACGCTCGGCGACGGGCGAAACGTCCTGATCGTCTCGCTGGACGGTCTGGAGGAGGCGTACGGGGCGGTCCTGACCGTCGTACTGCACGACGCCGGGCGCTATCCCGACACCGCGATGTCCGTGGTGATCGACCACCCGCTGCCTTCCACGGCCGTCGCGGTCAACCTCCAGCAGCTGAGGGTCACACGCTTCGACGGTGCGAAACCGCTCGGTCCGGTCGACACTGCGGTGATGGACCGCATCAGCCAGGCACTGCGCGCGGTGCTCGACCTCTGATCCCCGGGCTGTCGATCGACGGCCGGTGAGCCCTTCACCAGGGCTCACCGGCTGTCGGGCGCTACGCCTGGGCAGTCAGCCGGAAGGTCTGGTCGGCCGCCTCGGTGCAGGGCTGCTGTGTGAGCGTGGCGCCGTTCACCGTGCCGGCGCCCACGGTCAGGCACTTGTTGCTGTGTCTGGCGGCGAACCGGTAGCGGTCGGTGGCGCCGATCCGCTGCGGCTGCCACTGCTGGTTGGTGGCGCCGGTGTAGCTCCACAGATGGGCGCGTGCGCCGTCCGCGGTGGCGGTGACACCTCCGTCGATGTCCCACACCTTGTTCGCGTGCCGGTTGACGACCTGGTAGTAGCCGTTGCCGGTGGGTCTGAACTGCCAGGTCTGGTTGTTGGCCGCGGGGGCCGAGCAGGACCACTGCTGGAGTCCGGTACCGTCCGCCGTACCCCAGCCGGTCGCGTCGAGGCAGGCGCTGCTGCCGGTGTTGACGACCTGGTACCAGGTGGCCGGGTCAATGGTGCCGTTGCCCGGGTTGCCGCTGTCCGCGCCGGTCCATACGAGGGTGGCGACGGCACCCGCCGGCAGCGTGTACGTGGCCGAGCGTCCGGCGTCCGTGATCGAAACGGTCCTGGCCGCGCTCGCGCCGTTGACGACGTACGCCGCCTTGCTGCCGTCCGGGTTCTGCCAGACGACGTTCTGTACGCCGCCCGCGCCCTGGCTGGTGGAGCCGATGCGGGTGGCTCCGGGCTTGACGAACTTGGTCAGATGGCCCAGCACGTAGTACTCGGCGTTGCGCGTGACCGTGCTGCCGTTGATCTCGACCACGCCGTTGCAGCGGGTGGTGCAGTGGCCCTGGTGGGGGCCGCCGTTCTGGTTCAGGGCGAGGTTCCACATGATCGTGGTCTCGCCGCCGTTGCGCATGTTGGCCACTACGAGGTTCTCGGCATGCCACTTCAGCGTGTCGGCGAAGGTGTTGGCCGGGTTGTCGCTGTCCGTGCCCGAACACTCGGTGAAGAAGACCCGCTTGCCGGCCTGCCTGATCTGCGACTGGCTGGTGGGCTGGCCGCCGTAGCAGTGGAACGCCGCGCCGATCACGCGGTTCATGCCCGGCGTCTCGGAGAAGACCTGGAGCGGGTAGTTCGGGTGGTCCCAGTTGTGGTCGTAGGCGAGGAGGTTGGTGGGCAGGTTCGCCGCCGTCAGAGTGCGGTCGAGCACCTTGAAGAACGCGGCCTGCTCGGAGGCGGTCATGCTCATCGACGGGTAACTGGTCGCGAACTCGGGCTCGTTCTGCACGGTGAGGTCGGTGAGCTTGAGTCCCTGCTGCTGGTAGCCCTGGATGGCCTTCACCAGATAGTCGGCGTAGTTCTGGTAACGGTCGGTGCGCAGACTGCCGCCGTTGAGGCTGTTGTTCGTCTTCATCCACGCGGGCGGCGTCCAGGGGCTGCCCATGAAGCGGATGGCGGGGTTGACCGACACGGCCTGCTTGAGGACCGGGATGATCGTCTCGTGGTCACGGCCGAGGTTGAAGTCGCCCCGGTTGTCCTCGTAGGTGTAGGCGGCGCCCTGGTTGAAGTCGGTGCCGCCCAGCGGCTGGCGCAGGTAGTTGATGCCGATGCCGTCGCCCTGGGAGGAGAACAGCGAGGTCATCAGCGCGTTCTTCTGGGCGGCCGGGAGCTGGTTGATCAGATGGCCGGCCGCGCCGGTGACCGAGGCACCCGCGCCGGTGAACTGCTGTTCGCGCTGGGCCGGGTTGACGTTGATGTCGATGGCCTGCGGAGAGGAGTTGAAGGTGATCTGGTCCGCCGAGGCCAGTTTGCGGCTCCCGTCGGCCGTGGAGATCCACACCTGGGCGGTGGGATCGGCGGCCTGCGCGGTCCCGGACGCGGTGAGTCCGAGACTTCCGCCCAGCGTGAGCACGCTGAGCGCGACGACGGCTCTGCGAACGACGTTTCTGTGCAGGGTTCTTTGCATACGTGGGGGCTCCTGCCGGTTCGTGTGCCGAACGAATCGCCTGCGGCCCGGGGTGTCCCGCGCCGTGGCCGGGGTGGCGCATCGGCGACATGAAAGCACGCTTACTAAGTACTTAGTAAGTCGTCGTGCCGAACTTGTTCCGGACGGGACTCCCACCCGCACTCCGGGGCCTGGACGGTGATCCGGACAGCCGTAGACTGCGCCCGGTGAGCAACAGACGAGCGGGGGAACGGGGCGCCGCCGCGGCCGGGCCCGCCCAGCCGCGTACGCCGCGCAGTCCGGGGGCGCGGCAGCGGCGCGAGGAGATCCTGCGTATCGCCATGGAGACGTTCGCGGCGCGCGGCTACAACAACGCGTCGCTGGCGGAGATCGCCGACCGCGCGGGCCTCACCCAGGCGGGGGTGCTGCACTACTTCCGCTCCAAGGAACTGCTTCTCACCAGCGTCCTCGAACTGCGCGACCAGACCGACATAGAACAGATCGGCCCCGACCGCCCCCGCGGTCTCGCCTTCCTGCGCCATCTGATCGACACCACGCGCCGCAACGCCGAGCGTGAGGGCATCGTGCGGCTGTACGCGGTGCTCTCGGCGGAGAGCGTCACCGACAGGCACCCCGCGCAGGACTACTTCCGCAACCGGTACACCGGGCTGCGGGCCTTCGTGGTGGACGCGCTGCGCGAGGCGGCCGAACTGGGCGAGGCCCGCGAGGACCTGGACGTCGAGAACGTGGCGAACGCGATCATCGCGGTGATGGACGGACTCCAGGTGCAGTGGCTGCTGTCGCCCGAGTCGGTGGACATGGCCGCGTCGACCGAGCGAGTGGTGTCGTCGTTGCTGGCGTCCATCGCGCCCGCCGAGGACTGACGGCCGGCCCGGCTCTCATGAGGGGCGCGTCGCCCGCCGCTTGGCCCGGATCAGGCCGGCCGCCCACTCGCACCACTCCTGTGTGTCGGCCTCGTAGCGGATGCCGCGACGGCAGGTGAGGTAGGGCCCGAGGTGGCCCGTGGTCCGTACGAACTCCTCCTCGTCACGGCCCGACAGGATCGAGGTCTCCGTACGGCGGAGCGCGGCCAGCTTCCGCCCGGCCTCCTCCGCGCGGCGCCCGAGGTGCCCGAGCAGCGCGTCGGGCTCGACCACGTCGGCGCACTGCACCGCCACGGTCAGCTCGTCGCGCAAATTCGTCGGCCGCAGCGGCCCGGCCGCGAAGTCGACCAGCGCCCGGGTGCCGGTGTCGGTGAGTGCGTACAGCCGCTTGTTCGGCCGTGACTCCTGCACCACCTCGGTGGCCCGGACAAGCCCCTCGCCGTGCAGCCGGGTGAGCTCCGCGTAGAGCTGCTGGGGCCGGGAGTGCCAGAAGTTGGCCACTCCGACATCGAAGCGCTTGGTGAGTTCGTAGCCACTGGCCTCGCCCTGGATCAGGGCTGCCAGCACGGCGTGCCGCAGAGACATGGCGTCACCCTATCCGGGCGGTCCCGGACTTTCCGAAGCGTGATTACTCATCTACCTTATTAGTCATGAATCTGACCACAAGGGTGGGGAGTCTCGTCGCTGTCGGCGACAGCCTCAGCGAGGGAGTCGGCGATCCGTACCGGGGCGGCACGCTCAGGGGCTGGATCCACTACCTGACGACGGAGCCCGTGCGGCGCCCCGACGACATCGCCGAACCGGCTCCGGAGCCGGCCCTCGTCGCGAATCTGGCGCGCAGCGGCGCCACCGTCGCCACGCTGCGCGGGGATCAGCTGGAGCGCGCCGTCGCGCTCACGCCCGCATACATCACGTGCGTGATCGGGGTCAACGATGTGATCGCCGGCCGCTTCGACATCGCGCGCTTCGAGGAGGACTACGCCCATGTGCTGGCCGAGTTGAGTGCGGCGGCGACCGTCGGTGTGCTGACGATGACGCTGCACGACGTCGCTGCCGCGCTGCCCGTGCCGAGGGCGAAACGGGCCGAGTTGCGGCGGCGGACCGCCGAGGCGAACGAGGTGATCGAGCGGGTCTCGCGACGCCACGGGGCCTGGATGATCGACGCGCGCGCGGCGGCCCGTGCGGACAGGGCCGGGATCGTCTGCGTGGACCGGCTGCATCCCAACCGGCGGGGCCACCGTTATCTCGCCGCACTCGCCGGTGATGTCCTGCGGGCACGCGGCGGCGCCGTGCCGGGGCCGGGGACGGCCCTTCCCGACGCGGACCCGTTGCGCGAGCGGATCGCCTCCGGCGCGCGCCACACGCTCTGGGTCGTCCGGCATTTCGTACGGCCCCTGGTTAGGACACTGTTCACTGCCCGGAGGGCCGGGCGCGTACGTGCATCCGCTCCCCCTGCTGACCGAAGATACTGAGGAACTCCACCGCTTCCGTGCCCGCGTTGGCCCAGCCGTGCGGGGTACGGGTGTCGAACTCCGCGGCCTCCCCCGCGCCCAGCACCAGGTCGTGCTCGCCCAGACGCAGCCGGAGCCTCCCGGCCAGTACGTAGAGCCATTCGTAGCCCTCGTGCACCCGCTGCTCCAGCTCGCCGGTCTGTTGCCGCCCGGCGGGCATGATCTGTTTGTACGCGTGCAGACCGCCGAGATGGCGGGTCAGGGGCACGATGGTCATGCCGTGCCGCTGATAGGAGCGCATGTGCACGCGGGGGTCGCCGGTCGCCGGCGCGTCCACCAGTTCGTCGAGCGGCACACCGTACGCCTTGGCGAGCGGCAGGAGCAGCTCCAGGGTCGGTTTGCGTCCACCCGACTCCAGCCGGGACAGGGTGCTCACCGAGATCCCGGTCGACTCGCTCAGCTCGGCCAGGGTCGTACCGCGGTCGCGGCGCAGGGCCCGCAGCCGCGGTCCCACACCGTTCAGAACGGTCGAGAGGTCGTCGTCAGCCATCCCTCCATTTGCCGCCTCGGCAAGAAGGTTTGTCAAACCGCGAGCCCCGGACCGAGCATCTCCGAAAAGACGAAGGAGACATATCAATGACCCACGATCAGAGCACGGCGGACGTCCGCACCGACGCGGATGCGGATGCGGATGCGGACAGCGGGACGGCCGGCGGCACCAACCAGGAGTTCTGGGACTCCCGTTACGGCGAGAGCGACCGGATCTGGAGCGGTGATCCGAACACGGTCCTGGTCAAAGAGGTCACCGGGCTGAAGCCCGGCCGGGCTCTGGACCTGGGCTGCGGCGAGGGGGCCGACAGCATCTGGCTGGCCGGCCAGGGGTGGCGGGTCACCGCCGTCGACATCTCCGCGGTCGCCCTCGCCAGGGCGGAGCGGCACGCAGCCACGGCGGACGCGGGCGTCGCCGGGCGTATCGACTGGCAGCGGCACGATCTGGCGGTCTCATTCCCCGCCGGGACGTTCGACCTGGTCTCGGCGCAGTTCCTGCACTCACCGGGCGACATGCCGCGCGAGCGGATTCTGCGCAACGCCGCGGCGGTCGTCGCTCCCGGCGGAGTGCTCCTGGTCGTCGGGCACGCCGGACTCCCGTCCTGGGAGCCCAACCCTCATCCCGAGGTGCACCTCCCGACGCCCGCCGAGGTCCTCGAGTCGCTCGAACTGCCCGACGGGGAGTGGGAGGTACTGCTCAGCGACGAGCACGAGCGGATCCAGACCAGGCCCGACGGGCAGCCGGGCACGCGGACGGACAACGCCCTGAAGCTCCGGCGCCGCGCCGTCTGACACACCGCGGGCGCCGCGGGCGCTCTCAGCCGCCGGGCGGGCTCGTCCCGGCCCGCCCGGTAGGCGGCCGACCGCCGGCCGGGACGGGGCCGGGGATGCCGGTGCCGCGGCGGACGCCCGTTCCAACGGGGGCTCCGGAGCCGGGCCCGGGGCCCGGCCGGGAGCCCGCACCGGCTCCGGTCCGGGCGCCGAGTCCGGCTCCGCGGGGGCCAGTTGTGCCGCGATGCCCTCCAGGAGCTTCGCGTACGCGGCACGCGTGGCGCCCTGCGGGTCGCTGCGGCCGGACTCCCATCCCGCGACCGTCGCACGCGTCACATCGAGCGCCGCGGCGACCTCGGCCTGTGTGAGGCCGTAGTCGCCGCGCAGCCTCGCCCGCTCCGCCGGTTCGGGCAGATGTGTACGGCGCGGGCCCGACTTGAGCAGGGCGTCGACGGGGTCGGGCTTCTTGGGCATCGGCACTGGCTCCTTCGCGCGTCAGCCCTGGTCGACGGTGGTGCGGTACGGCGGAGCCATGACGATCCGGTACATGAACCGGGTCGTAGCGCGCGTGGCCGGGTTCTACCGTCCCCCGGCCGCCGCGTCCCCCGGGGTGACGGCGGCCAGACTCCCGCTGCGGGTGAGTTTGGCGTACCAGTGGGCGCTGGCCTTGGGAGTGCGCCGCTGGGTCGCGTAGTCGACGTACACCGCGCCGAAGCGCCTGCTGTAGCCGTATCCCCACTCGTAGTTGTCGAGCAGCGACCACAGGAAGTAGCCCCGCACGTCGGCTCCCGACTCGATGGCGCTGTGCACGGCGGCGAGATGGTCGCGCAGGTAGTCGATCCGCTCGGGGTCGTGGACCTCGCCCTCGGGGTTGGCGTAGTCGTCGAACGCCGCGCCGTTCTCGGTGATCATCACCGGCAGTCCGGGGTGGTCGCGGCGCACCCGCATCAGCAGTTCGTACAGACCCTTGGGGTCGATCGTCCAGCCCATGGCGGTCCGGGGGCCGGGCGTCTGGTGGAAGGCCACGTTGTCGGCGCCCGGCCACGGGCTGTGGTCGCTCACACCGTGACCGTCCGACCGGTGGGCCGGCGGTCCCGAGTGGTGGGAGACGAGTGTCGGCGAGTAGTAGTTGACGCCGAGGAAGTCCAGCGGGCGGTTGATCAGCGCGGTGTCACCGTCCCGGACGAAGGACCAGTCCGTGAGGGTCGAGGTGTCCGCCATGACGTCCTCGGGGTACGCGCCCTCCAGCATCGGCCCGGTGAAGACGCGGTTGGCGAGCCCGTCGATCCGGCGGGCCGCGTCGAGATCCGCCTCGCTGTCGGTCAGGGGCCGTACATGGTGGAGGTTGAGTGTGACGGACACCCGCGCGTCCGCCGGGAGCCGGTCGCGCAGTGCCTGTACCGCGAGCCCGTGGCCGAGGTTGAGGTGGTGGGCGGCGCGCAGCGCGTCGACGGGGTCGGTGCGGCCGGGCGCGTGGACCCCGGAGCCGTAGCCCAGGAACGCGCTGCACCACGGCTCGTTGAGTGTCGTCCAGGTCTTGACCCGGTCGCCGAGCGCGTCGGCGACGAGGGCCGCGTACTCACCGAAGAGTTCGGCCGTACGCCGCTCGGGCCAGCCGCCCGCCTCCTCCAGGTGCTGCGGGAGGTCCCAGTGGTAGAGGGTGACGACCGGTTCGATGCCCTTGGCGAGCAGGTCGTCGGTGAGACGGCGGTAGAAGTCCAGGCCCTCCTGGGAGACGGGGCCGGTGCCGGTGGGCCGCACGCGCGGCCAGGAGACCGAGAAGCGGTACGCGCCGACGCCGAGGTCCGACATGATCGCGGTGTCCTCGCGCCAGCGGTGGTAGTGGTCGGCCGCGATGTCACCGGTGTCGCCGTTGCGGACCTTGCCGGGGGTACGGGAGTAGACGTCCCAGATGGAGGGGGTGCGGCCGGCTTCCCGTGCGGCGCCCTCGATCTGGTAGGCGGCGGTCGCGGTGCCCCAGAGGAACTCGGGCGGAAAGACTCGTACGGAGGGGGATGTGGCCACGAGGGTCCCTTTCAGGAGTTGAACTGTGTTCCGTGTGCTGTCTGTTGGGCCGCGCCGCCAGGTGTGGCGCGCGTGGGCGCAGAGGGACAGGAGGCAGGGCGGGGCGCGGGAGAACGAGGCGCGGGGGCGGGAGCCGGAGGGTCAGCCCTTGACCGCTCCCTGCATGATCCCGCCGACTATCTGACGGCCGAAGACGATGAACATCGCCAGCAGCGGCAGGGTGCCGAGCAGCGCGCCCGCCATGATCACGGACTGGTCGCGCACATAGCCCGCGCTGAGCTGGGTGAGGGCGACGGGCACCGTGGGGTTGGTCATGTCGAGCGCGATGAACGGCCAGAAGAAGTCGTTCCACGCGTGCACGAACGTGATCATGAACAGGACGGCCATCGGCGGCCGGGCTATCGGCAGCACGATGCTCCAGAAGATACGGAGCGAGTGCGCGCCGTCCAGGCGCCCCGCCTCGATGAGTTCGTCGGGCAGCGCCTCCTTGAGGTACTGCCGCATGAAGAACACCCCGACGGCGCTGACCAGGGTCGGGAAGATCACGGACGGGAGTGTCTGCCCCCAGCCGAGGTCGGCCATCATCATGAACAGCGGTACGACCCCGAGCTGCGGCGGCACCATCATCGTCCCGATGACCAGCAGCAGGAGGAGGTTCCGTCCCCTGAAGCGCAGTTTGGCGAAGGCGAAGCCGGCCAGGGTGGCGAAGAAGACCGTCGACAGCGCGATGGCACCGGCGACGATCAGGCTGTTGATCATCGCCTTGCCCATGGCCGCGTCCTGCCAGGCGATCCCGAGGTTCTTGAGGAGGTTGGGGCCCGGCAGGAAGGGCGGCGGGGTCTGCGACACACGGGTGTTGTCGGTGGACGCGGCGACCACCGTCCAGTACAGCGGAAAGAGGGAGACGAGCGCGGCGATACCGAGCAGGATGTAGGCGAGCGGTCCGGCGTGGTGCTGGCGGCCGGCGCCGGGACGCAGCGCGAGGCGCGTCCGGCGGCGGCCGGAGATCGCGGGGCCCTTGGGGGCCCCGTCGCGCGCGTCCGCCCGGACGGGTGCGGTGTCGATGGTCATGCGGCTGCTGCTCCCTGGTCAGGACGTGGCGGACGGCGTGGACTTGGCCTTCTTCGTGACCTTGGCGGCCCGTGCCGGCCGGCCCGCCTTGACGCGGGCGGCGACGCGCTGGAGGAGGAAGACGAGGACGAGGATGAGGAACATGGCCCAGGCGATCGTCGCGGCCCGGCCCATCTGGTAGTTCTTCCAGCCCTCTTCGTAGAGGAGCAGCCCCAGCGTCTGGTACTGGTTGTCGGCGCCCCCGCTGATCCCGTTCGGCCCCTGGCCGAAGATCAGCGGTTCACCGAAGAGCTGGGTCGCCCCGATCGTGGAGAGCACGATGGTGAAGACGATCGTGGCGCTGATGCCGGGGATGGTGACCTTGCGGAACTGCTGCCAGCGCGACGCGCCGTCGATGGCGGCCGCCTCGTACAGATCCCTCGGTATCGCCTGCATGGCCGCGAGATAGAGCAGGGCGTTGTAGCCGGTCCAGCGCCAGATGACGATGGCGGAGATGGCGAACTGGGCGGGCCATTTCTGGTTCTCCCAGTCGACGTTCTCGATCCCGAAGAAGCTCAGGCCCCAGTTGATCATGCCGAAGTCGCGCTCGAAGAGCATGGTGAAGACGAGTGCGGCGGCGGCGATGGAGGTGGCGTACGGGGTGAGGACGGCGACCCGGAAGAACGTGGAGCCACGGAGCCGGTAGTTGAGGAGATGGGCGAGTACCAGCGCCATCAGCAGCTGCGGGACCGTGGAGATGACACCGATGGTGAAGGTGTTGGTCAGCGCGTTCCAGAACCGCTCGTCGTCGATGAGCTCGGTGAAGTTGGCGAGTCCCCGCCACTCCATCATGTCCATCGTGGACAGCTCGACGCGGTGCAGCGAGATCCAGAAGGTGTAGATGAGCGGGTAGAGGCCGAAGGCCCCGAAGATCAGGAAGAACGGGGCGATGAAGGCGTACGGCACCGCTCGTACGTCCAGCCGGTGCAGGATGTTGCGTCGCGACTGGCCGGAGGCCGTGTCGCGGCCGTCGCCGCCCTTCCCGGTGGAGCCGTCCGGTGTCGGGGGCGGCTGCCCGTCTGTGCGGGCTGACGGGGTGGAGGTGGCCACGCGGGGCGTCCTTCCTTGGGGTCCGTGGGTTGCTGGTGTGCGGAGTGCTGGTGTGCGGATTGGTGGGGGGTGCCGGGGTTCCGGCGGGCGTCCCGGCGGCCGGGCCGGTCAGGTGCACCGGCCGCCGGGTCCTGCCCCACGGACTCAGCGCGTGAGCTTCTTGATGCGCTCGTCCGTCGTCTTCCACGCCTCGTCCGGGCTCTTGCCCTGCCCATCGATCAGCTGGAGGCCGGCCGAGAACGTGTCCTTGATCGTGCCGTCCTTGCGTCCGAGGACCTGCTCGTCCGGGATCTCCTTGGCCGCGTCACCGAAGATCTGGCCGATCGGCGCGTCGCTGAAGTACTCGGACTTGCCGTCGGCGACCTCGGGTATGTCCAGCGCGGTCTTGG
The DNA here is from genome assembly GCF_010384365.1 of Streptomyces sp. S4.7. Lineage (NCBI taxonomy): Bacteria > Bacillati > Actinomycetota > Actinomycetes > Kitasatosporales > Streptomycetaceae > Streptomyces > Streptomyces sp. S4.7. The sequence goes on along the minus strand of NZ_CP048397.1, from coordinate 7,749,838 downwards.
AGGAGGGGAAGTTGCCGAGCTTCTCGAAGATGACGGCCTGCTGCTCCGGCGCGGTCAGCCATGCGATGAGGTCGGCGGCCTCCTTCTTCACCGGGCTGTTCTCCATCACACCGAGGAACGCGCCGCCCCAGTTGGCGCCCTTGGGTGCCCTGGCGACATCCCACTTGCCCTGGTTCGCGGGGCCGGCCTTCTCGCTGATGTGCGCGAGCATCCACGCGGGACAGACCGCCGTGGCGAAGGTGCCGTTGGCCAGCCCCGGGTCCCAGCCGGGCTGGAACTGCCGCAGCTTGGCTGTCAGTCCGGATTCGGCGGCGTCGGCGGCCAGCTTCCAGGCGTCCTTGACGACGGGGTTGTCGTTGTAGATGAGTTCGCCGTCCTTGTCGTAGAACTGCTTCTCATCGCCGTAGATCATCGCGTTGAACAGCCCGCTGGAGCTGTCCATGAAGGCGACCTTGTCCTTCTTGTTGCCTTCCTTGAAGTCCCGGCCGACGTCGACGTACTTGGCCCAGTCGCCCGCCCACAGCTTCTCCACCGCAGCGCGCTCGGTCGGCAGACCGGCCTGCTCGAACAGGTCCTTGCGGTAGCAGACCGCCATCGGGCCGATGTCCGTGCCCAGTCCGAGCAGCTTGCCGTCCTCGGTGGTGACCTGGCTCGACTTCCACGGCAGGAAGTGGTCGAGACCGGGTGTCTTGGACAGGTCGGCGAACTTGTCCGAGCGGGTGTCGACCAGCTCCTTGGCCCGGCCTATCTCTATGCCCTGGATGTCCTTGAGGCCGCTGCCCGCGGCCAGATGGGTCTGGAGCGCGGTGTAGTACGTCTGCTCGTCGCCTGCCACGTCGGCCTCGATGAGGATGTCGGGATTCTCCTCCATGTACCGGTCGAGGAGCCCCGACTCCTTGAACCCCATGACACCGAACAGCCCCATGCTGATGACGGTCTTGCCGTCCTTCGTCTTCGCCTCGCCCGTGTCACCGCCGCCTCCGCAGCCGGCGACGAGGACGAGGGACAGACCGGCCGCCGCGGCTGCGGCGAGCGTCGGAAAACGCTTCGGGGATCGGTTCCGGGAACGGTGCGGGAAGCGGGACGGGAGAGCGGAGAGGGTGGATCCGAAGCGATGACGGGCGGTGCCCATGTGCTTCCTCCTTGCGGGGCGCTCGACGCGCCGAAAGTGACTCACTGAACACACCGGACGCGGGCCCGGCATCCGGTGAACGGGAGAATGGGAGCGCTCCCAGTCGGTTGTGGAAGACTCTGCGGAGTACGTCGCACCGTGTCAAGAGTTGAAGACGTTTCCGTTGCCCGGAGATGTCCGGCGCCGACCGGCGCGCAGCGGTACGTCGCGGGTCAAGTGCCCTGCGCAGGCGGGAACAGGGCCGCCCTCCGGGGCAGAGTTGAGGAGAAGCGATGAGCAGCCGTAAACACCGAGGTCAGCGGCCAACTCTTGAAGCCGTCGCGGAGCTCGCGGGGGTGGGACGCGGGACGGTCTCGCGGGTCGTCAACGGGGCGCCGGGCGTCAGCGCGAAGGCCCGCGCCGCGGTCGAGACGGCCATCACGAAGCTGAACTACATACCCAATCCGGCGGCGCGGAGTCTCGTCACGAGCCGGACGGACTGCGTCGCGCTGGTGATTCCCGAGTCCGAGAGCCGGCTGGCGGCGGAGCCGTACTTCTCGGCCGTGATCCGTGGGGTGAGTACGGAACTGGCCGACACCGAGATGCAGTTGCTGCTCATCCTGGTGCGTGACCGGCGCGAACTCGACCGGCTGACGCGCTTCGCGGCGGCGCGCCGGGTGGACGGCGTCCTGCTGGTGTCGATCCACGACGACGACCCGCTGCCGGGCCTGCTCGAAGAGATGCGCATGCCGACCGTCCTGGCGGGCCGCCGCTCGCCCGACGAGTCCCTGAGCCATGTCCACTCCGACAACGTCGGCGGCGCGGCGGCCGCCGTGCGGCACCTGATCGACGCCGGACGCACGAGGATCGCCACGATCACCGGCCCGCTCGACATGGACGTCGGCAACAGCAGGCTCCGGGGCTGGCGCGAGGCCCTGGCCGAACGGGGCACGGCGCCGGACGAACGGCTCGTCGCGGTCTCGGACTTCACCGAGGAGGGCGGGCGTACGGCGATGAGCGACCTCCTCGACCGCGCCCCCGGGATCGACGCCGTGTTCGCCGCCTCGGACGTCATGGCCGCGGGCGCGCTGACCGAACTGCGCGAGCGGGGGCGCCGGGTGCCCGACGACGTGGCGGTGATCGGCTTCGACGACTCGGTCATCGCGCGGCACACGACACCGGCGCTGACCAGTGTGCGCCAGCCCATCGAGGCGATCGGCCGCTCGATCACGAGGCTGCTGCTCAAGGAGATCGCCGAGCCCTCGACGGTCCACCGACAGCTGCTGCTGCCGACGACGCTGGTGGTGCGGGACTCGGCGTGAGGGCGGCCCGTACCCGGACGCCCGGCTTGTCGCCCGGCCCCGCGCCGGGTACGGCGGCGGTCGGCCGACCGGGTTACGCGGGGCCCCCGCCGAGATCTCCTCGGCCACCGTCCCCCGCGGTGTCCGGGACCAGCACGACCTTTCCGGTGACCGTGCCGGACTCGGCCAGGGCCATCGCCTCCGCGGCCCGCGACAGCGGCAGCCGCGCCGCCACCCGCGGGGTGATCTCCCCGTCGGCGAGCAGGGTCAGCACCTCGGTGAGGTCGGTCCGGAGCCGGGCCCGGAAGGCGTCGGCGCGCCGCTTGCCCGCCCAGATGTTGTAGAAGTGGGCGTGCCGGCCGTTGGGCAGCGCGTTCCAGAGCTGGAGCCGGCCGATGACCTTCAGGACGGGCCACTTGGACGACCCCGCCACGTCGCGGGTGGAGGCCGTACCGTACGAGACGAGTGTGCCGCCGGGGGCGAGGAGCCCGAACGAGGTGACGATCCCCTCGCCGCCGATGTGGTCGAAGACCGCGTCGACCCCGTCCGGGGTGATCTTCCGGACCTCCGCGCCGAGGTCGTGGGTGCGGTAGTCGATGGGGACGGCGCCCAGTTCCCGGACGGCTTCCTGGTGGCGGAGCGAGGCCGTGCCGATGACGCGGGCGCCCGCGCGGTGGGCGAGCTGGACGAGGGTGGATCCGACGCCGCCGTTCGCCCCCAGTACGAGTACGGTCCCGCCCGACCGCACACGGGCGACGCGGTGCAGCATCTGTGTCGCGGTGATGCCGTTGACCACCAGGGTCTCGGCCTCCGCCGGGTCGACGCCCGCCGGCACCTCGACCAGATCGACCGCCGGTACGAGCAGATGGCTGGCCCAGCCGCCGGTCTTGGTCAAGACGGCGAACCGGCGTCCGACGAGCGCCACGTCCCCGCCGGGCCCGACCGACGCGACGGTGCCCACGACGTCGTAGCCGGGAGTGAACGGGAAGGGCGGCTGGTCGAAGTACTTCCCGCGCCGCATCTGCTGTTCGGCGAAGGAGACGCCGGAGGCTTCCATCACCAGGAGCACCTGACCGGGCCCCGGCTCGGGTACCGGCCTCCGCCGGACCTGAAGTCCCGCCGGTTCCACGACGCCGGGGAGGACGACCTCGGTCATCACTGCCCGGTCGCTCGCCTGCCGCAGTTCGTTCATGACACCCAACCCCTTTGATCATCACGCTTTAGTTAGAACCTATAACTGAAGTGTCAGACCATTGCGCCGCGCTGTCAAGCGGGGGCCGGGGAGAACCGGCGGAACCGGTCGGGGTGAGACACGCGTCCGTAGGGGAATCCGCATGATCGACCACACCGTCAAAGGACGACACGCATGCCCCGGACAGCCATCCGCCACCTCTATCTGGCGCGGCACGGTGAGGCTTCGGCCGACGAGAGCGACCTGACCGAGCGGGGCCGCCGGCAGGCCGTACTGCTCGGCGAGCGGCTACGGGGCGGCCCGCTCTCGGCGATCCGTCACGGACCGCTGCCGAGGGCGGAGCGGACGGCCCGGCTGATCCGGGAGCAACTGGGCGACATCCCCTGCGAGTTGAGGGCATCGGAGCCCGCCGGGGACTACATCCCGTACGTGCCGCGGGAGCGGGAACTACCGGCGGACTCCGCCGGGGCCATGCTGGGGCGCCTGGCCGAGTTCCCCGCCGAGGAGCGACTGCGCGGGCCGGAGCTGGCACGGCAGGCCCTGGCGCGGTTCACGGGGCCGGTGGAGGGTGACGAGCCGCGCCATGAGCTGGTCGTCACCCATAACTTCCTCATCGGCTGGCTGGTCCGCGACGCCCTGGACGCCCCGCCCTGGCGGTGGATGGGACTCAACCACTGCAACGCGGCGCTGACCGTCATCAACTACGCGCCGGACCGGCCGTCGTCCGTACTGCTCTACAACGACATGGGTCATCTGCCCGCCGAACTCCGCTGGACGGGCTTCCCGGCCGAATCGCGCGTCTGATCCGTTTGCGTGGCCGTGATCCGGTCGAGCACGGCGGCGTAGGCCGACCGCTTGTCGGGCCGCGCGTGGTCGGCCGCGTGCCGGAGCGCGGGGACGGCTCGGCCGCCCAGGTGCGCGAGACCGTCGACCGCCGCTGCGCGAACGGCCGGGTGGGGATGGCCGAGCAGGGCGACGACCGCCGGGACGGCGGGTTCCCAGGCCGCGTGGGTGAGGGTGCGGACGGCCGAACGCACCACGTCCGGCTGCGCGTCGCCCAAAAGGGTCGACGTGTGGCGCAGGTAGGTCTCCCGGTCGAAGAGCGACCGGGAGGTCCGGTGGGCGTGGAGCCGGACGCGGGGCCGGGGATGGTGCAGCAACTCACCGATGAGCGCGCGTAGTTCGGGGTCGTCGGGAGCCTCGCGGGAGGTGGGGGCCTGTGGGGGCGGTGTGTGAGGGCCGGGGTGTTCCTCGGCGAGACGGTTGAGCGCCCGGCGGATCTGGTCGGGGCTGCCGGTACGGGCCAGCCGCAGCGACTCCTGCCGGGACGGCCCGTCGGGGGCTCGCGGCGGCGCCGTCGACCGCGCCCGTTCGTGGGCGTCGTCCCGCTCGGCGCCGGGGTCGCGCAGCGGCCCGTCGACCAGACGGAGGCTCTCCGCGAGGGCCTCCCGGCCCTCGGCGCGCAGCCTGCGGCGGATCTCGGTGAGCGCGGGCGTGCGGAGCAGAGTACGGCCGGCGAGCAGGTCGAGGAATCCCCAGGCGCCCGCTTCCATACGATCGCCGAGGATGACGGCGAGCGTACCCGCCGGTACGGCGTCCAGGACGGGACGGACGGCTTGTGGAGCCTGCTGCCACCGCTCCAGGAGCCGGGGCACGAGCGGCTGGAGCACGGACGGGTCGAGCCGTACGGCCAGGCGGGCCAGCCGCTCGTACCTGATCTCGGCACCACCCGTGTCCGCCAGTGCGGCGAGCAGACCGGGCGGTTCGACGTCGGCCGGGATGTGGACACCGAGGTCGACACGGCCGTGGAGATACGCGCGCAGTACCGCCGAACGGACGTCGGGATCGGGCCACTTGAGCAGCGCGGTGGCGGCGGTACGGCGCCGGTCCGGGTCAGGGGCGTCGAGCATGTCCAGCAGGCGCGCGCGCAGGGCCGCCGAACGCGGCTGGTCCAGATCGCCGGCGCGTACCGTCCGGCTCGGTGCCGCCGCGCTCGCGGCATCGTCGGCGGCGGCCTCGCCGAGCGTCCAGGGCGGCGCGTCCAAGGGCTGGAGTGCCGTCATCCAGTCGAGGAGCACGGACCGGGTCACGGGGTCGGCGGCGCAGTACGTGTCGGCCAACGCGGCCAGTGCGTGCCGGGAGTTGGGCCTGCTCGCCCCCTGCCGGGACTCCTCGGCCCGGCGGAACTTCGCCGCTTCGGACGGTCCCCGCACGGCGGCGGCCAGTTGGACGCGCCAGGCCCGCGTATCGGATGGGAGAGAGACGTCCGTGATCCCGAACGCCTCGCGGAGCACGGCGACTTCGGCCGGTGCGACTCGTTCCGCCCGTGCGGCGGTCGACCACCCGGTAGCCGCCGCTTCGAGCGCCTGGTCCAGGTCGGCACGGGTGAGGACGGCGCCACAGCGGCGCAGCAGGGTCAGCGTCGGTGCGGGTGCGGTGCCGGGCAGCGCGCGTACGGCGTCGGCCACGGCCCGCTTCTCCACCGTGGGCAGTGTGGGGGCCAGCTCTTCGAGCACGGTCACGAGGTCCTGTCCGTCGTCTTCCCAAGTCGCCGCCTCCGCCAGGCACATGCGCAGGAGCGGGGTGAACCGGGCGTACGTCCGCCGCTCGGCCTCCGAGAGCGGGGGCGGGCACAGCCTGAGCGCTGTGCGCACCAACCGTGTCCGTGTGTCGGACAACGAATCCGGCGCCGGGTCCCCCGTCGGGGTCTGCGCCGGATCCCGCGTCCGGTCGGCGAGGGTGAGCCAGTCCGCGAGCGTCGGCCGCAGGCTGTGCGGCCGGTGGCGCGGGGGGAGTTCCCCGCGCCGGGCGATCCGGAGCGCGATCGCGGGACGCCAGCCGCCCGACTCCAGCGCGGCGAGGCCGAGCCCGTCCCGCAGCGCCGACACGGTCCGCCGTCCCCCGATGGCCTCCAGGGTGCGCAGGACGGTCGCGGGCTCGGCCGCCAGGCGGGCCAGTACGGCCTCTTCGGCGGCCGTGTGCCGCAGCGCGCGCAACGCTTCGAGGAACGGCCGTGGGGCCGAAGTCGCCTTGAGCGTACAGGTGATGACGTCGCCGACCGGAAGTTCGCCCGGTTCGCCCGCGTCGCCCGTGCCCTGTCCCGCCAGCGCGACCAACAGGGCCAGTCTGCGCGGCCAGCTCGGGTCGTCGGCGGTGGCATCGGTCAGCAGCCGGAACATCTCCTGTCGGCAGGTGAACAGGATCGTCGCGATCTCGCACGGGGCGATGGCGTGGTCCGCCAGTGCGAGCGCGACGACGGCGGGGACGTCAGGGGCGGTCACGAAGTGGCCGCGCCGGTGGAGTCCGCGCAGGCAGGTCACGGCCGGCTCGCCGAACAGCAGCGGGTCGCGGGCGGCCAAGGCTGTCAGCTCGCGGATGTCGTCGCGTGTCGCGAGCGCGCCGAGCAGTTCCAGCGCACGGCGTCGCAGCCGGGGCGGCAGGTCCGGGTCCCCGACGATCTGTCGCCGATCGTCGCTGTGGCCGTGCCGGGCGAGTGCGGTGAGCGCGGCTTCGGCCACCTCGGGCCGTACGGTCGCTTCGGCGGCGGTCAGGAGCCCGGAGACGCGGTGCGGCGGCAGGGGTTCCAACGTCGCCCAGGACTCGGAGAGTTCGGTCAGCGCGGCGACGACGGTCGCGGACCCGAGGGCGTGTTCGGCGCCGAGGTCGAGCAGCCGCACCAGGTGGGCACGGACGAGCGCGACCGCGAAGATTCCGGCGTGCAGCCCTTCCCGCGCCAGCCTCAGAGACTGTCCTGCCAAGACCTGGTCGCCGCTCTCCAGCAGCTCCGCCACGAGTTGGCGTGGCCGGCAGGCGGCTGCGATGTCTGTGTCCCGTACGGCCTGGTAGAGCGCTTCGCTCGCGGGCTCCCGGCGTAGATGCGTCGGATCGTTGGCGATCTCCGCGCGCAGCCAGGCGATCCGTACGCGTACGGGGAGTCCGGCCGTGCGCCGTGACGGGACGCGGTCGGCCAGGGCGTAGGGCTTCGGAGCATGGGGTCCGAGGCGTGCGTACAGCTCGGCCAGGACGAGCGTGTCCTGTGTCGACCATGCGGCGTGGCCCGCCGCCGACATCGCCATGGGCAGCAGAGCGGCGGCCAGTTGCTCGCACGCGTCGGCGCGGCCGCCGACGACGGCGACCCGCTCACCGAGCGACACCAGCCCCAACGACCGTACCCGCGGGTCCTCGTGGCGCAGAAGCCGTTCGAGGACGCCCGGCGGGCAGCCCGCCGGATCCACCAGCCCGGCCAGCCGGCCGACGTCGGCCCGCCGGAACGCGTTCTCGAATGCCTCGTCCCCCGGCGTCATGACGGTCGATACTAGGGTCTGTCGTTTGGATCAGGCCGGATCAGGGAGCGGGGTCCGGTGCGTGCGACCGCAGGGCGGAGGAGGGAGGCATGGCGGAGCCGTGCCGACCGACGACAACGCGGCGGGCGTGCGTGCCGGGGACCGCGAGCCCGGCAGGATCCGAACGACAGACCCTGGGTGCGGCTCCGACGGCCCCACCAACGGGTTTCGAGGGCGTGGCGATCAGGAGGGCGGCAGGGCATGCGAGTGGCCATGACGAGCGTCGCGGCGCGCACCGGCCGCACGAACGAGGACTTCACCGGCGCGGTACCCACGGCAGCGGTGCTGATCGACGGCGCGGGCATCCCCGGCACCGAATCGATCTGCCGACACGGCGTGGCCTGGTACGCCGAGCAGCTCGGCGGCGGCCTCCTCGGTCTCCTGTCAGGGATCCCGGACCGCGGACTTCCGGCGCTGCTCGCCGAGGCGATCGAGCGGGTGACGGACGGACACCGGGACACCTGCGACGTCGCCGCCACCATCAGCCCGTCGGCGATGGTGGCCGTCCTGCGTGTGTCGGACGGCCTCGCCGAGTACCTGGTGCTCGGCGACACCGTCCTCGTCCTCGACCGGGCGGACGGCGCCCCGCTCGTCGTGTCGGACCCCCGGGAGGTGGTCATCAGCCGGCCGTACCGGTCCGCGCTCGAGGCGCTCCCCGAGGGCAGCGACGAGTACCTTCGTGTCCTCCAGGACCTCCGCTCGCACCGGAACCGGCCGGGCGGCTTCTGGGTGGCCAAGGACGACCCCCGGGCGGCGGACGAGGCGATCACCGGAAGCTGTCCGGTCTCCGAGGTGACCCGCGCCGCCCTGCTCAGCAATGGGGCGAGCCGCCTCACGGACACCTTCGGGCTCGCCGACTGGCCGGAGTTCATGACGGTGCTGGCGTCGGGCGGACCGGCCGAGATCATCGACCGGGTCCGCCGGGCGGAGGCGCGCCACGCGGTCGCTCCGGACGACGCGACGATCGCGTACTGCACCGGCCTCGGAGAGGCCTGAGTCGGTGGTGGCCACGGGGCAAGTCCTCATCCGTGGACGGGAGCCGGCTCTCCGTGCGACCGCGCGAGGCCCGGTACGACCGCCGCACGGGCGGCTGCACGGCGCCCGGACGCGCGCCGCCGCGTGGCGAGCCGCGACCGATCGGCTACGCCTCGGCCGCCAGGGCCCTGACCGTGTCCGCGAGGGCGTTTCAGGACTGCCGGACGTCGAGGGTCGGGCCGTGCGGGGCGCGGAGCAGGGTGAGGAATTCGGCGATGTCGTTGAGGGCCCGGCGGAGGCGGTAGAGCGCCAGGGCCGACGGGTCCGGCTTCCGGCCGGTCGACTCCTCGTACCGTAGGAGGTCGTCCGGGCCGGCCACGACCAGCCAGAGGTCCCGTTCGGGGACCGCGAGGCCCACGGTGTCCCAGTCGAGCAGTAGTCGCCGCTCCCCCGCACGGAGCAGATTGCCGGGGCGCGGTTCGCCGTGGGTGACGACGAGTGGGGCGCTCGCGGCCTGCAACTCCCCGGCCCGGCGGTCGAATTCGTCGAGACGGTGGCGCAGGGCGGCGGCGTGGTCGGCGAGCAGGTGTCTGGCCGGTTCGGCGTACGGGCCGAAACCGTGCCAGGGGTTGCCCAACTCCCCCAGTGCTGGCTCAAGTTGGGGGCGGGTGGCGAATTCGGGCGGAAGTGCGCGGGCCGAGGCCGGCGGGACCGTGCGGTGCAGACCGGCGAGCAGGTCCACGACCAGGGCGCGGTCGTGCGGGGTGAGGGTCTCGCCGAAGTGACCCGCCGTGCCGGACATGAGCGGGAACACACTGACCGCGTGCCCGGGTCCCAGCCCGCGAACGCTCTCGCCGTCGGCGGTGCGGACCGGCGCGACGACGAAGTCCAGGCGGCCGTCCGGCTCCGCCTCGCGCAGAGCCACGGCGGTGTCCATGGCGTCCCGCAGACCGCGGAAGGCGGCCCCGGTCCCCTCCCCGTACCAGCTCTTGTGGTCCAGGTCGGCCACCTTCACGAACCACCGGCAATCACGCGTGTCGGTGGCGGTCCAGTGATAGTCACCGAAGCCCACGGGCGCGTACTCCAGGGTGACGGGGTCGATCCCCCATGCCCGCAGGGCATCGCGCACATCGAAGTCCTGGATACCGGAGGGTCGCTCTTCCATACCGGTGAAGGTAGTCGGGCGCCGAAGTACCCGCACATCGTCAATCGGGTGGAGCACGAGGGCCGGGGCTGGTAGTTTGCCGATCATGAGCAGCCCCGAGTCCGACAGACTCAGGCCACCGGTCACCGGTGGCTGATCCGTTGTCGAGTTGACGCCGTACGACCTCGCCGGTCGTGGGTGAGCGCTCGGTAAGCGCTGTTGCCGCCGGTCCGCCGTCGCGTGGGCCGCTTCCGACACACTTCGTGTCTCCTGATCCGTTCGAGCCGTCCTGCTGTCCGCCCGTGAACTCGCCGGGCTGCGCCGGCAGCTGACGGCCCCCGACGGATCTCCGCCGTGTCGCCGCCGCGCCGTGACGAACCGTCACGGCGCGCGGGTTCGGCCCACCTCCCCCTCGCGCCACCGCGCTGTCCCGTCAACTCCCGCTGTTCTCAATGGGGTTCCTTCATGCCATTCGCTGTGTACGTGCTCGGGCTCGCCGTCTTCGCCCAGGGCACCTCCGAATTCATGCTGTCCGGGCTCGTCTCGGGCATCGCCGCCGACCTTCATGTGTCCATTCCCGACGCCGGGCTCCTGACCTCGGCCTTCGCCGTGGGGATGGTGATCGGCGCGCCACTGATGGCGCTCTTCAGCCGTAAGTGGCCCCGCCGTCGCGCACTGTTGATCTTCCTGACCGCGTTCGTGGCCGCCCACGTCGTGGGCGCCCTCACTCCCAGCTACGAGGTGCTGCTCGCGACCAGGATCGTCGGGGCGCTGGCGAACGCCGGATTCTGGGCGGTAGCGCTGGTCGCCGCGATCGCGATGGTCGAACCGGCCGCGCGGGCGCGCGCCACGTCCGTCGTGGTCGGCGGCGTCACCGTGGCCTGTGTGGTGGGCGTGCCCGCCGGGGCGCTGCTGGGCGAGCATCTGGGGTGGCGGGCCGCGTTCTGGGCGGTGGCGGTCGTGTCGCTGCCGGCCCTGGTGGCGATCGTGACGTCGGTCCCGGACGAGCGCCCCACCGCTTCGGGCGGCGACGCCCCCGAAGCGGCCGAGGCTTCCGAGACGGCCGAAACCCCTTCGGTACGCGAGGAGTTGCGCTCGCTCACCGGCCGGCACGTACTGCTCACCCTGCTGACGATGGCACTCGTCCAGGGCGCGACGTTCTGCGCCTTCTCCTACCTTGAGCCGCTGGCCACCCGTGTCACCGGACTCGGTGCCGGATGGGTGCCCGCCCTGCTGGCCCTGTTCGGGGTGGGGTCGCTGGTCGGAGTCACCCTTTCGGGCCGCATCGCCGACGCGCGGCGGAGCACGCTCGTCGTGGCGGGCATGGCGTCGCTGGCGCTCGGCTGGATCGCGCTGGCGCTGAGCGCGGTGAGCCCGGTGGCCACGATCGCGCTGGTCTTCGTCCAGGGGATGCTCGCGTTCGGCACGGGGTCGGCGATGATCTCCCAGGTGTTCCAACTCGCCTCAGGAGCACCGACCTTGGCCGGTTCGTTCGCGACCGCGGCCTTCAACATCGGCGCCGCGGCGGGCCCGTGGCTCGGCGGGCTCACCATCGACGCGGGCTTCGGATTCCGGTCACCGGTGTGGGTGAGCGTGGCTCTGATGGCGCTCGCCCTGACGACGGCCGCCGTCACCCGCCTCGCTTGCCCGCTGCCACTCACGAAAGCTACTGTCGTGATGAAAAGCTAGACCCTCTAAGCAACGAAAGGCCGCACCCGTGCCGGTCGGCAAGGACAGTCCTCGGCAGCGCTACCGCCAGCACGTACGCACGGAGATCAAGCAGGCCGCGCTCCGGCAGATCGGCGACGGCGGGCCGGCGTCGCTCAGCCTCAACGCGATCGCCCGGGAGCTCGGCGTCACCGGACCGGCGCTCTACAAGTACTTCGGCAGCCGGGACGCCCTGCTCACCGAGCTGATCCTGGAGGGCTACGAGAGCGTCGCCAGCGCCGTACGGGCCGAGGCCGCCCGAACGGCCGAGAGGCCGGCGCGGGAGCGGCTGCACGCGCTGGCCGGCGCGTACCGGCAGTGGGCCGTGGACGCCCCGCATCTCCACCAGCTGCTGGCGGGCTCGCCGTCGCCCGGGTACGAGGCACCGGCCGAGACGATCGACAGCGCACGGGCGGTCCTCGGCCCGTTCCTGGGCGTACTGGCGCAGGGCTCCGCCCGGCCGGCGGCCGACGCCCTGGAGGCCGAGCTGCGGGCCTGGGCGAAGAGCACACCGGCGGTCGCCGACTGGGTACGGGAGAACGCCCCGGACGCGGATCCCGGCCGGGTCCTCGCGGGCTCGGTCGTCGTCTGGTCGCGGATGCACGGAGTGGTCAGCCTGGAGATCCAGGGGCAGTTCGGGGGCATGGGCCACCGCGGGAGCACCCTGCTCGCGTCGGAGATCGACGCCCTCGCCGACACGATGGGCCTGCCACCGGGCCCGCAGGACTGATCGGCGCGTGAGTGCGGGGAGCGGGCGGGCTCGGGGGCGGAGCCTGGCTCGGGGCGAGGGCCGGGCTCGGGGGCGGAGCCGGATCTCGCCCCCGAGGCGGACCGCGACATAGCCCCCGCGCCCGCTGCCGCCCCGGACGCATCGCTCGACGCACGCGCACACGCCCCGAGCCAGCGTCAACGTCGGGTTGACACTCCAATCCCGTCAACCTAAGGTTGACACATGACGCACCCCATCCGGCTCGACGATCTGATCGAAGCCATCAAGAAGGTTCACACCGACGCTCTCGACCAGCTTTCCGACGCGGTCATCGCCGCGGACCATCTCGGCGACGTGGCCGACCATCTGATCGGTCACTTCGTCGACCAGGCACGACGCTCCGGCGCCTCCTGGACCGACATCGGGCGCAGCATGGGGGTCACCCGGCAGGCCGCGCAGAAGCGGTTCGTCGCGAAGACCCCCGGCGAGGGGACGGACCTCGACGCCAGTCAGGGGTTCAGCCGCTTCACCGACCGGGCCAGGAAGGTGGTGGTGGCCGCCCAGGAGGAGTCCCGCGCCGCGGGCAACGACCAGACCCGGCCGGAGCACCTCACGCTCGGGCTCCTGAGCGAGCCGAAGGGGATCGGCGCGCGTGCGATCTCCGCGCAGGGCGTGACCCCGGAGGCCGTACGTGAAGCGGTCGAGGCGATCCTGCCGCCGGCCGTCCCGAGCGTGCCCGAACTGATTCCGTACGACGCGGGCGGGAAGAAGGCCCTGGAACTCACCTTCCGCCAGGCCCTGCGCATGGGACACAACTACATCGGGACCGAGCACATCCTGCTCGCCCTGCTGGAGCTGGAGGACGGCAAGGGGGTGCTGAGCGGACTCGGTGTCGACAAGTCGGCCGCGGAAGCGTTCACTTCCGAGGCCATAGCCGCCTTCATCACGGCGCAGGAGGACGAGTAGTCCGCGACGAGCAGTCCGTAGAAAACGGCTCACGGCCGGCCGGTCCCGGCGCGCACACGGAGGGGTGCGCCGCGACCGGCCGTGCCGTACGTACGTGGGTCCCTGGGCGTACTGGTCAGGGGCGGCCCTCCGCCGGAACCTCCTCGCCCGCCGGGACCGGCCCCGGCGGCGTGCCGTCCCCGAAGGGCCGGCCGCCCAGCTCCTCGCGGTGGTGGGGTGTCAGCCAGCCGGAGAGATCGGGCCCGAGGGGGACGATGCGGGTGGGATTCACGCCGGTGTGCACCATGTAGTAGTGCCGCTTGATGTGGTCGAAGTCGACCGTGTCGCCGAAGCCGGGCGTCTGGTAGAGGTCCTTGACGTACGCGTGGAGGACGGGGTCCTCGGCCACCTTGTGGCGGTTGCACTTGAAGTGTCCGTGGTAGACGGCGTCGAAGCGCACCAGCGTGGTGAACAGCCGGATGTCGGCCTCTGTGATGGTGTCCCCCACCAGATAGCGCCGGTCGGCCAGCCGCTCGGACACCAGCGCGAGCCGGCGGAACACATCGCGGTACGCGCGCTCGTACTCGCCCTGCTCCGACGCGAAACCGGCCCGGTACACACCGTTGTTGACGTCCCGGTAGATACCCTCCATCACCTCGTCGATCTCGTCGCGCAGCGGCTCCGGATAGAGGTCCGGCGCACCGGACCGGTGCAGCGCCGTCCACTCGGTGGCGAGGTCGAGCGTGAGCTGCTGAAAATCGTTGGTGACGAGTCTGCCGCTCGGCACGTCCACGATCGCCGGCACACTGACGCCACCGGGGTAGTCCGTCTCGCGTGCGTCGTACGCCTCGCTGAGATGGCGGATGCCGAGGACGGGGTCGCGACCGCCGGGATCGAGGGTGAAGCACCAACTGCGGTCGTCCTGGATCGGGTCGGTGACGGCGAGGGAGAGCGCGTCCTCCAGACCGAGCAGCCGGCGCGAGACGAGCGCGCGGCTCGCCCACGGGCACGCCCGGCTCACGACAAGCCGGTAGCGGCCCGCCTCGACCGGCCAGCCGTCCCGGCCGTCGGCGGTGATGCGGTCCGCGAAATGACTCCTGGATCGTTTGAAAGCCTTCCTGCCGTACGCCGCGTTCCCTTCTGTCCCCGCTCCGTCCGTTCCCTTGCCGTCGGTCTTGCCTGTCTTTGTGGCGCCGGTCGCGTCGCTCATGGCCATCCTTCCCCGGTCGGGCCCCCGCCGAGAGCCCGGGGCCGGACCTCGATCATCGACGGACCGCTCCGCCGGGCTCTGTTCCACGCTGTCCAGCATGCGCGGAAACACACGTACGGATGCGCGAAGTGGCCGCAATTTCATCAGATGCAACACTGCGGTTGGGGTGCATATCAACAGCCGCCTTCCCCCTATGTCCTGGTCAGCACCCTGTGCGGGTTCGGTGTGGATGGCTCGCCGGGCCGCTTGAGATGCGGCGAATGCGAGCCGGCATGCCTTCTGAGCTGGGAACTTGTCAGGTGATTACATCTGATGAAAGATTCCTTCGTCTGATGTAGGCGGCGGAGGGTAGTCATTCGTGGGTGGGAACAGGCTCGCGCCGGGGGCTGTTGGGCTGCACCTGGTAGGTGACCTGCCGCTGCTGCGGCCGGACGAGCAGGTGTTCACGGCGATGCTGGACGGCTGGCGCAACCAGCAGCTCGCGCGGAACCTGGCGTTCTCCACGATCGAGGGCCGGGAGAAGGTGGTACGCGCCTTCGTCCGGCACGCGGACACGTTCCCCTGGGCCTGGTCGCCGCAGATGGTCGACGAGTGGCTGGGCGACCTGCGGTCGGTACGGCACCTGCGCCGTTCCACACTCCGCAACTACCAGGGATCGGTCCGGTCCTTCTGCTCCTTCATCACCGATCCCGCCTACGGATGGGCGGTGACCTGCGAGGAGCGTTTCGGCGCCCACCCGGTGCAGGTGGTGCACGAGTGGAACACCGCGGTGCACGTGGAGGAAGCCGAGGCAGACCCCAGTAAACGGGCCTTCACCCGGCAGGAGTTGCAGGCGTTCTTCGACCACGCCGACGACCAGGTCGGCAGGGTCCGCGGCCGGGGCCGCAAGGGCTGGCTGCCCGCATTCCGCGACGCGATGCTGTTCAAGACCGCGTACGCCTTCGGCCTGCGCCGCAACGAGACGCGGATGCTGGACTCGGTCGACTTCGGACGCAACCCCGAAGGTCCTGAGTTCGGCGAGTACGGCGTCCTCTACGTCCGCCACGGGAAGGCGAAGAAGGGCTCGCCGCCCAAACGCCGCAGTGTGCTGACCGTCTTCGACTGGTCGGCGGAGATCCTCCAGCAGTGGAACGAGGAGGTACGTCCGCTGTTTCCCACCGCCGGCTCCGGGGCTCTGTGGCCGTCGGAGCGATCGGCCCGGGTCGGCTTCTCCCAGATGAACACCCGGTTCACCACCTACCGGGACGCCCTCGGCCTGGACGACGGACTCGACTTCCACTCCTTCCGCAGGTCCTACGTCACCCACCTGATCGAGAAGGGCATGGACGCCCGGTTCGTCCAGGAACAGGTCGGGCACGAACACGCATCCACGACCGCGATCTACACATGCGTGTCCTCCGACTTCCGCACCCGCACCCTGCGCAGAGCGTTGGACGCGACGATGCAGGCCGCTCTGCGGCCGGCGAGGAGGGCTTGATGAAACGCCAGGTCAGCTACCAGTGGCGACTGCGCGAGGTGATGGCCACCCGCGGCATCTTCGCCGCCTCCGACCTCTCCCCGCTGCTCGCCGAACGCGGCATCGAGCTGTCCTCGGTCCAGGTCTGGCGCCTGGTCACCCAGACTCCCGAACGGCTCTCCCTGCCGGTCCTGGCCGCGCTCTGCGACATCCTCGACGTCACCCCCACCGACCTGATCGCCACCCGGGCCGAGAACGTCGCCCCGCGCCGCACCGCCGCCTCCGGCGGCGCCGACGTCGTGGACCTGGCCAACACCATCCGGCCCAAGCGCGCCCGGATCACCCCCGACTCGTGAGCCCGGCCTACGACAGCCGCGAGAAATACGAGCGGTGGCACATACGCACCTGCGCACGCTGCGGCCGCCGCGCAGCCAAGTCCGCGAACTGGTCAGACGGACCTATCTGCCGCACCTGCTATGAACGGGCCACGCGGGACCGAGGCCGCTGCCCCGGCTGCAAAACCGAGCGGCTGCTTCCCGGCCGCAACGTGGCGGGAACCGCGATCTGCCGGGATTGCGCAGGCATCAGCCGCGACTTCTTCTGCGACCGCTGCGGCTTCGAGGGCCTACTCCTGGGCGGACGGCTCTGCGAACGCTGCACCCTCTCCGACCAGCTCACCGCCCTCCTGGACGACGGCACCGGCTGCATCCACCCACAGTTGATCCCGCTGCACCAGCTTCTGGTGAGCCTGGACCGTCCGAAGAGTCGGCTTATCTGGCTCCGCAACCGGCAAGTCCCGGCACTCCTGCGAGACCTCGCCACCGGAACAGTGCCACTCACACACGACGCCATCCAGGCCCTGCCGAACTGGCGGACCGCCGCCTACCTGCGCGACCTGCTCATGGACAGCGGCGTCCTGCCTCACCTCGACCGGCGACTCCTTCTGTTCGAGCGGTGGCTCGCCCAGCGAATCGCCACCACCGCCGACACCGAACACGCCCGCATACTCCAGCACTTCGCCACCTGGCACCAGCTTCGCAAGCTCCGAGCCAAGGCGGCCAAGGGCCCGTTGGGCACGAGTACGACGCAGGAATGCCGCCAGCAGATCACCCAGGCTGGTGCCTTCCTGGTCTGGCTCGCCGCCCGGCACGTCGCGCTGAGCGCCTGCACCCAGACCGATCTCGATGCCTGGCACGCGGAGAAGTACGCCACCCGGCGACCTGCCCAGGCGTTCTTGCGATGGTGCATGGAGACCCGCCGGATGCCGCGGCTGATCATCCCGAACCACCCGACCACCAACCCCCACCCGATGGGCCAACACCAGCGCGTCACCGCCCTGCAACGGGTCCTCGCCGACGACAGCACCGCGCTGAGAGTCCGGGTCGCGGCCTGTCTGGTCCTGCTGTTCGCCCAACCCGTCAGCCGCATCGTTCGCATGACCACCGACGACGTTCTCCGCGACGGCCAGTGCGTCACACTCCGCCTTGGCGACCCGCCCACTCCAGCCCCTGAGCCGGTGGCCGACCTCCTGCTCGACTACCTCCAAGCGCTGCCCGCCAGCACCCCCGCCATCAACCAGAACTCGCCCTGGCTGTTCCCCGGTCGCCGAGCGAGCCAGCCCATGAACCCCGCCACCCTGCGCGACGCACTACGAAAACTCGGCATCCCTGTCGAGAAAGGCCGCACCTCGGCCATTCGCCAGCTCGTCCTCCAGGCCCCGGCGCCCGTCATCGCCCAGGCACTGGGCTACCACGACAAGAGCACCACCCGCATCGCCAACGACGCCGGAGCCCCCTGGAAGAACTACGCACCCGGCGACCACAACCGGCGATCTCCACGGCTCCGGTGAGGCACCGGCCGACCGTGAGATTACGCCTGCAGGCGCTTGATCCAAGGGTGAGGTCCGTACGTCTTGGAGATCGCATCGACGAGCCAGCTTCGCTGCTGATCCGTGAGCACGGGCAGCGCAGCGTCGAAGTCCTCTTCGTCCTTGGGCCGAGGTGTCTTGGCTTTGTAGTAGAGCTGCACGTCCAGGGCGAGAAAGGGAACACCGTCAGCCGAGGTCATCCCCAGCATGCTGATCGGCCTACGCACCCGGGGGTCACGCCGTGACACCCATTCCTGGCCGCAGGACTCGTCGATCATGATCTGGATACGCCAGGGATCGTCGGGCCCGGGCCGGCACCAGATGTCGTGAACTTCCAGCGACAAGACCTCGTCCAACGCCCACGGACGCAGGCTTCCCGGTGGATCGGCGGCCCACCATTGCCAGCCCGACAGAGCCTGCTGGGCCACGAGCTGATCACGCCGCAGCAACAGGACATCGATGTCCCCATGGCTCCGGATTCGGCGGCCCACCGCGAGCTCGATCGCGAAGCCCCCAGCCACCCACCAGCAGGACTCCAAGCCGGAGAACCTCGCGACAACCTCGCTCAGAGAGGCGGGATCCCACCTGCCAAACGGAGCCCGGAGACGTGTCATGCCGCTCATTCTCCCGTGGCTGCCCTTGAGCCGACGCACACCACTGTTGATCACGAGCAGTAACAGACACGAGAGCCGAAAGGCCGTCAGGTTCAGGAACACCGACTACTCGATAAACGACTCTTACCAGTCGGGCACAGGGGGGACGGCGATGCGGCGATGCGGCCGGT
Organism: Streptomyces sp. S4.7; assembly: GCF_010384365.1. Taxonomy (NCBI): domain Bacteria; kingdom Bacillati; phylum Actinomycetota; class Actinomycetes; order Kitasatosporales; family Streptomycetaceae; genus Streptomyces; species Streptomyces sp. S4.7. The sequence continues at coordinate 7,731,094 of NZ_CP048397.1, read as the reverse complement.
CTATAGTTCTTGATCGCTTCCTCCTCACGCACCATGGAGAGGTCTTCCGCCCCATGAACGCAGTCAGTGACACCGCCCGTGACGACAGCCGCGCGTTTCTCGACCGCACCGCCGATCGCCTCGCCGCGCTGCCGGCCGTCAAGGCCGTGACGCTCGGCGGCTCACGTGCCCAGGGCACCGAACGGCCTGACAGTGACTGGGACTTGGCCGTCTACTACGAGGCCGGGGGCGCGGAGGTCTTCGACCCGGCCGATCTGCGGGCCGTGGGCTGGGACGGTGAGGTCTCCGAGATCGGCGGCTGGGGTGGCGGAGTCTTCAACGGGGGCGCGTGGCTGACGGTCGAGGGCCGCAGTGTCGACGTGCACTACCGGGATCTCGCCGTGGTCGGGCACGAACTGGCCGAGGCGGAAGCGGGCCGCTTCCATCTGGAGCCGCTGATGTTCCACCTCGCGGGCATTCCCAGCTATCTGGTCGTCGCCGAACTCGGCATCAACCGGGTACTGCGGGGTGAGCTCCCCCGACCCGAGTACCCGGCGGCGCTGCGCGAGACGGCGCCGGAGCGCTGGCTCGGCGACGCGCGCATGACGCTCGGCTACACGAAGGCCAATCATGTCCCGTACGGGCGGCTCACCGAGGTCGTCGGCAATCTCGCCATCGCGGCGACGCAGACGGCGCACGCCGTGCTGGCGGCGCGCGGCGAGTGGGTGACGAACGAGAAGACGCTGCTGCGGCGGGCCGGACTGCGGGACGTCGACATGATCACGTCGGAGCTGAGCACCGACCCCGGGGAGCTTGCGGGGTCGGTCGCCGAGGCCGAGGCGCTGTTCGCCTCGGTGTCCGCGTACTGAGGGGCCCCAGCGACCCGGGCAACCCGGGTGGGACTCAGCGCCCGGCCCGTCGCAGCCATACGGCGGTGTCCGCCGGCAACCACCCCTCGTCCGTCAACCGCCCGCTCGCCAGCGCCACTTCCGCTGTCCCGAAGCCCTCCGGCAGCGGAAGTGGAGCCGCGCCGAAGTTGACGGCGCACAGCAGCCCGTCGCCCCGGTCGAACGTCAGGTGCGAGGCGCCCGGCGGTGACAGCAGCCGCAGCGCGGCACCGTCCGCCACCGCCCGCGAGGTGTCGGACCGCCGAAGCCGCAGGGCCGCGCGGTACAGCGTGAGCATCGACTCCGGATCGTCGCGTTCGGCGTCCGCCGTCAGCCCCTCCCAGCCCTCCGGCTGTGGAAACCAGCAGTCGGCCGCGGGAGCCGAGGAGAATCCGTACGGGGGCCGGCCGCCCTCCCAGGACAGCGGGACGCGGCAGCCGTCCCTCCCCCGCTCGACGCCGCCCGACCTCCGCCACAGCGGGTCGCGAAGCCGGTCGTCCGCCAACTCCACCTGGGGCAGGCCCAGTTCCTCGCCCTGGTAGACGTACGCCGTACCGGGCAGGGCCAGCATGAGCAGCGCGGCGGCCCGCGCCCGGCGCACCCCGGCCGGACCGCCGCCGTACCGGGTGGCCGGGCGGACCGCGTCATGGCTGGAGAGCACCCAGGTCACGGGCGCGCCCACGGCCGCCATGGCGTCGACGGACCGCGTCACGACGGCGCGGATCGCGGCGGGCTCCCACGGGCACTCCAGGAACGCGAAGTTGAAGCACTGTCCCATCTCGCCGGGGCGTACGTAGCGCGCGAGCCGGGCGGGGTCGAAGACGGCAGCCTCGGCGACGAGCAGGCGCTCACCCGGCGGCGCGGAGCCCGGCGGCCCGGCGGGGTGAGCGGCGAGCAGGGCCTGCCAGCTCCGGTAGAGGGGGTGCAGTTCCTCACGGTCGTAGTACGGCATCAGATGGTTGCGCGCCGGGTCCTGGTGCTGGCCGGGGCCCGCGTCCGGCAGGGCGGGGTCCTTGAACAGGGCGTGCGCGACGTCGACACGGAAGCCGTCCACGCCGTGGTCCAGCCAGAAGCGGAGGATCCGTTCGAAGTCGGCGGCCACATCGGGGTGGTGCCAGTTGAGGTCGGGCTGCTCGGGCGCGTGCAGATGCAGATACCAGTCCCCGTCGCCTGTGGATGTCCACGCGGGGCCGCCGAACGCGGATCGCCAGTCGCTGGGCGGCTCCTGGCCCCGTGCGCCACGGCCCGGCCGGAACAGATAGCGGTCCCGGACCGCGCCGCCCGCCGGCGCCGCCAGTGCCTCGCGGAACCAGGGGTGCGCGTCGGAGGTGTGGTTGGGGACCAGGTCCACCAGCACCTTGAGCCCCAGCGCGTGTGCCCGCTCCGCGAAGGTGTCGAAATCGCCGAGGGTGCCGAGGTCGGGCGCGACCGCGGTGTGGTCGGCGATGTCGTAGCCCGCGTCGGCGAGCGGGGAGGGGTAGAACGGCGTGAGCCATACGGCGTCCACGCCGAGGTCGCGCAGGTACGGCAGCCGGGCGGTGGCACCGGGCAGATCGCCGGTTCCGTCGCCGTCGGAGTCCGCGAAGGAGCGGGGGTGGATCTCATAGCAGACGGCGTCGCGCCACCACGGCCCGGCCGCCCCCTCCCCCGCGACGCTCATCCGACGCGCTCCAGGCGCGCCACACCGATGTGCGCGTCGGCCATCCCGTAGAAGACGTGCCGCACTCCGCCGAACTCCTCGATGGCCGTGGGGAACACGACGTTCGGTACGGTGCCCGAGCGCTCCTCCTGCGTCTCGGGCGCCATCAGCGGCTCGGCCGAGCGTGCCAGCACCACGGCCGGGTCGGCGGGGTCGAGGATCATCGCGCCGGCCGCGTAGCTGACCTGCTGGTTCTGCGCGAAGGGGTCGTCGATGGTGCCGGAGACACCGTGATGGATGAGCAGCCAGCCCTCCTCGACCCGGATCGGCGCCGGGCCCGCGCCGATCTTGAGGCTCTCCCACGGGTACGCGGAGAGCGCGACCGGACGATGGTCGCGCGGCCGGGTCAGGGCGGTGATGTCGCGCTCCACCTCGGCCGCGGGTACGTAGCTGATCCAGATGCCGGGCCGCTCGTCGGTCAGTCCGGCCGGAAGGTGGACGCCCTCGCCCGGACGGAACCAGCCGAGGTCCCACATCGGGCGGTGCAGCATCGCGTACGCGGGCTCGCCGTCCGGTCCCGGTACCGGCTCCGGGAAGTGCACGACGTCCTTGTTGGGGAAGAGGTTGAGGTCGGTGTCCAGGTCCGGCTGGTAGCCGAACTGCACCGGGCCCAGCCGCCGCCAGTGCGTGAGGTCGTCGGAGACGGCGAGCGCGGGCTTCGGGCCGAGCGGGCCGTAGGCCACGTACGACATGACGTGCAGACCGAGAGCCGGGATCCAGGTGACACGGGGGTCCTCGACGCCCGCGTTGTTCTTGCCGCGCTCCCAGCCGGCGTCGGGGGCGAGGACGACGCCGCGCCGTTCGACGCCCGTCGGAACGCCGTCGGTGAGGACGACCTCGGCGAGGCCGACGCGTGAGACGTTGCCCGCCGACACCAGGCGTGGCAGCAGATGCGGTGTGCCGTCGGGTGTCCGGCCGGAGGCGGGGTTGAGGACTCCCTCGGCCTCGTTCGCCTCGCCGGGGAGGGGTGACATCACCACGCCCTGCCGCACGAGACGGTAGGGGATCGTGGTGTCGGGGGTGCGGGGGGAAGTGGCGCTGTGGTGCACGGTGGGTCAGCCCTTTGTTCCGGAGTCGATGTCGGTCTGGGTGAAGTGGCGCTGGAAGAGCAGGAAGAGGACGACGGCGGGTACGGCGAGAACGCAGGCGCCCGCCATGAGTGCGCCGGTCGGATTGGCGACGGTGCCCTGGAGGTTGCTCATGAATCCGGCGAGGGACACGGCGAGTGGCTGCATGTCCGCGTTCTTGGTGACGAGGAACGGCCAGAGGAATTCGTTCCAGGGTCCGATGAAGGTCAGCAGGGCGCCGCTGAGCAGCGCGGGCCTGACCATCGGGATCGCGATCTGCCACAGGATGCGCGGTTCGCTCGCGCCGTCGATGCGGGCCGCCTCGAAGAAGGTGGCGGGGATCTGGAGGAAGAACTGGCGGAAAAGGAAGACGGCGGTCGAGTTGATCGCGAACGGCAGGATCATCCCGAGGTAGCTGTCGCCCAGCCCGTAGTCGCGTACGACCAGAACGTAGAGGGGCAGCATCAGCAGCTGGAACGGGATGGTCTGGATGAGGAGCAGTACGGCGAAGAGTGTGCCCCGGCCGCGGAACTGGAGCCGGGCGAGGGCGTATCCGGCGAGTACGCCGAAGACCATCGTGCACAGCAGCACGCCCATGGTGAAGACACCGGAGTTGACGAGTGAACGGCCCAGTGAGATCGCGCCGTTGATGCTCTCGTAGTTGCCGGTGGTCGTGTTGTTGGGGCGTGGGAGGGCGCCGTCGAGGTCGCCGCTGGTGACCTTTCCCAGCGAGCCGACGACCATGTAGTAGAAGGGGAAGAGGAAGGCGACCGCGCCGAGGGTGAGGACGGCGAGGCGCAGGGGGCGGCCGCCGCCGACCATGACACGGTGCACGACACCCCGGCGGGGGCGGTGGTCTCCCCCGGACCCGGCGGGGGCGGGTGCGGTGGCGGGCCCCGTGGCGGGGGTGGCTGTGTCGGCGCTCATCACTCGGCTCCCTTCTCGGTGAACTTGCGGGCGACCAGGGCGAGTACGACCACGAAGAGGACGAGCACGACTCCGAGCGCCGCCGCGAAGTCGGGGTGGGCCTGCTCGATGCCCTTCTGGTACATGACGAGGACGGGTGAGGAGGAGGCGTGGTCGGGCCCGCCGCCGCCGGTGAGCAGATAGGGCTCGCTGAAGAGGTTGGCGCCGGTGATGATGGCGAACACCGTGACGAGGGTGGTGGCGTGGCGTACGCCGGGCACGGTCACCGACATGAAGGAGCGGACGCGGCCGGCGCCGTCGAGGGACGCGGATTCGTAGAGCTCCCTGGGGACGCTCTGGAGCGCCGCGAGGTAGAGCATCACGAAGAAGCCGAGCTGTTTCCAGGTGACGAAGACGGCGATCACCGGCATCGCGAGGGTGGAGTTGACCAGCCAGGACGGGTCGGGGGCGAGATCGCCGAGAGCGGTGTTGAGCAGTCCGTCGGCGCCGAAGATGTACTGCCACACGGCGACCAGTGCCACGCTCGCCGTGACGTACGGCAGGTAGTAGGCGGCGCGGAAGAAGGACCGGAAGGGCAGTTTGGCGTTGAGCGCGCTCGCCAGGACCAGTGCGAGCACCACCGTCAGCGGCACGTTGATCACGAGGAAGATGGCGATGTTGAGGAAGGACCGCTGGACGACCGGGTCGGTGAACACGTCCTGGTAGTTGCGCAGTCCGACCCAGGGGGTGTCGATGTCGGTGCCGGGCGCCGTGAAGTAGAAGCGGTGGAACGAGATCCAGATCGTGTAGCCGAGGGGGACGGCGAACACGGCGGTGACGAACAGGACGTACGGCGACACGAAGAGGGCGCCGATGCGTGGCGGGCGCAGGCGCCAACGGGTGCGGGGGGAGGCGCTCTTCGGGGCGGGGATGCCGGTGGTGCTCATACGGGCCTCAGTCCTCAGTACTCGTCGAGGAGGGATGTGATGTCCCGCGAGAGCCGGGGCAGCTCCTCGCCGGTGGGTTCGCGGCCGAAGACGACGGAGCGGGTCCAGCCGTCCCGCAGCGCCTGCCAGACGTCGATGGAGCCGGCGACGGCGGGGACCTCGACGGTCCGGTCGGCCTGGTCGGCGAACTCCTTGTAGTCGGGGTTCTCGGCGAACCAGTCGGCGTAGGTGCGCAGGAGGTCGGGCCGCATCGGCATCTGTCCGGTGTCGGCGAGGAAGGCGCCGTCCTGCTCGCGCGACGTCGCGAACTTCATCAGGTCCCAGGCGGTGGCGCGGTTCTCGCAGGCGCTGAACATCGCGACGGACTTCTGGTCGCTGAAGGTGGAGATCTCGGAGGCGGGGCGGCCGTCCGAGGTCGGCACCGGGACCACGCCCCAGTCGATGCTGTCCTTGTACGTGGCGACGGCCCAGGGTCCGACGGTCGACATGGCGGTCTTGCCGCCGCCGAGCGCGTCGCCGGGGAAGGTCTCGTTCGGGGCGAGTTTCTCCCGGTAGATCGTTCGCCAGAAGTCGAAGACGCGCCGGCCGGCGGGGCTGTCGAACTGCGGCTCGCCGTTCTCGACGAGGGATTCGCCGCCGGTCTCCGCGATGAAGGCCGGATAGAAGTCGAACCAGGACTGGAAGAACTCGGAGGTCGGCGCGGGCCAGATCGCCGCTTCGGCCGCGCCGCTGCCGACGATCTTCCGTGAGCTGTCGAGGAACTCGTCGTACGTCGCGAGCTTCGGGTTCTCGGGGTCGAGTCCGGCCTTCCGGAAGATGTCCTTGTTGTAGAGGATCATCACCGGGTTGCTCTTCCAGGGCAGCTGGTAGTAGGAGCCGTCCTCGAAGCGGTACTGCTCGGCGCGGGGGCCGGTACGTGACTCGATGTACTGCGCGCCGTCGGGGAAGTCGTCCAGCGGGACGAGCCCGGCCTGCTTCTGGAACTGCGGTACGGAAGCGGGCGAGGTGTTGAAGACCAGACAGGCGCTGTTGCCCGCGATGATCGACGCGCTCAGTGCCTCTTCGGAGGTCTTGCCGGCGGGTATCTGCTGGGACGTGACGCGCTGGTCGGGGTGGGCCTTGTTCCAGCTCGCGATCATCTTCTCGCCCCAGGCGACCTCCTGGGCGTTGTTGGAGAGCCATACGGTGATGGGTCCGCGCGCGGTGGCCGCGCTCACGCTGTCGGGGCCGGAGCGGGAGCAGGCGGCGGCGGTGCCGGTGAGGGCGAGCGCGAGCAGGACGGCCGCGGCCTTGGTGCGTGATGTGCTCAGCATGGCGTCTCGCTCCGTACGGTCGTGGTGCTCGGGGCGGGGGCGTCGGCTTCGGTGTCGCCGGCGCCGGGCGCGGGGCCCATCGAGCCGCGCCGTACCAGCTCCGCCGGGGGAAGCGCGACGTCGTCGGCCCGCCCCTTCGCGATGACCTCGTCCAGGGCGCGGACGGCGGCGGCTCCCCAGCCGAGGGCGTCGGCGCGGGCCGAGGCGAGCGGCGGGTGGGTGTACTCGGCGAGCGGCGTGTCGTCGTAGCCGACGACCGACAGATCGCCGGGGACGGTCAGTCCGAGCCGCTGCGCGACGGCGAGGCCGGCGGTGGCGGAGAGGTCGTTCGCGTAGATCACGGCGGTGGGGCGGCGGTCCGGGGCGAGTGAGAGCAGTTCGCGGGTGGCGTGGGCGCCGCCCGCCGCGGTGAAGCCGCCGGGCAGTACGGGCCCCTCGGGCAGTCCGGCCTCCCGCATGGCCAGTTCCCACGACTCACGGCGACGGCGGGCGTGACGGAATTCCTGCGGTCCGGCGACGTGCGCGATTCGGCGGTGGCCCAGGGCGGCCAGCTGCCGTACGGCGGCGGCGAAGGCGGGCCGGTCGTCCAGCCCGACGGCGCACAGTCCGCCCGCCCCGCCGGGGTCGCCCACCACGACGGCGGGCAGGCCGAGTTCGCGGGTCAGCGCCGGGCGCGGGTCGTCGACGCGCAGGTCGGTGAGGAGCACACCGTCGACCCGGCGGTCGGCGGCGAGGCGGCGGTAGGTGGCTTCCTCGTCGGCGGGCTCGGTGACATGCAGGACGAGGGCGTCGCCGCGGCGGGCGAGTACGGATTCGATGCCCGCGATGAAGGCGGGGAAGAAGGGGTCGGCGCCGATCGCCGCGGTGTCCCTGGCCAGTACGAGTCCGAGCGCCCCGGCCACGCCACGCGACAGCGCCTGGGCGGGCCGGCTGGGCCGCCATCCCAGCTCCTGCGCCGCCGCGAGGATGCGCCGCTTGGTCTCCTCGGCGAGTCCGGGCCGGTCGTTCAGGGCGAAGGAGACCGAACTGCGGGACACCCCCGCCCGCTTGGCCACGTCGGCGATCGTCGGACGCCGGTCCATGGAGCCCCTCCCTCACTTCTCTGTGACGACGAGTGTGCTGACGACGAGTGCGACGGCGGGTACGCCGACTGCGACATCGATTGTTTAAACCGGTTTAACTCGAACGTAATGGCAGTACTGAAGCGGTTTGACTCCAGGGATGTCAAGGGTCGGAACGACTTCGCACGCTCGGTGACCGTGCAAGTCCGCCGCGAGCCGCGCCCCCGGCGGGCGGCCCCTCGCATGCCGCACACAACGCGGAGTCCGGCTGCTCCGGAGCAGTCCGAGCGCCGACTTCGCCCGGCCGACCGGTCCGGACCGTGGCGCGGGAGCGGTCCAACTGATCGTTCACACAGGACTCTTGACGTGAACGCGACGGCCTGTATGGTCTAGTCCAAGTGGTAAAGACCTTTGCCGAATGCACGCGCTATCCAGTGCCTTCGGACGAGGCTCCTCGCCACGGCCCTTCGCGCCTCTTGGCCCCACCCCTGAGAGGCCGGCCCGAGCGTAATCGTGTCCCCCCCGGACCGGTACGCCCGGGAAGACCTGATGTGAAGGAGTAACGCATGCATTCGAAAAGGAAGATGGCCGTCGCCCTCGGTGCGGTGATTGCGCCGATCGTCGCGATAAGCCTTCCCGCGGGGTCTGCGAGCGCCCACGGTTACATCTCGGACCCGCCGAGCAGGCAGGCGCAGTGCGCCGCCGGAACCGTAAGCTGCGGTGACATCAAGTACGAGCCCCAGAGCGTGGAAGGCCCGAAGGGCCTGACCAGTTGCAGCGGCGGGAACTCCCGCTTCTCCGAACTGGACGACGACAACAAGGGCTGGGCGGTGACGCCGATCGGCTCCAGCCAGAACTTCAACTGGAAGATCACCGCCCGACACGCCACCAGCACGTGGCAGTACTTCGTCGGCGGCCAGAAGGTCGCGGAATTCAACGACGGCGGCGCGCAGCCCGGCGCGACGGTCACCCACAACGTCAACTTCGGCGGCCTGTCGGGCAAGCAGGAGATTCTCGCGGTCTGGAACATCGCGGACACAGTGAACGCGTTCTACGCGTGCATCGACGTGAACATCGGCGGCTGACGAATTCTCCCGCGGGGCCGGTAACCACGATCCCTCCGCCGAAGAATCACTCACCGATCGTACGTCTTCCACCGGCGCGCCTCCCTGCTCCGGACCGTGTCCGATCCTCGCGTCGGTGAGCCCCTGATCTGCCAGAAGGGGCTCACCGGCGCCGTTCCACCCACCCCCCACACCTGGGCCGCGGCGCGTTCCGAGGCCCTTTTGAGGAGTGAATCCCTTGCGTAAGCGCCTCATCGGCCTGCTCGCCGCCACAGCATCGGCCGCCGCTCTCTCCCTGACCTCGCTCGCCCCCATGTCGTCCGCGGCGGAAGAGGGCAAGGCCGACTTCATCGTCAGCGAGTCGCAGTTCAACCAGATGTTCCCGAACAGGAATTCCTTCTACACCTACGGCGGGCTGAACGCCGCGCTCAGCGCGTACCCGGGATTCACCGGGACGGGCAGCGACACCGTACGTAAGCAGGAGGCCGCTGCATTCCTGGCCAACGTCGGTCACGAGACCGGTGGACTCGTGCATGTGGTCGAACAGAACACGGCCAACTACCCGCATTACTGCGACGCTTCACAGCCTTACGGCTGCCCGGCGGGCAATGACAAGTACTACGGCCGCGGACCCATCCAGCTCAGCTGGAACTTCAACTACAAGGCGGCGGGGGACGCGTTGGGCATCGATCTGCTCAACAACCCCGACCTCGTGCAGAACGATTCCGCGGTCGCGTGGAAGACCGGCCTCTGGTACTGGAACACCCAGAGCGGTCCCGGCACCATGACTCCGCACAATGCCATGGTGAACGGCGCCGGATTCGGGGAGACGATCCGCAGCATCAACGGCAGCATCGAGTGCAACGGCGGAAACCCCGCCCAGGTGCAGAGCCGCATTGACAGCTACCGGCAATTCGCCGGAATCCTCGGCGTGGATCCGGGTGGCAATCTCAGCTGCTGAACCGGCTCCTGAGGCAAGCGTGGGGGGCACCGCCGTCATCGGCGGTGCCCCTCGTCGCCGTTACCTGTCCGCCTCGTCGTCGCCGCCGGTGCGCTCGCACCGCTCGTCCACACCGCCGGCGACGTGGTGGATGTGGATGCCCACCTCGCCGGGTGCCCGGTCCGGGCGCAGGATCAGATGCTCGTCGTAGTCGCCGCCGTTCTGGCTGCGGTACGGGATCGGCTCGGTCTCCGGCAGCGTCAGCAGCCGCTGCCGCAACCGGTCCACGGCCGTCTTGTACTCCGCCCCGGCCAGTTTGACCGCTCCGTTGACGACGAGCGGGGGCACGACCGTCATTCCCGGGTACCACAACGTGCCGTGCAGCAGCGGGAACAGCACCTCGTTGATGTCGCCGTGGATACCACGCGGTCCGGTCGTCGCCGCGTTGGCGCCGACCGTCGTCAGCACCAGCGCCCGCCTGCCGGCCAGTCCGCCGCTGCCGTAACGCTGCGCCCGGCCGGTCCCGGGGTCGAGGACGCCCTGCGCGAAGCCCTGGATGAACAGCCGGTCGAACCAGCCCTTGAGGATCGCCGGCGGGCCGAACCACCAGAGCGGGAACTGCACGACGAGGGTGTCGGACCACAGGAGCTTCTCCTGCTCCGCGCGGATGTCCTCGCTCAGCGTGCCGTTCTCCAGGGCGCTCTGGGACTCGGTGAGGACATCGAGCCGCTCGTCGGGGTCGTGGTGGAAGTCGCCGTGCCCCACCACCGGGTTCCACTCCATGGCGTACAGGTCGGACTCGACCACCTCGTGCCCGTGTTCACGGAGCACGGCGATTCCCTCGTCGCGCAGGGCGCCGTTCAGCGAGCGCGGATCGGGGTGGGCGTACAACCAGAGCACCCGCATGGGCCGCCACCTTCCTCGTCCTCGGTACGAGGACAGCGTCGGTCGGTTGATCAATCCTCCATGCTACTGCCGCCCCGTCGACGCCCTCCGGGTGCCGGTGACGGCGGCCCGGTGCTCGCTCGGCGTGATCCGGCGCAGGCGCTTGAAGGCGACGCTCAGCGCGAAGGTGTTGGCATAGCCGACCTTCCGGGCGAGGGCGCCGACCGTGTCGTCCGTACCGCGCAGCAGGTCGGCGGCGAGCGAGATGCGCCAGCCGGTGAGGTAGGTCATCGGCTGCTCACCGATCCGCGCGGTGAAGCGGCGGGCCAGCGCGGCGCGCGAGACTCCCGCCCCGGCCGCCGGCTTCGCGACCGTCCACGGATCGGCCGGACGGTCGTGGAGCAGTCGCAGGGCCTGTCCGACCACCGGGTCGTCCGCCGCCCGGTACCAGGGCGGCGCCGATGTCCCCGGCCGGTCGAACCAGCCCCGGAGCGCGGAGATGAGCAGCAGGTCCAACAGCCGGTCGAGGACGGCCTGCTGACCGGGGCTCTCGCGGGTCAGCTCGGCGGTGACGAGCGCGAGCATCGGCGAGTGGCAGTCGGCGTCCGGGATGACCAGCACGGGCGGGAGCGCGCGGAGCAGCCGTTCGCTGACGCCGCCCGGGTTGTCGTACGCGCCGCTGAGCAGCACGGTGCCGCCGTCGGGGACGACGGCAGGATCGCTCAGGCCGCAGTAGTCGGCCCGGTCGATCAGTACGCGTGGCGGAGTGTCCGGGTCGTCGGCGACGGTGTACGGCGCAGAGCCCCGGACGAGCGCGATGTCCCCGGCTCGTACGCGCACCGCGTCGTCCTCGGCGGGAACGAGCCACGCCTGGCCGCGCAGCACCGTGGCGAGCGTCAGCGGCGCGCCGGAGGCGAACCGCAGCGACCACGGCGCCGTCATGACCGTACGGCTGAACACGGCGCCGCGCGCCCGTACGCCGTCCAGCAGGTCCGTCAGCACGTCCATGGCGTTCAGCGTACGTAGCCGGAAGGCTGACGGGCCGGTCTCCTCACCCCGTCAGCCGGAGCGCCACGGAGATCCCGCCCGCCATGAACGCGGTGCCGACCAGCATGAACACCACCTGCACACCGTGCCCGTAGCCGTCGATCCGCATCCGCTCGGGGCGCCGCGGGTCGTAGCGGATCCGGACCGGGCTGCCGGGCCGGAACCTGCCCACCCAGGAGCGCCCGTAAGGGGACTCCACCTCCATGCGGCGGCCGTCCTCGGTGACCCAGCCGACCACCGGACGGTGGACCGAGCCTCCTTGCCCGTCGGTGGTCGTCTCCAGCCTGACGACCCGGCCCTCGGCCCGGACGCCCTCGCGCCGCAGGGCGAAGGAGCGCCGGAGGCCGACGAAGCCGATGACGAAGACGGCGGCGCCGACGACGGCGAACGCGAGGGGAAACAGCCAGTCGGGCACGGGTCCACACTCCCTACGGGTCGGGATCCAGAGTAGGGGTGTAGTCAGCGACACCGGTGACTCGGGTCGTACGCCCAATGTGGTCGCGCGCACGCGACGTCCTGCTCCTGCTCCAGCAGACCGTCCGCGTCCACGGCCGCACCGTCGTCATGGTCACCCACGACCCCGTCGCCGCCTCCTACGCCGACACCGTGATCTTCCTCGCCGACGGCCGCCTCGCCGGACACATCGACCACCCCACCGTCGACACCGTCGCCGAACGCCTCGCCCACCTCGGCGACACCCTCCACGGGACCGTCGCCGCCGGGTGTGAGCCGTGCCGGGCGGGCACCGGCCGCCGGGTCCCGCGCGGACCGGCCGTCGGGGCGGTGGACCGTACCGTGTGATCCGTCAGCCGACGGTCTCCGCGCGCAGCGCCGTGACCAGCCAGGCGAACTCGCCGGTGTGCGCGGGCCGCGGCTCCCGTCCACGCACCCGCGCGACGAGCTGCCGGTACCGTACGGCGCCCGCCGCCGAACCGGCCTCCAGGCGCAGCAGCACCCCGGCCGGGTCGGCGTCCCCGAACAGGTCGTGAAGGACCCGGGCGGCCTTCGGTCCGGTGGGCTCGACCCCGCGTTCCCGGGCCTCGCCGACGACCTCGACGACCTGCCTCGCGAACCAGATGGAGGCGCCGGGCGGCGCTTCGCCGGTGCCCGGCAGCGGCGCGTTGAGCCGCATCATCGTCCGCATCCCGGCGCGGAATTCGGGGTCCTGGAGCAGTTCGGCCAGCTCGATCCAGGCGTCCACCTGGTCGGGAGCCGGGTCGTCCGGCAGGTCGATGGAGGCGTGCCGCAGCCGGCCGCGCAGTTCGTCGTCGATGTCGAGACCTCCGAAGACCTCCTCCATGAAGTCCTCGATGATGCGCCTGCGCTCGTCGGCGGAGAGACGGGCCAGTCTGTTCATGAGTGCTGTCTCCTCGGTCGTGGAATCCCGTTTCGCGACGGACGACAGGACGGCCCTGCTCACCTTGAGGGCACGGATCCGCGCGTCGAGGGCGGCCACATGCACCGCCGCGACCTCGGCGACACTCGTCTCGCCCGCGAGGACCCGCCGCACGTCGTCGAGTCCGAGGCCCAACTCGCGCAGCGTGCGCACGAGTTCGAGCCGGGCCACGGATTCGGCGTCGTACAGCCGGTAGCCACCGGGCGAGCGGCCGACCGGGGGCAGCACCCCGAGGTCGGACCAGTAGCGGATGGTCCGCACCGACATGCCGGTGCGGCGGGCCAGCCGCCCGATGGTGAGCTCGTTCAGACCGTCTTTGTTCGGACCGTCGTCGTTCATGCGACCGAGTCTGCGGCTTCCAGCGGGTGGAGACTCAAGCCGATTCGGGCCCGTTGATCTTCTCTATCGCCTGGCGGGCGTGTTCGCCCGGCGTGCGGCCCGCGAGCGAGGACACCGGGGCGGGTGGCGCCCCGACGGGCCGGCCCGGATCCTGCGGGGGCTTGGCGTGTGCGGCGGAGCGACCGCGCAGCCGGTGGCTGACCGCCTCGTCGAGACTCACGGGGCGCTGCATCTGGTGTGCCAGCCGGCCGGCCTCCTGCCCGAGCGCGGCGACGTCCTCCCACTGAAGACGGACGACGAGACGGAGTTCGGCCTCACCGTCCGGGAGGGCTTGCAGATTGATGTACTCGTTCATGGGCTGGTCTCCTCGACATGGCGGGGGCGGAGGTGCACAGAGGGATACGGGCATCTCCACCGGCGTGTTCAGGACCCCGCCCACCCGGTCTCTGCGGCCGGCGCCCCGGCGGACGCGCACAAGTCCCGCCGTACCCGCCCCGGTACGCTGATCTGTCTATGCGCCGTCTCCCCCGCTTCGACTTCTCGCTTCCCGGGCGGCCCGTCGTCCTCACCGCTCTGGCCGTCGCCGCGGCCCTCTCGGCGGGCTGCGCCGCCGAGACGGGGGCACGGGACGACGGTCCGGCGCCCAGGCTGCCGCCGCCGCTCAGATCGGCGCCGCTGTGGCCGGACCACGCGCCGCCGACGGACGGGAACGCCGACCTGTCCGTCGAGCCGTACCCGGCGGTGCGCGACGTGAGGGTGCCGGCGGGCGGGCTGAGGGATGTGCCGGTGCGGGAGTTGCTGGCGAAGGACCCCAACGTGCCTCGGTTCGTACGGGTCGCGCTCGGGAACTGCCCGGGGGCCGAGTGCGGTCTGCGCGACGCCGTGTACCGCGATCTGACGGCCGACGGCCGGGACGAGTTGGTGGTGGCGCTGGACGAACCGTTCTCCGGGCTGACCCTCGTTCAGGTCTACCGGGCGTCGGGCGACACCGTGCGGCCGGTGCTGATCAACTGGGGGCCGGAGGAACTCACCGGCGAGACCTTGGGTACGGACCTGATCCTCACGTCGACGGGTCGGAACGGCCGCGTCACCACCCGCTACCGGTGGAACGGCGAGGTGATGACCGTCGAGAACCCGTGGAAGTCGTCGGACGAGGCCACGCGGGCGCCCGACCCGCTGGCTCCCGAGAAGGCGGTGCCGCGGCAGCACGCCGGACCCGGGCCGTGAGATTCGCCCACGCCTCCGTCTCGGGGAAGGGCCCCGCCGGGTCGGCCCGTTGGCCGGACGTATCCCTGCCGCCGCTGTCCGAAGCGGTGGACGTGGGTGTCGGTACGGGGGACTCGGGCCGCACCGGCGACCGGAAGCCTGAGTGGCTCCCCGGTGCCACCGAGGACCTGGTGACCTCCGCCGCCGAACCGGTCGCACGGCAAGGCTGCTGACGCTGTGTCAGCGAAGCGGTGGCCCGTCCCGCCCCACCCCCGTCCGGGCGGGACGGCGCACTCGCTCCCCGATGTCCCGGAGGTCAGTCACCGGCCCCGGGCCGCTCGTCCAGTTCGTCGGGGAACTCCCGGTCGCCGGCCCGGGGGGTCTGCGGCCCGTGACTCGTCATGATGACCGTCTGCTCGACCCGTACCATCCGGAAGACGTCCTCCGCGATGATCACCTGGTCCTCACCACGTTCCACCACGTCGGCCGCCCGGCCGAAACGGCCGGCGAACTCCCCCGCGTGCGCGCCTCGCGCACGCAGCACGGCGCCGAGATCGAGCCGTGCCTCCTCCTCGAAGGGCACGGCCGGGAACAACTGCCGCCAGCCGCCCTCCTCGTGAATCATGGCGGCGTAGGCCGTGTAGTGGGAGACGGACGTCCGCTCCCACTCGGGGCCGTCCACCCGGAACTCCTCGCGGAGTTCCTCCTCACGCTTCCCGACCTCCAGCAGCCGCCGGGCCGCCGCGTCGTCGAATGCCTCGTCTGAGCTCGCGTCCATACCCCCAGCGTGCCGCACCCCACGCCACCCGGCGCGCGGAATCATCGATACGGCGGGTTCAGAGCCGCCAGACGCCGGTGCGCGCGACGTCCGCGGCGAAGTAGGTGAAGTCCCTGGGCTCACGGCCGAGGGCTTCTTCGACGCCGTGCACGAGGTGCGCGTTGCGCCCGTCGTTGATCAGCTCGAACAGGTCGGCGAAGTCGGCGGGGGCGCCCACCGAGAGGAGGAGGTCGCGGTACTCCTCAAGCGTGACCGGTGCGTAGGCGATCTCCCGGCCGGTGACCCCGGACAGTTCGCCGGCGATCTCGGCGAAGCCGACCAGCCGGGGTCCGGACAGCTCGTACGTCCGCCGATGTGCCGGTCGTCGGTGAGCGCCGCGACGGCGACATCCGCGACGTCGTCGACATCGACGAACGGCTCCACCGCGTCCCCGGTCGGCAGAGCCGGCTCGGCGGCCCCGCCGAACACGGCCGTGAAGCTCACCCGCACAAGCGTGCGTCTACACCGGTGGTAGCACTTTCCTCCCCGCACTCCCCAGGTACTCCCCGCGCAGTAGTCGCGGACCGTCCGGCGAGCCGATGCGCCGTGAGCCGTACCGGTGGAGTCTGGGGCGACGGAGCACTCGTGGCGGACGGGGAGATGGCGGATGGACAGGGAGCTGGCCGAGTTCGGACGACGGTGGGCGAAGGCCGAACTGCACGGTGACATCGACATGTTGGACCGGCTGCTCGCGGACGACTTCCGCGGGGTCGGTCCGCGCGGACTCATCCTCGACAAGGAGCGCTGGCTGGAGCGGTACGCCTCGGGCGACCTCATCCACGACTCGTTCGACTGGAAGGAGGTCGAAGTACGCCGGCACGGCGACGCCGCGGTGGCCATCGGGGTGCAGTGTCAGCAGAGCATCGTCGACGGCAGGGACGCCGACGGACGCTTCCGCGCGACCCAGTTCCTCGCGAAAGCCGGAGAAGGCGACGGGAACGGGGCCGGGGACGGGTGGCGGCTCGTCGGTATCCATCTGAGCGCCATGGCCGAACCGCTGCCCTGATCCCCCGCCCGGTCCGGACGCCGGGCTGTCGGTCCCGTACCGCGATCAACCCTGTACGGCGGCCAGTTCACGCACGGTCGCCATGTCGCTGAACGGGATCAGTCTGTCGCCGACGGTCTGGTACGGCTCGCTCCCCTTCCCCGCGATCAGGACGATGTCGTTCTCGCCCGCCGCGGACAGCGCGAACTCGATTGCGGCGCGGCGGTCGGCGTATCGCTCGAAGCGGGTGCCGGTGGCCGCGAGCCCGGGCGTGATCTGGTCGAGGATCGCCTCGGGGTCCTCGTGGCGAGGGTTGTCGGAGGTGAGCACGCACAGGTCGGAGTGGGTACCCGCGATCTCGCCCATCTCCGCGCGCTTGGTGATGTCACGGTCGCCGCCGCAGCCGAACACGGTGATGACCTGCCCGGTGGCGAAGTCACGGATGGTGCTCAGCACCTTGTCGAGCGAGTCCGGGGAGTGCGCGTAGTCGACGATGACGGATGTGCCGCGCGGCGTCTCGAAGCGCTCGAAGCGCCCGGGGACCGGCGGCATCGTGTCGAGCGCCGTGACCAGCCCGCGCAGGTCGTGCCCGAGGAGATGGCAGGCGGCGACGGTGGCGAGCGCGTTGGCGACGGAGAACCGGCCGGGTACGGGAATCGCCGCCGGGTACTTGCGCCCGGCGTGGTGCAGGGTGAAGCGCGTACCGAAGGCGTCCATCGTGAGGTCGGTGGCCCGGTAGTCGGCTTCGGCGTCCAGGGCGTACGTGGTCACCGCGCCCGGCATGAGCGCACCGATCCCGGCGCCCACCGCGTCGTCCACGTTCACCACGGCCCGTCGGCAGAGCCCCTGGAACAGCCGGAGTTTGGCGTCCCGGTAGTTCGCCATCGTGCCGTGGTCGTCCAGGTGGTCCTGGGTGAGGTTGGTGAAGATGCCGACGTCGATGTACGAGTGGTCGACCCGGTGCGTCAACAGCCCCATGGACGTGGCCTCCAGGACCACGGTGCTCACGTCGCGGTCCCGCATGACACCGAGCAGGTACTGGAAGTCGGGGGACTCCGGGGTCGTGAGGACCGAGCGGGGCATGGGGATCAGTTCGTCCCCGATGCGGCTGCCCGCCGTGCCGATGACACCGACGACGGCGTGCTCGGCGATCCGCAGCACGGATTCGACCATGTACGAGACGGAGGTCTTCCCGTTGGTACCGGTGACGGCGACCATGTCCATCGCGAGGCCGGGATCGTTGTGGTAGCGGGAGGCGACAACGGCGGCCGCGGTACGGGTGTCCGGAACCCGTACGACGCAGACGGCCGGGTCGGACATCCATGCCACGACCGGCAGATCGGCCGTCGCCCCGTCGACGAGCACGGCGACGGCGCCGCGCGCGATCGCGGGGCCGACGGATTCGGGGCCGCCCTCGCGGTGGCCGGGAACCGCGATGAACAGGGAGCCGGGTGACACCCGGTGGGCGTCGAAGCAGGTTCCGGCGGTGATGACCGTACCGGGGTCGCCCTGCAGAATCTCGTGGTCGTGCCCGGCGAGCAATTCGCTCAGCTTCACAGGGGATCCTCTCGAAGGTACGGCCCGGCCGCCGGCCGGCGGCCACCGTGGAGGTGCCGACGGCACGCCGGGACGTCGCGGGGTGGGGCGCGGGCGCGAGTTGCGGGTGTCACTGGGGAGAGCTGTGCGGCACCGAGGATCGGGCGGCTCGGTGCGAAGGCGCGGACAGCGGAAGGGCGCCTCGGGGAGCAATCCCAGCGGGCGCCGGAGGCCGGGAATCGGCGGCGAAGTTGCTAGCCGTGGCCGTGCAGGGCATGGCACCGCGCGCACGAGGACCGGCTAAGGCTCTCCGTTGCGGCCTGTGTTTTACCCATGGGTGGAGTGTACGTCCCGCGAGGGAGTCCCGGCTCCGTCGTCCCGCACTACGCGGCCCGTCCGGCGGTCGAGGACAGGCGCGGCCCACGAGCGCGCGGTCCGGCCGAACGCACCGGAGGCGTACCACGGGGACGCCGACGGCCGGTGGCCGGTCGTGACGACCGGCCACCGGCCGTGGGGTGGCCCCGTATGTACGCCCTGCCCGGACCCCGCCGCGTGGGCAGGGGCCGGTCTCAGACCTTCTCGCCCGCGCCGGCTCCGCCGCCCGCCGCGACCTTGATGCCACCGGTGATCTCGTCCATCACGGGCAGCTCGGGCGCCTTGTCGTTGATGTCGAATCCGGAGCGCACGATGATCAGCATGCCCTGTGCGCCGGGGGCGGGTGACGGGAAGGCGAGCGACTGTACGTACCCGTCGTCGCCCTTGCCGGTGACGACCTTCCACCGCACGAGATAGCCCTTCTTGCCCGCGACGGTCACCGCCTCGGACTTCAGCTCCTCGTGCGAGGAGATCTCTCCGTAGCTCTCGCCGCCGTAGGACTCCTCGGCGTTCTTCTCGATGTCGGCCTCGGCCGCCGCCTTGGGGATGGTGGCCTTGATCTCCAGGGCGATCGCCGGGACGGAGTTCACGCCACCGCGTACGCAGGACTCGTCCGGATCACCCGGGCACGGGTGATCCCCGGTGCTCACTCCGGCGCCGACGGGGCCCGATTGACCGCTCCAGCCGTCCGGCACCGGGATGCTGATGCCGCTGGCCATGTCGGTGGCGTAACCGTCCTCGGTCGGGATCTCCTGTTCGGGGCCGCCGTCCTCGCCTCCACCGCCAGGACCGCCTCCGTCGGGCGCGTCGGGGCCGCCGGGCGGCTGTGATTCGCCCGGTGCCGGCCGCTCCTGACCCGGCTTGCTCGGTGCGGTCGACGGCGTCGAACCCGCCCTGTCCGCCGAACTGTCCCCGTCCTCCTGGAGGAGGAGGAAGCCTCCGACGACGGCCAGCACCACCACCGCCGCGGTGACGGCGAGGGCGATCCGCCGGCCGCGCCCGCCGTCGCCCGGTGGCGGCGCCGCCGGGTAGGGCGGCATGCCCGGCGCGCCGGGGCCGACAGGCGCGCCAGGTCCGGAAGCCGCGCTCCAGGTCGTCGCCGAGTCGGAGCGGACCATGTCGGTCCAGGCCGACCCGTCCCACCACCGTTCCCGAGGCGGGCCTTCACCTTCATGTCCTGGGTCCGGATACCAGCCGGGCGGAGTCGTCTGCGTCACCCACTCACCATAAGCATATGGTCCGACAAACCTGGTGAGAGGCCCATGAGAAATCGGCGGACTTCACTTCCCCGCCGGTGGCACGATCCCCCGGATCACCCCCAGCGACAGCAGGTCCTGGGGACGCAGCCTCAGTTCGTCGGCCGTCGCGCGGGCCTCCTCGGGGGCCCGTTTGAGAATGGCCGTCGCCAGTTCGGGCGCGATGACGGAGAAGTAACTGTCCGGTGTGGCCCATGTGTTGCCCGACGCCGCGAGTGCCAGGGCTCCGCCTGAACCGCCTTCGCCGATCAGCAGGCTGGTGACGGGTACGCGGGCGGTGGCCACGGCGGCGAACAGATCCGCGATCGCGCCGCCCGCTCCGGTACGCTCCGCCTCGGCGTCGTTGGCGGCGCCCGGGGTGTCGATGAGCGTGAGAACGGGCAGCCCCAGCCGGTCCGCGAGCCTGATCAGCCTGGCCGCGGTGCGGTAGCCGGCCGGGAGGGTCGCGGTGCCGCACTGGGCCGCGTACGCGACCGTACGGCCTTCGCGCACGCCGAACCCGCAGAGCGTTCCGGGGTCGGTGCCACCGCTGCGGTCGCCGTTGATGGATTCGCGTCCGGTGAAGTACGCGGCCAAGTACGCCCCGGCGCGCGGGCGTCGGGGATCACGGGCCAGGCTCACCGCCTCCCAGCCGGTCTTGGGCGGCGCGGCGTGGCCGAGTGCGGCAGGGGGCTCGGCGGCTGTCGCGGGAGCGGCCCCCGGTCCGGTGGCACCGCCCGTCAACAGCGCCAGCCAGCGGCCGACGGTGCCCCGCAGATCCTCTTGCCGTACCACCGCGTCGATATGACCGGCCGTCAGCTGCGCCTCGGCGGTGTACGCGTACGGGTCTGCGTCCGGCGGCCGTACCCGCGAACCCGCGAACCCGATCTGGGCGCCCGGCAGGGCCAGGATCACATCGGCGCCGGCGCCGAGGGTGGCCCAGCCACCACCGGCTGTCGGGTCGCGCACCACCGCGATCTGGGGCAGGCCTGCCGCCCTGGTCAGGGCCGACTGCCGTGCCACGCGCTGGAGTTGGAGGAGCGCGAGCATGCCTTCCTGCATACGGCTGCCGCCGGTGGCGATCAACGAGACGACAGGCAGCCGCCGTTCGCGGGCGTGGGTGTACGCGGCCTCCAGCCGGTCCCCGGTGCGCTCCCCCAGCGATCCGCCGAGGAAGCCGAACTCGAAGGAGATCAGGACCGTTTCGGTGTCGCCGACGCGTGCGGTACCACAGATGACCGACTCGTCCTCGCCGGTGCGCGCCGCCGCGCGGGCGCGGGACTCGTCGTATCCCCGCCAGGCCAGTGGGCCGTCCGGGGCGGAGGTGTCCCTGGGCGTGGGCAGTTCGGTGAAGCCGACGGGAGCGCCCTGCGGGGTCGCTCCGGTGAGGGAGGCGACCGCCTGTCGCGCGCTCATCCGCTCAGCCACCGAGGGCCCGCTTCATGATCTTGCCCATGTCGTTGCGGGGCAGCGCGTCCAGATACCGCACGGTGCGCGGCCTCTTGTGCGAGGCCAGTTGGGCCCCGACGTGCGCCGCCAGTTCCTCCGCCGACGGCGGGGCTTCGGCCTGTGCGGGGACGATCCAGGCGACGATCCGCTCCCCCAGGTCCTCGTCGGGCTCCCCGGTGACGGCGGCCTCCCGTACCCCCGGATGCTCCAGGAGCACGTTCTCGATCTCACCGGCGCCGATCTTGTAGCCGCCGCTCTTGATCAGGTCGGTGGCCTTCCGCCCGACGATGCGCACGTAGCCGTCGGGGTCGCGGATCGCCATGTCGCCCGTGCGGAACCAGCCGTCGTCGAAGGCGGCGTCGGTCGCGTCGGGGCGGTTCAGATACTCGGTGAACAGGTTCGGGCCGCGCACCTGGATCTCGCCGACGGTGTCGCCGTCGTACGCGGCGATCTCGGCGCCCGTCTCGTCGACCAGCCGCAGCGCCACCCCGGCCAGCGGGACGCCGACGGTGCCGGCGCGCGGTTCGCCGTCCGCGCGCACGCTCGTGTTCATCAGGGTCTCGGTCATGCCGTACCGCTCGATGACGCGGCGTCCGGTGGCCGCCGCGATGCGTTCCTGGTCGTGGACGGGCAGCGCGGCCGATCCCGACACCAGCAGGCGCGCGCCGGTGAGCGCCTTCGCGAGCGCGGGATCGTCGGCGAGCGCCTCGGCGATGCGGTGGTACATCGTCGGTACGCCGAAGAGCATCGTGGCTCCGGACGACAGTTCGTGTGCGACGCCGTCCGTGGCGAACCTGCCGAGGTGGCGCACCGAGCCGCCGCGGCGCAGCGGGCCGAGGATGCCGAGGATCAGGCCGTGGACGTGGAACAGCGGCAGCGCGTGGACGAGGACGTCGGCCTCGGTCCACTGCCAGGCGTCCTCCAGCGCGTCCAGTGTGGCGGCGACGGCGCGGCGGGGCAGGACGACGCCCTTGGGCGGTCCGGTGGTGCCCGAGGTGTAGACGATCAGCGCGGGTGCCTCCGGGGACGGCTCGGTGGGCGGCGCTGTGGCGGGACCGGTCTCGCGCGGGACACCGGTGGCCCCGGCGACATGGTTGACGTCGGTGTCCAGGCGCGCCAACTCGGCGATGACCGGAGGCAGTTCGACCCCGCGTTCGGCCAGTACGAGGGCCGGTGAACTGTCCGTCACGATGTGCGTCAGCTCCCGTTCGCCGGTCTTGGGGTTCACCGGCACGACGGGCACGCCCGCCAGCAGCGCGGCCACCACGCCCACGGCCGTGCCGAGGGTGGGTGTGGCCCAGACGGCGACCCGTGGCGCACCGGCGATCCGGGCGGCCAGGGCGCCCGCCACCGTGGCCAGTTCGGCGTGGCTCAGTGCCTGGTCGCCGAATTGGAGTGCGGGCCGGGTGGAACCCGCCGCGAGGGCCGGGAAGAGAGGGGACACGCGTCGTTCTCCTTGCTGTCGACGAGTCAGACCGGTCGTCCGGGTGGTGGTCCGATCACCCGAAGCCTGGCACCACCAGTACGAGCCACACTGCCGCGGGTACCACTGCCACCACGATGCCTCCGTACACCATCAACTGCCGGAAGAAACGCTCCCGGTCGACGTCGGGTGCGGCGGCCAGTACGAGGGCGCCGTTGGTGGAGAAGGGGCTGACGTCCACGACGGTCGCCGAGACGGCGAGCGCGGCGATCATGCCGACCGCCCCGATCTCGCCCTGGGCGAGGAACGGCACGGCGAGCGGGATGAGCGCGCCCATGATGCCGACGGAGGACGCGAAGGCGGAGATGACTGCGGCGATGTAGCAGAGCAGGACGGCGGCGAGCAGGGGGACGCCGATGTCGCCGACGGCGTTGCCCGCGTAGTCGATGGTGCCCATCTCCTCCAGGACGCCCACGTAGGTGAGGACACCGCAGATGAGCAGCACGGTCGGCCAGGCGACCTCGCTGACGGCCTTGCGGCTCGCGTCCGGCCAGAAGGCGCTCAGGACGACGGCGAGGGTGATGGAGGAGAGTCCGGCGTCGAGGTCGAGGACGAGGACGGCGAAGACGAGTGCCGCGAGGGCGGTCAGGGTGGCGATACGGGCGGGGTTGAGCTGTGCGGAGTCGGCCGCCAGGGCGCCGTCGCCGTTTTCGGCCCCACCGTCCTTGTCCTCGGTGGCGAGGTCGCGGCCTTTCAGCTTCAGTCCGCCGAACAGGACGAAGACGACACTCGCGATGATCAGGTTGACGACGAGCGAGGCGAAGAAGAGCACGAGTTCGTTCCCGGGCAGGTTCTCGCGTTCCACCACCCCGTTGACGATCGAGCCGTAGATGCTGATCGGTGAGAAGCCGCCGGCCTGGGCGCCGTGTACGACGAGCGCGCCCATCAGCAGGGGGCTGATCCCGTACCGCGCGGCGAAGCTCAGCGCGATGGGCGCGACGATCGCGACGGCCGCCGGGCTGACGGCGCCTATCGCGGTCAGTGCTCCGGTGATCGCGAACATCACCCAGGGGATCAGCGCTATTCGACCGCGTACGAGCCGGATCGCGGCATGCACCAGCCAGTCCGTGGTGCCGTTGGCCCGTGCGATGGCGAAGAGATAGGTGACGCCGACGAGCACGACGAACAGGTCACCGGGGAATCCGGCGAAGATACCGTCCGCGTCCAGGTCGGCGACGAGTTCGCCGACCCCGAACGCGGCGGCGAAGGCGAGCGCGCCCATATTGATCGAGCGGGTCGTGGCGATCACGAAGACGACCACAAGTACGAGGATCGAGATCAGTTCGGCGGACATCGGGGGGCTCCCGTCCCTGGGGCCGTTGATTACTGGCCAAGCGGTATTGGCCAAGTGGCTGGACCACTTTGAACACCGGCCCAGCGAGGCGTCAAGGGATTCGACAGGAATTGGCTCAGCCACTTGGCCGCCGGTGTTAGGCTGCGAACGACCAGTTATGGGGGGTTCGTGTGTCCGACGCACTGCGGCCGATGACCCGGCCACGACTGTACGAACAGGTCCTCGACAGGCTCCGCCACCATGTGGCGGAAGGCGCTCTGCGGGCCGGCGACCGGCTGCCGCCCGAGCGTGAACTCGCGGGGCGCCTCGGCGTCAGCCGCGCGTCGGTGAAGCAGGCGATCGTCGTCCTCGAAGTGCAGGGACTGGTCGAGGTCCGGCACGGCGGCGGTACGTATCTCGTCCGCGACAGCCTCGACGCCGAACCGGTCGAGCGGCTCGTGGAACGCAAGCGCCGGCTGCCCGACGTCCTTGAGGCGCGCGAGGCGCTGGAGACCAAACTCGCCGAACTGGCCGCCGAGCGCCGTACCGCCGACGATCTGACCGCGATGCGGGACGCGCTCGGCCACATGGCGGATGAGATCGAGGCGGGCGGTCCCGGCGTGGAGGGCGACCGGCTCTTCCACGCCGCGGTGACGGCTGCGGCCCACAGCGGTCTGCTGGCGGAGTTCATGCGCTCCATCGCCGAGCAGATCACCGAGAGCCGCAACGAGTCGCTGCGCCAGCCGGGCCGCCCCCACCGCTCACTCACCCAGCACCGGGCGATCCTCGAAGCGATCGAGGCGCAGCGCGGCAAGGCGGCGGCAACGGCGATGCGCCGTCATGTGCGCACGGTGGCGAAGGTGCGCCTGCTGGACTGGAATCCGGGCGACGACGTCTGAGCCGTACGGCCCCCGGGGCCGCGCCGGGTCCGCCCCGGCTGCCGACAGCGAGAGCCCCGGCTGGTTCGGGGGATGGACCAGCCGGGGCTCGTTTCGGGGTGGTCGCGGAGCCGTCACGTCTCCCTCCGCGACCACGTATGTATGAACGCTCAACCACGTCACGGTGTTCCCCCTGCCTGGTGGGGGGCCTGTGAGTCGCAGCACGGGCACGCGCTGCCGCGCCGGGCGCGCCCCCGGGCGCACGGAGCGCGGCGTGATGGGATCGTGGAGCCGGACCGGCCGGAGAGGGGCTCCGCCACACGCGCGTGGCCCGCACATCAGAACCACCGGTACGCCTCAGTACACCCCAGTACGAACGAACGGACAGCACCCATGGGCGAGTTGATCCTCATCAGACACGGCGAGACCGAGTGGTCGCTCTCCGGGCAGCACACCAGCCACACGGATCTGCCACTGACCGCCCACGGTGAGAACCAGGCCCGCGCCCTGGTCCCCCTGCTGGCCGACCGGCGGATCGGCGTGACCCTGGTCAGCCCCCTGGCGCGGGCCCGTCGCACCGCCGAACTCGCCGGGCTGCGGTCCACCCGCATCAATCCCGATCTGCACGAATGGAACTACGGCGGCTACGAGGGCGTGACCACCGAGGAGATCCGCCGCACCGTGCCGGACTGGAACCTCTGGACGGACGGGACCACGCCGGGCCCCGGCGACCACCCGGGCGAGAGCCCGTCGGACGTCAGCGCCCGCGCCGACCGGGTACTCGCCGAGGTCCGCGCCGCCGCCGGGCGCGCGGATGACGAGGACATCGCGCTCGTGGCCCACTCACACTTCCTGCGGGTGCTCACCGCCCGCTATCTGGGGCTCACCGCGACCGAGGGCGCGCTGTTCCGGCTGGAGACCGGAACGGTGTCCAGGCTCGGTGCGGAACACGGCAACCCCGTCATCACCGCATGGAATCTGGCGCTCCCCGAGAGTGTGCTGCGCCCCGTCCAGGACCTGCCGCACAGCACCTGACAGCCGGTCCCACTCAGAACACTTGTTCATATACATGTCCCCGTCGGTCACGCATGACCGGCGGGGCGTTGCTATATACGCCTTTCACAACCAATGCCCTTTCATGAACATGAACCTGGTGAAGTTCCGCTGAATCTCTTATTGCTTGACGTGGACACTTCTACTCTGATGCGACTCCAGCGCGATGCCCCCACCGAAACGGAGAGATGAGACGTGCCCAGAATCAAGCGCACCGTCACTGTTCTCTCGGCCGCCGCGGCGATGCTGCTGACGGCGCCGAACGCATACGCGGAAGTCGAACCCGGAGGGTGGACCTCGACGTCACCTTCCTTCAACGTCCAGGAGAGGGGCTGCGGCCAGGTCGACAACCTGACCTTCACGCTCACCTGTTCAACCGGCAGCGGCGACCAGCGCGCCGAGCGGCGGTACGCCACGTACACCGGGGGCACCCGGCAGTTCGAGGGCTACTTCCGGATCGCGAGCATGGGCGGCACCCGCGTCAGCCTCAAGCAGACGTTCAACGAATCGGCGTCCGGGCCGTTCTTCATGCTGGCCGGCGAGCGCGGCGGACGCCTGTACGCGGTCCACGGCGGCGCCACGCTGTCCACCGCGGGCACGGTCGGCGCCACCGTGCGGGTGAACACCGGCCACCAGGTCGGCAGCGAGGACCCTAGGCGTCGACCTTCGTCCCGGGCTCGATGACGGCCTCGACGGCCGCCTCGGCGCCCGCCGATTCCCTGATCGGGGCGCCCGCGTGGTGCAGGCTCCGCAGAGCCTGGCTGTACGAGGTGATCAGGCTGGTCTCCAGATAGCTGATGCCCAGCTCCTCGCAGTGCTGCCGGACGATCGGCTGTGCCTCGCGCAGCTGCGGCGACGGCATGTTCGGGAACAGGTGGTGCTCGATCTGGTAGTTGAGCCCGCCGAGCGCGATGTCGGTGAACCGGCCGCCGCGCACATTGCGGGAGGTGAGCACCTGACGCCGCAGGAAGTCCGGCCGGTCGTTGCCCGACAGGGTGGGCATTCCCTTGTGGTTGGGCGCGAAGATCGAGCCCAGGTAGAGGCCGAACAGGCACTGGTGAACGGCGAGGAAGGCGATGGCCTTGCCGGGCGGCAGCACCACGAACAGCGCGCCGAGATAGACCGCGAAGTGCGTGAAGAGCAGGATGCCCTCCGAAGTCCGCTGCTTCAGCGAGCGGTTGGCCAGCGCGCGCACACCGGCGACATGCAGGTTGAAGCCCTCCAGCGTGAGGAGGGGGAAGAACAGGAACGCCTGCGAGCGGCCGATCAGACGGGGAAGCCCCTTGGCGGCCCTGGCCTGTCCCTGCGTCCAGACGAGGATGTCGGGGATGACGTCCGGGTCCAACTCCTCGTGGTTCGGGTTGGCGTGGTGCCGGGAGTGCTTGTCCTGCCACCATCCGTAGCCCATGCCGATGCCGAGGTTGCCGGCGATCTTTCCGGCGCGCACACTGGCCTTGCGCAGCCGGAACACCTGACGGTGACCCACATCGTGGGCGACGAGCGCCACCTGACCGAAGACCACGGCGAGGAAGGCGGCGACGGCGAGTGTCCACCAGCTGTCGCCGACGAGCGCGAAGGCGACCCAGCCGGCGGCGAAGAGGCCGGTGACGACGCCGATGCGCAGGGTGTAGTACCAGGGCCGGCGCCGCATCAGACCGGCGGCGATGATCTTCTTGGAGAGGCGCGCGAAATCGCTGCCGGTCTCCTTGCACGCCTGTTCCGCGGCCTCACCCGCGAGATCGGCGCCTGGCTCCAGTACCGCGGAATCCTCCACGGTACCGGCGGTGTTGACTGACATACGGCCACGCCTTTCGAAATGGGTCACGACCGTGTGCCGGTGTATGACGGCGCGGCAGGCAGGTTGGCAGGTGGGGACACAAGCCAGGGAAGACGGCGCTGCCGGGTCGTGGACGGGTGGGCGACTGCATCACGCAGTTCGGTCACTGCGTGCGGTTGGACGTGGACCACTCCGGCGACGCGACAACTGGGTATGGCCGCTGCGAATGCCGCTGACATCCTCACCGAGGACCAGTGCTGCTGCCCACACTCATGGGGCGGCGGAAAGTCAGGGGCTGGGGCCTCCTGATCTCCAGTGTAGCCTGCGCGGCAATTGTGATTCTTACACCGCACGGACAATGAGCCGCAAACGGTTTCTGAACAGCGCGAATACCATCCCGAAGGCTCATCGGCACCACCGCGCCCCTTATTAATTTTGCAGAGACTGCACATTTGCATACCATGCAAAGTGTGACGACAAAGGGTGCCGGAGCGGGTCTCCGAGAGCGCAAGAAACAGGCGACGCGCGCGGCGCTGAGCGAGGCGGCCGTACGGCTCGCAGCCGAGCACGGCGCGGAGAACGTCACGGTCGATGCCATCAGCAACGCCGCCGGTGTCTCCCCGCGGACCTTCTTCAACTACTTCGACAGCCGCGACGACGCGTTCGTCGTGATGGACACGCAGATCGGGGAACGGATCCGGCGCGCCGTACGGGACGCCCCGGCCGAGCTGTCCCCCCTCGACGCGGTACGCGAGGCCATGGCCGGCGAACTGGCCGATGTCGAACGGCGGCACGAGGTATGGAGCCTGCGCGCCAAGGTCCTCCAGAAGTCCCCGCATCTGCTGGCCCGCGGTCTCGGTCTGCACATGGCCGAGGAACTCGACCTGGCGCGGACCATCGCGCACCGGCTCGACCCCGGCGGTTCGGGGAGCGACTCCGCCGCCGGGAGCGGCACCGGGCCCTCCGACGGCGACGCCTGCGGCGGCGCCGACATCGGGCTGTATCCGCGGCTGCTCGCCGCCGTGGCCGGCACGGCCGTACGAGTCTGCGTCGAGCACTGGTACGCGCAGTCTCCGCCCGTCGCGTTCCCCGACATCTTCCGGGACGTCTTCACGCACCTGTCCGCCGGGCTGAGCCAGCCGCCCGCACAGACCGACGACGGTCCGTCCGGCCGTCGTTCCACGGAATCATAAGAAGGCCACCTTGACCGCGACAGAGGCGCCCGACCATGCGCCCACCTCCATGACCAACCGGCAGATACTCCAGGCCATGTCCGGGCTCATGGCCGGCATGTTCGTCGCCATCCTGGCGGGCACCGTGGTGGCGAACGCGCTGCCGCGCATCATCGCCGACCTGGGCGCCAGCCAGTCCGCGTACACCTGGGTCGTCACGTCCGAACTGCTCGCGATGACCGCGACGGTGCCCCTGTGGGGCAAGCTCGCCGACCTCTACGACAAGAAGCTGCTGCTCCAGCTCTCCCTCGGCATGTTCGTCGTCGGCTCCCTGCTGGCCGGGTTCTCGCAGGGCGTCGAACTGCTCATCTTCAGCCGCGTGATGCAGGGCATCGGCGCCGGCGGTCTGACCGCGCTCGCACAGGTCGTGATGGCGGCCGTGATCCCGCCGCGCCGACTGGGCAAGTACGCGGGCATGTTCGGCGCGGTGTTCGCCGTCGGCACCGTCGCGGGGCCGCTGGTCGGCGGTGTCATGGTCGACACCTCGTGGCTGGGCTGGCGCTGGTGCTTCTTCATCGGTGTGCCCTTCGCGCTGACCGCGATCGCGCTGCTCCAGCGCACGCTGCACCTGCCCACCGTCCGCAGGGACGTGAAGATCGACTACCTGGGCGCGTTCCTGATCGTCGCCGGTGTCTCCGCGATCCTCATCTGGACCTCCCTGGCGGGCAACCAGTTCGACTGGGCGTCCTGGCAGACCGCCGCACTGACCGGTGGCGGTGTGCTGCTGCTCGTCGCCGCGGTCTACGTCGAGGCGCGGGTCCCGGAACCGGTCATCCCGCTCACCATCTTCCGCAACCGCACCGTCACGCTCACCACGATCGCGAGCCTGCTCGTCGGTGTCGCGATGTTCGGCGGCACCGTCTTCCTCTCGCAGTACTTCCAGATCGCGCTCGGCAAGTCCCCTACCGTGGCAGGGCTGATGGGCCTGCCGATGATCATGGGTCTGCTCGTCTCGTCCACCGTCGCGGGCCAGATCATCAGCGCCACGGGCAGGTGGAAGGTCTTCCTGATCGCGGGCGGCATCATCATGACCGCCGGTCTGGCCATGCTGTCGACCATCGACGCCGGCACCGGCTTCGGACTTCTCAGCCTCTACATGGCCGTTCTGGGTATCGGCGTCGGCCTGCTGATGCAGAACCTGGTCCTCGCGGCCCAGAACGACGTCCCGGCCTCCGAGTTGGGCGCCGCCACCTCCGTACTGTCGTTCTTCCGCAGTATGGGCGGCACGATCGGCACCAGCGTCCTCGGCGCGATCCTCGCCAACCGGGTCGCCTCGGAGCTCGCCAAGAGCCTGGGAACGGGCGGTGGAGCGGCGGCCGGCGGATCGAGTGACGCCGTGCCGGACGTCACGAAACTTCCCGCGCCGATGCGGGAGGTCGTGGAGAACGCGTACGGTCTGGCGACCGCGGACCTGTTCCTGGTGGCCGCCCCGTTCGCCGCGCTGGCGCTGGTGGCCGTGGTGTTCATCAAGGAGAAGCCGCTCAAGACGACCAGCGGCATGGAGCGGCTCGGCGAGGAGGCCAAGCAGGCGATGGCGGACGGCGACAAGCAGTCCTCGCCGACGCCGGTGGGCTGAGCCGGGGCTGAGCCGAACCGGACAGAAGTGCCGTTCCCCCCACCGCCGTTGGGCGGTGGGGGGAACTTCTGTATCGCGCCCGCCCGCCTGGCCCCTCCCCCGCCTGCCGGCGGCCCGCCGTATCCGGACCGCGCTCGTGCGATCACGCCTGCCTCGGGCCGAATGTCGTCTGGCGCGCGGTGCGCGGTGCGGCTTTGCTGATGCCGTACGGAACACCGGTACGCCGCCTCCAGCGCCAAGGACTTCAGATGACCACGGGTACGTCCTCCCCCACCGGCCATGACACGCCCGGACCGGGCCTCTCCGCCACGCCGGTGCCCGGCCCCCGGCAACTGCCGCTGATCGGCAACCTCCCGGCCTTCTCCCGTGACCCGCTCGGTTTCTTCGCCCGGCTGCGCGGTCACGGCGACGTGGTCTCCTGGCGGCTCGGCCCGCAGCGGGCGCTGTTCCTGTCCCAGCCGGAGCACATCGGCGAGCTGCTCAAGAAGGTCGAGACCGACTACCGCCACCCCGAACTCGGCTGGGCCTTCAAGCTGGTGCTCGGCGACGGCGTCGTCACCTCGGAGGGCGCCGCGTGGCGGCGCAAGCGCGCGCTGGTGCAGCCGGTGGTCCGCCCCCGCCAGGTCCGCAGTTACGCGGTCACGATGACCGACTGCGCGTCCGCGCTGGCCGACACCTGGCAGCCGGGCCAGCACATCGACGTGCGGCGGGACATGCTGGGCCTCACGCAGCGCATCGCCGTACGGACCCTCTTCGGGACGGACACGGCGGGCCGAGAGGACACCATCGGCCCGGCCATGGACATCGCGCAGCAGGCCATCGGCGACGAGTTCCGGGGCCTCACACTCTTCCTCCCGTCGTGGATGCCGACGCCGGGACGGCAACGGCTCAAGAAGGCCGTCACGGTCATCGACAGCGAGGTGAACCGGGTGACCGAGGAGCGGCACCGGAACGGGGCCGACCGCGACGACCTCCTCAGCAGGCTGCTCGCCGCCCGCGACGAGCAGGGCGACCGGCTGAGCGACAAGGAGATCCGGGACGAGGCGGTCACCCTCTACATCGGCGGCCACGAGACGACCGGCACGACGCTGACCTGGGCCTGGTATCTGCTCTCACGCAATCCGCAGGCGCGGGAGCGACTGGCCGAGGAGCTGGCCGAGGTGCTGGACGGCCGTACGCCGGGCTTCGACGACTTCAAGGAACTTCGCTGGACCGAGCAGATCATCAAGGAGACCCTGCGTCTCTACCCTCCCGTGTGGCTGATGACGGCGATCGCGAAGGACGGCTCCACGCTGGGCGGGCGGCCGGTTCCGGAGGGGACGGTGCTGTGGGCGAGTCAGTGGAGCGCGCAGCGCGACGAGCGGTGGTTCCCCGAGCCCGACGAGTTCCACCCCGAGCGGTGGGACGAGGAGGCGCGGCCCGTGCCCGACCACGCCTGGTTCCCGTTCGGTGGCGGCGCCAGGGCGTGTCTCGGCGCGCGCTTCGCGACGGTCGAGGCGGTTCTGGTCCTGGCGACGCTCGCGCAGCGGTTCCGTCTCGACCTGGGCCCGGACGAGATCACACCGAAGACGGGCCTCACGCTCCAGCCGGGTCTCCCGGTCCGCGCGACGCTGCGCAGCGCCTGACCGGGAGCGGACGGTCCTGGCCGCCGCCCGGAGCGCTCGCCCGCACGCGGCCCCGGCACGGCGGCCCCGGCGCAGCACCAGGTCTTGTCTTCGAGCTGGCGTCGTCCGCCCGCAGGGCGGGGCTCACGGCGTCCGGTGCGTGCGATCGCAAGACGGAGGACCGCTCTCGTACTGGGCGCACTTGGGCGCGTCCGACAACGCAGCGGGCGTGCGTGCCAGGCGTCGTGAGCCAGACGCCAGTTCGAAGACAGGCCCTAGGATCGGCCGCATGACCAGTGCGGCCGACACCTCCGACGGCGGGCCCGGTCGGGACTACTTCGCCGCCGATTCGACCGCGCGGAGCCTCGGCATCGCCCTCATGGGCACCGGTCCCGGCTGGGCCACCCTGCGGATGAGTGTGCGCGCGGACATGGTGAACGGACACGGGACGGTCCACGGCGGCTATCTCTTCCTGCTCGCCGACAGCGCCTTCGCGTGCGCCTGCAACAGCCACGGTCCGGTGACCGTGGCGGCCGGCGCCGACATCGACTTCGTACGTCCGGCCCATGAGGGCGATGTCCTGACCGCGACCGCGCGGGAGCGGACCCGGCTCGGGCGCGGCGGCATCTACGACGTCACGGTCATGCGCGGGGACGACGTACTGGCCGAGTTCCGCGGGCGCAGCCGCGCCCTGCGGAGCGACCGGAACTGACCCGCCACAGCGCGCAAAGGGCCCGCACCCGGTGACGGGTGCGGGCCCTCCTCGTCGGGTACGGCCGGCCTATCCGGCGGCCCCGACGCGGATCTCCGCGCGTTCCGTGACGCCGTTGACCGTCACCGCGAGGGTGAGCGTGCCGTGCCGCAGCGCCGTGAGCGTCCCGGTGGCCGGGTCGAACGCCGCCACGTCGCGACGGCTCGCCCGGTCCGGGTCACCGATGTACACGCTCGGCGACCCCGTCCAGTCCGCGCTCATCGGGAACCCGACCGGTACCTCTCTGGCCCCCTGGACGACGGTCGCGGCGACCGCCGCCTCGTGTCCGGGAGCCAGCGTTCCGGGCGCGTCCAGCTTCAGCGCGTCGGTGTGCGCCCGCGTCTGTACGGAGACCCAGTCGGGCCCGCCCTCCCACGGCTCGCGCCGCGCCTCGGACTGCTCGCTCGTGGAGACCCTGTCGACGCCGACGAGCGACCAGCCGGTGAACCCGCCCTCGTCGGCCGGGGCCGCGGGGTTCTTCCCCGAGTTGCCGTTGATCAGATACGGGACGCCGTCGACGCGCGAGGCGTCGAAGACCCCGACGTGGCTGCCGATGAAGCCTGCGCCCTTGCCGGTCGTACGGCGGAACTCGGCGAGCCAGTTCTCCAGCAGCGCCGCTTCCTTACGGTCTCCGAGCTGGCTGCCCTTCTGCACGGTCGGGTCGCGCGGCGGCACATGCTCGATGACCATCACCGAGCTGATACGGGAGTCGCCCGCCGCCGCGTCCAACTGGGCGCTCAGGGCCTTGATCTGGGCGAAGCCACCGCCGCGCAGGGAGAGGCTGGAGGTGTCGAGCGTGACGAAGCGGGTTCCGCCGTGGTCGAACACCCGCTGCGCGGGGCCGAATTCGCCGACGAAGTTGTCGATCTTCCCGCCCATCACCTCGTGGTTGCCCGGCACGTAGTACCAGGGCACCTCGTCGCCCAGCTCCTCGGTGAGCACCCGCCGGGCGAAGGCGAGGTCCGCGGGCGAACCCTCGTCGACCAGGTCGCCGTTGACGACGAGGAAGTCGGGCTTCGCCGCTTTGATCTCACGCAGTGTGCGGCGGGCCTGGACCACGATCGCGCTGTCCGGCTCGCGGGCCACGAACTGCGCGTCGGACATCACGGCGAAGTGCCAGTCCCGGCCCTCGGTCTCGGCTGCCGGGTCGATCAACGGGTCGGTGGCGGGCCGCTGTTCGGGCAGGTCGACGGTGGGCGGCACCTGTGCGGTCAGCCCGTCGATCACGATCTCGCCGGTGTACTGCTTGTCGGCCGCGGTCTCCGCGAGATAGAAGCGGAACACGGACAGCGGCATCGCTGCCCCCTGGGGCACCGCGAACGTCACCTGCCGCCAGCCGGTCCAGGTGACGTACGGCCCCCTGAGCAGTTGGTCCGATCCGGCCGCGTCCTTGAGATGCAGGGTCGGCCAGGCTCCCTTCCCGTCTCCCTTGATCCACATCGTGAAGGACTGCGGCTGGCCGGGCACGGTGATCTGCTGCGGCGGGCTCGCGTACGCGGCGCGGGTCGCCGTCGAGAGGGAGAAGTCGTAGGTGAGTTTCAGGCCGGTGCCGGTCTGTCCCTCGGGTGTCGCCGCGAGGGAACCGGCGGCGCGGGCGTGGCTGAACTTCCAGGTGGCGGCGTCGTCGAAGACCGAGACCGGCTGTTCCTCCAGTCCGACGCTCACCGCGAGGGCGGTGGTCACGCCGTCGACGGTGGCCGTGATCCGTCCGGCGCCGGCGCCGGTCCTGGAGGTGACGGTGAAGGCGCCCTTGCCGTCGTCGGCGACGGTGAACAGGTCGCGGTCATAGGCCAGTTCCACGTCGCGCGGCTCCACCGGCGCGGAGGCGCCGTGCGCGTCGAGACCGACGATGCCGAACGTGCCGGTGGCCTCGCCGTCGGCGAGGCCGACACGGGTGGTGGTCGGCCGGATCCGCGCGAGGTCGTCGAGGACCGTCAACTCGATGGATCCGGCGGCGCGTCCGCGTTCCGCTCGGACCTCGGTGGTGCCGCTGCGGCGTGCGGTGAACACGCCGTCGTCGCCGATCCGGCCGACCGACGACCGTTCGGTCCGCCAGCGCGGGTCGCCCTGCGCGGGCCCGTACGTCTCGTCGTAACCGGCCGCGGTGAGGGCGCGCGTCAGTCCGGGGAAGACACGTTCGGGGTGGCCGCCCCTGACGGGGTCGTCGCCGGGCGCGGCCGCGGCCGGCGTACGGGTCTCGACCCAGAAGCCGTCGAGACGTCCGCTGCCGTCGGGCGCGGTGAGTGCGAGACCGTTGGGCACGGTGCGCTCGCTGCCGTCGGACGGGGCGTTCTCCACCTGGAGGGCGTCGCTGCCGGGTTCACGGGCGACGAGGGTCGACGAGCCTCCCCCGTCGAGGTTGAGCGCGCTGTACGCGCCGGCCCGCTTCATCATCGCGGCCAGCTCCGTCAGGGTGACACCGCCGCTGTCGGCCTGCCGGCCGTCGACGGTGATCACTCGCATCTCGCTGCCGTCCTTGGTGAATCCGACGGCGGTGCGGGGCGCGGCGGTGTTGTTTCCCTGGCCTTCGTGGTTCTGCGCCACGCCGTCGACGACGAGGAGTTCGCGTCCGCCCACCGCCGTGTGCGGCAGGGGTCCGCCGTTGGTGCGCGGGCTGTACTCCATGGCCACCGGGTCGCCGGGTCGCAGCGCCTTGAGCTGTACGGCGCCGGCCTCGCGGCCGACCAGCACGGTGGTGCCGGGCTCGATCGGACCTGTGCCGGGTGTGTCGGTGACGGTGACGACCTTGCCGTCCCGTACGGCGACCTCGGCGACGGGCGTCGCCGTGTCCACGGTGAGCGCGCGGTTGGCCTGGCCCCAGGCGGCGGTGTAGGCGCCGATGCCGCCGACGGGCACGTTCGCGGCGTTGTACGCGGCGAGGGGGTGCGGTCCGGCGGGCAGGGTCAGGGTGCCGTCGAAGTACAGCTCCAGGACGCGTCCGGCGTTCTCGGGGCCGATACCGACGGCCCGGTTGGCACCGGCGGCGGGCGACTGGGTGAGGGCGCCGTCCTTGATGCCGGCTCCCTGGGGGGCGCCGGTCTCGTTGATGTCGAAGAAGTCGGCGTTGATGGCGGCGACGGTGCGGCGGCCCTTGCCGGGGTCGTGCCCGGCGGCGAGTTCGGAGACGCTGCGGCGGTCGGCGACCCTGCCCGACGAGAGGTAGTCCGCCTGTACGCCGGCGTCGAGGTCGACCGACAGCGCGTCGACGCGCAGCCATTTGTCGGATTCGAGGCGGTCGTACGAGGTGAGGCTGACGCCCGGCGCGATGGGGCGGGTGCCGCGCGCGGTCTCGATGCCGTCGCCGTCCACGACGGATCTGGGGCTTCCGGCCGGTCTGCTGGCGGGCGGTGGCGCGACGGGGCGCAGCACCTCGACGGCGTTGCGCGGACGGGGGTCGGGGCTGGAGTCGGCGACGGACGGGGTGATGGCTCCCGTTGTCAGTGCGGTGACCGCCGCGAGCAGCACGACGGACCGGCGGGCAATGTCTGGGCCCACAAGTTCTCCTGTAGTACGGGGGGTTGGCGCGGATAGTAAGCGCTGTCAGCCGTCCAGCATCGCCGTGTGTGTCCCGGTTCGCCAGAGGTTCACGGACACGTCGGGAAGAACAGGGGGCACCGCGGAGGTGACATGGGGTTGCCTGCCGAGGTGCCGGCGTAATCCATCGAATGAAACTGATGATGCGTCAGAAAGACGTGGAGGGCGTGCGGATCCCACGAGGGCGGCTCCCGTGTCGCGCGGCGGACGCCGTCCGCGGGTCAGTTGCCGCGCGGCGTGGGGTCCCTGCGCATGAGCAGCAGGGCCATGTCGTCGCCGCCACCGCCGTGCTCCCCCACCATCTCGCCGAGCCGGTCCGCCAGTTCCTGAATGCCGGCGGGACCGTCCTGTACGGCACGTGCCAGCCGTTCGAGTCCCTCGTCGAGCGTGGCCCCCGGCCGCTCCACCAGTCCGTCCGTGTAGATCACAAGCGTCTCCCCGGGAGCGAGGGCCGCCGGAGTGACCGGGTAGTCGGCGCCGCCCCGCCTGCGCGAGGTGTTGGTGATCCCGAGCGGCAGTCCGCCCTCGGTGTCGAGGGTCACGCATCTGCCGTCGGCGTCGCGCACCATCGGCTCGAGATGGCCGGCCCGGACGATCTGGAGCGCTCCTGTCGACAGATCGGCTTCCACGTATGTGCAGGTCGCGAAGCGGTCGGTGTCCAGCTCGTGCAGGAAGGTGGAGGCGCGGGCCATCGCCGTCGCGGGCGGGTGCCCCTCGGAGACGTACGCCCACAGCACGATCCGCAGCTGCCCCATCACGGCGGCCGCGTTCGTGTCGTGGCCCTGGACGTCGCCGATCATCAGTCCGACCCGGCCGCCGGGCAGCGGGACCACGTCGTACCAGTCGCCGCCGACGTCACGACCGGCCCTGGCCGCGCGGTAGCGGACGGCGATCCGGGCGCCGGGGACCTCGGGGATGTGATGCGGCAGCATGGCGCGTTGCAGGGTGTCGGCGAGATCGTGCTCCTGCTCGAAGAGCATGGCGCGCTGGAGGCTCTGAGCGATGCTGCTGCTGAGCGTGACCAGCAGGTTGCGTTCCTCGCCGCTGAAGCCGCCGTGCCGTGGATACAGCATTCCGAGCGCGCCGATCGTCCTGCCCTGCACGATCAGCGGGAGATAGGCGCCCGAGGCCACCGGGAGATGCCGGATGTGGTGCCACAGCGGGGGGAAGGAGCGCCGGAACTCCTCACGTGACGTGATGTACCGGGGCCGTAGCGTGCGGACGACCTCGCTCATCGGGAACCGCGCGTCGATCCGTGTGTACTGCAGCTCGGGGACGTACAGACCCAGCCGCCCCTCGGTGACCGTGTGCACATGTCCGTTCTCGACGATGCCGAGCATCACGCTCACCGCGCCGAGGTTGCTCAGTGCCTCGGCGTCCTTGAGCGCGTCGGTGACGTCCCGCACGGTGGTCGCACGGGCCAGCAGGGCGGTGACCCGGCGGACCATGTCGGTGAGCCGGCGGCGGGTCTCGACCATCTCGGTGCGCTTGGCCGCGTCGTCCAGTTCCCGGGTCGCGTCGCGCACGATGCCGATGGCCCGGCGGGGCCGGCCCTCCGAGTCGCGCAGGACATGGCCCTGGGTGTGGAGCCAGCGGCGTGACCCGTCGCGGCAGTGGATCCAGAAGTACGCGCCGTAGATGCTGCCACCCTTGTCCAGCGCCCGCTGGATCAGTGTGTCCAGGCGTTCCAGTTCCTCGGGCGGCACCCGGCTGGGGACCTCCATGCTGCCGTCGTGTTCGTCGGGGCGGAGATCGAACACCTCCAGGGCACCGGGGTCGAGGTGCATGTACTCGCGGACGAAATCGATGTCGAAGCTGCCCATACGGTTGTACGCGAGGGTGAGGCCGGGTCCGGCGGGCCAGTCCGGCTCCGACCCTTCGGGGAGCGGAAGGCCGGATGGCGGGTCGACACTCACGGGCCCCTCTTCCCATTCGCGGGCACGGCGGGTCGGTTCGTTCTGTGCCTTCTGATGTCAATTGTGTGCGCGGCACCGGCACCGACCGCAAGCGGACGGGCGTGCCGGGCTCGCGCCGACGCTCAGCGGCCGGCCCGGCCGGGCCCCTGGTCGGGGTGGTCGGGCTCTCCGGTGATCAGCCGCTGGAGCGCGGGGGCGTAGAGGTCCGCCAGCAGTTCTTCAGTGGCCTCCTCCCCCGCACCCGGGCGGTGGAGGCTGAGGGTGGCGCCCAGACCGAGGAGCTGGCCGGTGATCAGCTCCGCCCTCAGCTCACTCCGCTCACCGCCGATGAGGCCGGCCAGCCGGGCGGTGACCTGCTCGCGGAAGCGCTCGCGCAGCAGGGTCCGCTCGTCCATGTTGCCGAGGGAGAAGACGACGCGCAGCAGGGGGTCCGAGTGGTTCTCGCGCCGCAGCCGGACCATGGTGATCACCAGGTGCCTGCCGAGGACGGCGGGGGGCGCGGCGAAGAGTTTGTCGGCGGCCGGGCCGAAGTCGGCGACGGTGTTGAACAGCCGTTCCTTCGTGCCGAAGCGTTTGACGATGAGCGAGGCGCTGACGCCGGCGTCGGCGGCGATGCCGCGCATGGTCACCTCGGCGTACGGGCGCTGGGTGAACGCGCGGCGCGCGGCGCGCAGGATCGCGAGACGGCCGGGGCCGGGGTCGGGGTCGGGGTCGGGGTCGGGGTCGGGGTCGGGGTCGGGGCCGGGGTCGGGGTCGGGGTCGGGGTCGGGGTCGGGGTCGGGGCCGACGCCCGCGTCCGTCCCCGGGACCGTCGTCCCGTCGGCCGCATGTCCGGTCGTCACGCGCCCTCCTCGGCGAACGTACGGCTTGCTGTCTGCTCCTTGCCGACGGTACCCGCCTCGGCCGCCACCGCGCGGCCCGGCAGGCACAGGGTGACCGCCAGGGCGAGCAGGGCCGCGCCGGCCGCGATGAGGAAGACCAGCAGATAGGCGTGGAGCGTGGGCGCGGTACGGCCGCCCGCCTGGAAGGTGATGTTGGCCAGCACGGCGGCGACCACCGCGCTGCAGAAGGCCTGCCCCACGGACCGCATCAGGGTGTTGAGTCCGTTCGCCGCTCCGGTTTCGCCCGCCGGTACCGCCCGCATGACGAGCGCGGGCAGGGCCGAATAGGCGATCGCGGTGCCCGCCGCGACGACGGTCGCGCCGCCGATGATCGGCCACAGGCTGTGACTGGTGAAGAAGCGCACCACGTACCCGACGGCCATCACCGCGGCGGCGAGCGCCAGGGCCGTCTTGGGGCCGTACTTCGCGGAGATCCGTGCGGATACCGGCGACAGCGCCACCATCGCGAGACCACCGGGCAGCAGACACAGTCCGCCCACGACGATCGATGCGCCGATTCCGTAACCGGTGCTCGTGGGCTCCTGCACCATCTGCGCCGTGACCAGGGAGTTCGCGTAGAAGGCGAAGCCTGTGAGGAGGGCCGCGATGTTCGTGAGCAGTACGGCGGGGCGCGCGGAGACCCGCAGGTCGACCACGGGAGACGTGGTGCGCAGCTCGTACGCGCCCCAGAGCAGACCGATGGTCAGTGCGGCCCCGAGCAGTCCGACGGTGCGGGCGGAGGTCCAGCCCCAGTCCGCGCCCTGGGTGACGGCGAGGAGCAGGCTGACGAGGGTGGCGGACAGGCCGAGGGTGCCGATGACGTCGAACCGGCCTCGGGAGCGCAGGGGTGACTCCGGGACGCAGCACAGGACGAGCACGATGTCGATCAGTCCCAGCACGGCGGAGGCCCAGAACATGGTGTGCCAGTCGAAGTTCTGGACGACGAGGGCGGCGACCGGCAGACCTACGGCGGCGCCGATCCCGAGGGTCGAGCTCATGAGGGCGACGGAGGACAGCAGCCGTGCGGGCGGCAGCTCGTCGCGCATGATGCTGATGCCGAGCGGAACGACGGCGAGCGCGGCGCCCTGGAGTGCCCGGCCGGCGATCAGCACACCGATGTGGGAGCTGACGGCGCACATGACCGAACCGGCGACGAGGACACCCAGCGAGGCGATGAGGACCCTGCGCTTGCCGTACATGTCGCCGACACGGCCGAGCACGGGGGTGAAGACGGCGCCGGTCAGGAGCGTGATCGTGACGAGCCAGCTCGCTGCCGCCGGCGTGCTGCCCGTCAGGGCGGGCACGTGCGGCAGCAGCGGTACGACCAGCGTCTGCATGACGGCGACCACTACTCCGCAGAAGGCGAGCACCGCGACGAGGAAGCGGCGGCGCCGGCCCTCCACGGGTTCGAGTGCCGGTGCCGGTCCGGGCTCCGGTATTGCTGCTGCGGACATCTGCTCTCCGGTCGTCTGCGGTGTGGAGGCGTCCGTGACCCCGTACGGCCCCGGGTGCACAAGCGTTCACCCCGAGGGTAAACACGCGTGCACCCCTTTGTCGCATGGCATTTCCTCACCGATTGGATCAATTTCGTTACCGGGGGTGAGTTTGCGCGTTGAACGTGCGTGAAGGCCGCGAATGGTGCGGCTGTGCTCGAAACGTTCAAGGAGAAACTTGATGTCGCGTATTGCGAAGGCAGCTGCTGTTCTCGCCGGCACGGGCGCCGTGCTGGCCGGCGGTGCCGGTATGGCCGCTGCCGACGCCGGCGCCGAGGCTGTGGCCGCCGGTTCGCCCGGAGTCCTTTCCGGCAACGTGGTCCAGGTGCCCGTGCACGTCCCGGTGAACCTCTGCGGCAACACCATCGACGTGATCGGCCTGCTGAACCCGGCGTTCGGCAACCAGTGCGTCAACGCCGACGCCAAGCACCACAGCGGCGGCTACGGCCGCTGAACCTCCGCCGCCCGGGGGCATACGTCCCCGCCCGCGACTGAGGCGTGAAACGACGGCCTCCCGCATCCGATGCGGGAGGCCGTCGTGCGTGCGGAACCAGGTGTGCGGGCGGGGTCGGCGCGAGGCGCCCGGGGGCGCGCCCGCGCGAACCCCTGCTCAGGCCTCGTACCGGTACAGACTCCGGTGGCTGAGCATCTCCGACGGCTTCGTCCGCCACGGCGGCATCGGCTCGTCCACGCTGATCGCCTGTCCGCGCTGGGGATCGCCGCCGCCCAGCTTCCGCTGCGGGAGATAGGTCGCCTTCGGGTGCTTCTTCTGCCAGCGGTCCCAGAGGAGGTCGACGAAGGCGTGGTGGAGCCAGAAGACCGGGTCGTGCGGCGCCGTCGCGCCCAGCATCTGGCCGCCCACCCATCGGTGGACACGGTTGTGATTACGCCAACGCGTCTTGTCGCTGGCCGCGGTCCAGCCTTCGAGGCGATTGCGGAAGCCGCGCGGGGCAGTCGAGTCCCAGGGCGCAGCGTCGTAGACCGACTCGTCCATCGCCCAGGCCAGCTCGGCCTTGGTGGGCAGCGCGATCGGTGAGGTGGGACGGCCGAAGGCGCGGACCAGGAACTTCCGCTCCAGCACCCCGTCGTCGATGGTCCAGTTGCCCGCCCCGTAGGCGAACGCCCCGGTCGTGACCTGCCCGTCGGAGGAACGGCCGTCGCCGCCGAGGAAGTCCTCCGACCACAGGGACGCGGCGGGTGTGTTGTCCGTCGTCCAGTCCCAGTACGGCACGGTCACCTTGGGGTCGATGCGCTGGAGCGCCCGCTCGAACTCCAGCAGGTACTTGCGGTGCCACGGCAGGAACGACGGCGCCATGTGCGCGGCCCGCAGCCCCTCGTCGCCGTCGGCCCGGTAGTACTGGACATGCTGGCGGACGAACTCGTCGTAGCGGCCCTGTCGTTTGAGCTCCAGGACCGTGGCGACGAAGCGCTTCTTCTCCGCACTGGTGAGATTGCGCTGATTCTTTCTGATGTGCACCGTGGAGGGTCCTCCCTGCGGGTCAGTGGAATGCCGGTCCGGCGAGCGAGAGCTGGGCACCGCCGAGGTCGTCGACCGCCGCGCGGGCGGTCGCGAGGGCGGTCGGGAACGACTCGTAGTGGTTGACCACACTGAGATGGCTGCCGTCGGCGCGCCGCATGACGTGCAGCGGCCGGCCATCGATGAGGACGCCCGCGTCCGTCCCCTGGATGTGCCGGCCGCCGTACATCTCGTCGAACAGCTCGGCCCCCTTCGCCGGTACCGGCGGTGGGCCCGCTGCCTCGGCGGGCGGAGCACCGGCGGTACGGGGGTCCGCGCGGAGGACGGGCAGCAGGGCCGTCGCCGTACCGCCGATCACTCCGAGGGCGAAAGCCGCGCGCAGGAAGAGACGCCGGGAGCGGCTGGGCGGCAGCGACGGCGGAGGCGGTGGGGCGGGCGCCCGCGATACGGGCGGGTCATGGCGCGGGCATGGTGGCGCGGGGGCCGCGGGTTCCGCAGGGCGCGCCTGCACGGGCCGCGACTGCGACTGGGTACCGCCTGGCATGGCGAACCTCCACTCGTCCGCCGTGCCCCACCGCTCGCGGGCGGCGGGGCACGGACACTGATCCGGTCCGGGGCAGACGGGTCTCTGCCCCGAACCGGTCAACGAGGAGGTCGCAGAACAGTTCTCTGAACTACGTCCGATTGTCGTAGTGACGCTCCGGACTCAGCAGCCGAGGTTGCCGCCGGGGGTGGTGCCGAGGATCTGGACGAAGCTCTGGTACTTGGCGATCCGGCTCTGGACCTGTGCGGGGTTGCCTCCGTTGCATTCGAGACTGCCGTTGATGCTGCGGATGGTCTCGCCGAATCCGCGGCTGTTGACCATCGCGTTGTGCGGGGTCATGGTGCCCGGACCGTTCTGGGTGTTCCAGTACCAGAGGCCGGTCTTCCAGGCGACGGCCGCGTCGTTCTGGACGAGCCAGGGGTTGCCGAGCAGGTCGATGCCGAGGGCGTCGCCCGCGGCCTTGTAGTTGAAGTTCCAGCTGAGCTGGATGGGTCCGCGGCCGTAGTACGCGGCCTGGCCGGCCGGGCAGCCGTACCACTGGGAACTGTCGCAGTAGTGCGGGTAGTTGGCCGTGTTCTGCTCCACGATGTGGACCAGGCCGCCGGTTTCGTGGCTGACGTTGGCGAGGAAGGCCGCGGCCTCCTGGCGCTTGATGGTGTCGCTGCCGGTGGTCGCGAAGGCCGGGTAGGCGCTCAGCGCGGCCTTGAGACCGTTGTAGGTGTAGAAGGAATTACGGCTCGGGAACATCTGGTTGAACTGCGCCTCGCTGACCACGAAGCCACCGGCGGGCGGCGGGTCGGTCGGGCCACCACCGCAGGCGCCGTTGTCGGCCCAGACGTCGACCGTGCCGGGTCTCTCGTTCTGGGTCCACCACTTCGCCGTCCAATTGCGGCCGTCGTACGAGGCGGTGTCGCCACCCCAGTAGACCGTGGACGCGTTCCATCCGGTGGTACACGCGGCGGCCGACGTGGCCGCCGCCGAGGTCGAGGCGGGCAGGAATACCGCGAGGGCCATGGCCGAGACCAGCGCGGTGAACAGTGCAAGAATTCGCTGTCGCAAACGACTCACTCCTTCGCGCGGCCGTCGTTGAGCGACGGCCGCCATGGGGGTGAGGGAACCAAACCGGAACTCGCACTACCTGTCAAGGTCTAGACCAAGTGTCGAGTTTCGGCCGGTCGCCAATCGGACGGACCGTCGCCCCGCGTCTCCCGCTGTGGGGATGAGCAGGACTTGTCGGCCGTTCGGTTCCCGGCGGAGCCGTCCCACCTCGCGCAACTTCCTGCGGTTGTCGGTGGTGTCGACCCCGGCGCACCGCGGATGTGACGCGATCTCGCCCCTGCCCGACGGAGAAACCGCGGCGGCCCGTCCCGTTCACCGAACGGTTGCGTGGTGGTGCCGCACCCGACGGTTCGGAACCGCGGTACGGCGCGAGGCGACGCGCGATACAACCACTGCGGCCGGGCAGGTGCTGTTCGCTCCTGTTCCACCGGTCTTCGTCGCCGCCGGGAAGGCGCC
The DNA here is from genome assembly GCF_010384365.1 of Streptomyces sp. S4.7. Lineage (NCBI taxonomy): Bacteria > Bacillati > Actinomycetota > Actinomycetes > Kitasatosporales > Streptomycetaceae > Streptomyces > Streptomyces sp. S4.7. The sequence goes on along the minus strand of NZ_CP048397.1, from coordinate 7,686,974 downwards.
GGACGGCGACGTGTTCACGGATACGACGGCGATCGCGCCCCGGCCCGTCGAACGCGCGTGACACGGTTCCTGTTCAGTGGGCCGCCGGATCAGGCTCCTTGGCGGGACCGGGGATGCCGCCACCGCCCGGTTCGGGGCGCCAGCTGTAGTGCACGTCCGGTTCGTTCTCCTCGTTGCCCCGGCCGTCGGTCTTCTCCACCGGGACGAAGCCGTGGCGCTCGTAGAAACGCCGTGCGGGCCCGTTCACCTGGAACGTCCACAGCGACAGTCCGCCGGGCCGACGCCGCTTCGCCAGTTCGAGCAGGCGATCGCCGATACCGCAGCCCCGATGGTCCGGATCGAGGTACAGCTGGTCGATGTCCCCGCCCTCGATCACCATCATGCCGATCACCGTCTCCTCGACGGTCGCCACCCAGGTCTCCTGGGTGGGCAGGACGATGTCCCGGATCCAGGCGTGTATCCGCTGTTCGCTGTGGGGGCGAGTGACACTCGGGAGGGCGGCCGCGAACGATCTCAGCCAGAGTCCGGAGATGTCGGGCGCGTCGGCAGGCACCGCGCGACGGACGACAAGTGTGTTGGTCTGCACAGCGACCCATCCTGTCATCAACGAGAAATCACGGAACGATCGAGTCGATGTATCCGCCGTCGACACGCACCGCGGCCCCGGTGGTCGCGGACGCGAGAGGCGAGCTCAGATAGACGACCATGTTCGCGATCTCCTCGGGTTCGATGAGCCGCTGGAGGAGCGACTGCGGCCGGTGCTCACGCATGAACTCGCGCTGGGCCTCGTCCCAGGGAAGGGACTTGTCGACAAGCTCATAGACGAAGTCCTCGACGCCGCCGGTGTGCGTGGGTCCCGCGAGCACGGAGTTCACGGTGACGCCGCTGCCCGCCGCCGCTTTCGCGAAGCCGCGCGACACCCCCAGCAGCGCGGTCTTGGAGACTCCGTAGTGGATCATCTCGGCGGGGACGACGATCGCGGAGTCACTGGCGATGTACTGGATGCGGCCCCAGCCACGTTCGGTCATCCCGCCCAGACAAGCGCGAGTGAGCCGGACCGCGGCGAGGACATTGACCTCGAAGTAGCGCCGCCACTCGTCGTCGCTGATCTCCAGCGCGGGCCGCCGCCCGAAGATGCCCAGGTTGTTGACGAGGATGTCCACCCGTGGCACCGCTTCGAGAACCTGCGCGGCTCCGCTCTCGGTGGAGACGTCACCCGGCGCGGCCAGGAACTCCGCGCCCGGACACTCGGCACGCCGACTGTCCAGGGCGGCGGACACGGACTCCTCGGAGCGTCCGTTGACCGCGACGCGGGCTCCCGCGCGGGCGAGTCCGGTCACGATGGCCGCCCCGATGCCCTGTGTGGAGCCGGTGACCAGGGCGGTCTTGCCTGCGAGATCGATCTGCACGTTCAGTTCCTTCCCGATTGTCGGTGGATCGAGGTCATTGTGCGTGGGGGTCCGCGTACGGCCCGGTCCGCTGGCCGGGCGGAGTGTCGGCTTCCCTCGATTTCGCATTCCAACTGGCACCAGCTCTTGAAGTGAACCCGACACTGTGTCATATATGTCTAGACCATTGCCCCTCGCCTTGGACGGAGGAGACGATCGTGCGACGGACCCCCACCCAGGTCGCGCTCGTTGCCGCTACCGCTCTCACCCTCGTCGCCTGCGGCGGCGGCGGTGACGACAAGGACTCACAGCCGCCATCCGCACCGACCGGCCTGAGCGTTGAGGCCGGCAGCGCACTGTCCGCACACGTCATGTGGGAAGCGGCCAAGGACAATGTCGCGGTCAGCGGCTACGTGGTCTACCGAGGCGACAGGAAGGTCAAGGACGTTCCCCCCGAGAAACTGATGATCGACGTCACCGATCTGAAGCCGTCCACCGCCTACTCCTTCTCGGTGCGTGCCAAGGACGCGGCAGGCAACCTCTCGCCGCACAGCGAGAAGAAGCCGGTCACCACACCCGCGGTGGTCGCCGAGGACAAGGAAGCCCCGGCGAAGCCGACGAAACTGCGCGGCAAGCACGACGGTTCGCACGGCGCCGAACTGACCTGGAGCGCACCGGGCAAGGGCCAGGGCATCACCTCGTACGACATCCTCCAGAGCGGCTCGAAGATCCACAGCGTGGGCGGCGACGCGACCTCGACCAAGGTCACGGGGCTGCGCCCCGGCACCGACTACTCGTTCACCCTCCAGGCGCGGGACGCCGCCGACAACACCTCACCGGCCAGCGCCCCCGTGGAGATCAGCACCCCGAAGGGACCCGGCGACGACCCCGACACGGCACCGCTCAGCTTCAAGGTCGAACGGCACAAGAGCGCCGAGGACGGTGCCTACTACCTCGATCTGTCCTGGCTGCCTCCGAAGGTCGACGGCGAGGTGCCCTCGTACGAGATCCATCTCAACGGGAAGCTGACCACCACGCTGGTCTGGGGCAACAAGGCTCCTGTGGGCAAGACCACCGAGAGCGTCTTCGCGGGCAAGAAGCCCGGTGTCAGCTACAAGGTGAAGATCCGCGCGAAGCTGCCGGACGGGGAGTGGGGCAGCTTCTCCCCCGAACTCACGATGGTCACCGGCGAAGCCAAGTCCTGACCGGCCCGGTGGGCCGGGCAGGGCTCGAACTCAACGGTCGGCGGTGCCGCCGAGAGGCAACGCCGCCTCTCGGCCCCGCACTCTCCTGCCCCTCAGCCGGGTCAGCAACGGACGTCCGCGTCCGCCGCCGTACGGGACCGGTTCGGACGTCCCGACCGAACCGGTGGCCCGTACCGAATCAGTGGTCCGCGCCGAATCCTCGGCGGACGGGGTTTCCTGTGCGCGCGTCAGAGTAGGAGCCGTGCCGCTCGGGCGCGGCGCCTGCCGGTCCCGTCGGGCGTCGGCCAGCAGCGCGGTCAGGCTGGAGCGGTGCCAGCTGATCTCGTCCGGTTCGTCGGCGGTCAGCAGCCGCCCCATGACCTCGCGCCCCGCCTCCGACCCGGGACGCCCCGGCGCGAGATCCGGCCGCAACCGGTTCAGACACGCGCGCTCGTACGGATCCGGAACCAGCTCGGCCAGCTGGACGGGATCGAGCACCGAACCGACGATCGCCGCACGCTCCCACCGGTCGTCGCTCTCGTGGAGCAGCAGGCCGATACGGCGACCTCGCCAGTTGCGCGGACGGCAGTCCTCCTCCGGCACCATCACCCCGGCCGCTTCCCCTGCCTTGGCGTCGGGCACCACGCCCATGTCCGAGCCGCAGCGGGCACGGCCGGTCGGCTTCCGTGGCCCCGCACGTGTCCCGGATCGCGGCAACCGCCCCGCCGGCAAGCCCGGCTCACCGCTCGCGAACGCCCGTAGCTCCTCGGCGAGATAGAGCCACACGACCGCTCGATAGCGATTGAGATAGAAACGCACCGGCACCAGATACCCCGCACGCGCCAGCCGGGTGAAGCGGCCGGGGCTGATGTCCATCAGCTCCGCCCCCTCGGCCGTGCCCACCGTCCGCACCCGCTCGCGCAGCGCGCCGGGGAAACCCGCCGCCCTCCGCAGCCGCTCAACCTCGCCGCGCGGGACCCGGCGTCGGCCGCTCAGGGCGCCACCGACCGTACGGACGTGCCCCATCTGCGTCGCCAGCTCGAACTCGCCCCGCTTCAGGCGCAGTTCCTGGGCCGCTCGACCGGCCGCGAGTGTCTCCGACACTTCCACAACAGACATCTACGTGCTCCCCCGTGAGTCGATTACTACTCTCGGTGACGACCGTAGCCCAGCGTCAGTTTCCTCGCCCGCCCTGTGGATAACTCTGGGCGCCCCTCAGGCGTCGGTGACCGCCGTATGGCCCGACTGCCGCACCGCGATGCCGAGATGCTCACCGACCCGGTTGACCATCAGCGTCATCTCGTAGGCGATCTGACCCACATCGGCCTCCGCCTCGCTCAGCACGCACAGACAACTGCCGTCCCCCGCCGCGGTCACGAACAGCAGCGCGTCATCGAACTCGATCATGGTCTGACGCGCCTTGCCCGCGTTGAAGTGCCGACCGGATCCCCGGGCGAGACTGTGCAGACCCGAGGAGACCGCCGCCAGATGCTCGGCGTCCTCGCGCGCCAGACCCGAACTCGTACCGGTCACCAGCCCGTCGTTGGACAGCACGAGCGCGTGCCGTATGGGCTCGACCCGACCGGTCAGATCCTCCAGAAGCCAGTCAAGTCCGTGTTCCAGCGCCATTGGTGACCACTCTCCCCGTTCAGACAGGTACCGCGCCCTGTGCCCCGTATCTCCCCCGTCATTCGCAAGCCTCGCGCACCGACCTGCTCACGGGCAAGCGATCCGGCGACCCGGGAAGGTCGCATGGAACCGGCCGTTCCCATCACTGAAACGATCAATATCGGGCCTGGCTGTATGCCTTCGCAACGTCTCGCGTCCCCGTCGGTGACAGACCACTCCCCTTGCGCAGCCTCCGGCGCCGAGCCGCCACTTCTGTCAATTCACCACCGCAATGCAATCCCTCGATCGTGTCACCTGTCACGGCGGAGTGAAACGAACACAGGATTACGGTCACTTTCCGGACGTCTGCCCATGTCTGCCGTCAACTGGAACTTTCCGTCAAGAATTCGCGGGACGCTCCCCGTTACGGCCACTTGATCAGCGGCGTTCATCAGTGACCGTGCACATCGACGCCGCTCCCAGGAGGAACCATGAAACCCATCGCCCCGCCCCTGGACGTTCACCGCGCGTTCGAGAGACCGCTGTTCGCCGACAGCTCACCGATCGGCCCCCCGATGCGTCAGGTTGACGCCGGGGGTGGCGCCGCATGAGGTTACTGAAGCGTCCCGGGCCCGCCGAGAACGTGGTGTCGGACAGCGAGCGCGAGCTGTTCGGCGGACCGCTGCGCTATGACACGGGCTGGTCCGACCACGAGTGGGCACCGCTCGAACTCGGTCTGCTGTCCTCGGTGCGCGCGATGCCGAGAATGGTCGCGGGCACCCTGCGGCTCGCCTGGCGGACGGACCGGCCGGCGTTGGTGACCGTCGGTGTCGCCGAGGCCGGTCAGGGGCTGACGGCCGCGCTGAGCCTGCTGGTGGTCAACTCGGTGCTCGGCTCGCTCCTCAGTGGCGGGAGCGCTGCCGACCGGGTCTCCGACGCGCTGCCCGCCCTCGTGGTGGGCGCGGTCGTCGCGGTCGTGGGCGCGCTCCTGGCTTCGTGGTCCACGTCCGCGGCCGGGCGCCTGGAGCCGAAGGTCGAACGGGCCGCGAACGAGGAGTACCTGCGCGCCGCGGTCCGGGTGGAACTGGAGGCGATCGAGGACGGCGAGTTCCGTCGCCTGATCGACACCGCCCAGTACGGTCCACCGTCGGCACGCAACATGATCGGCGCCAGCGTCGCCACCATGAACGGGGTCGTGTCGCTGCTCGCCGTCGGCGGAGTACTGACCGTGCTGCACCCGCAAGTCGCTGCTTAATCATCGTGTCGCTTTCCTCTCGGTACACCTTGGAGTGATTTCTCCAAGTCTGTTGCACTGAGGTCGTGTCGAATATCTAGGCTCCGCGCCATGCAACTGATCGGCTTCTCCGCGACCGGCTGGGAGTCCTGGGATGTGGCTCGACAGCCGCTCATCCGGAACCGGATGCCTGTACTCATCGACGACGACCTGAGATTCGAGGACGCTCCAGGAGCGCCCCGACCGACGGTGTTCGTCAATCGCTGGCTGCGTGAGCTTCCGCTGAACGGCGCCCCGGCCACGCGCACTTGGCAGAACAGCGCCAGCTGCCTCCGCGACTGACTGACGTTCCTCCACGTCCGGGGTGTCAGCCCCCTGGGTGACGGTCAGGACCTGCGCGCCGCCCTGGGAATGTACGCCGAGTACCGGCTGGCCGGCGAGCTGAAGGACCGCTGGGACCCCAGCGCGTGGAACCTGAACATGGGCATCCTGTCGGGCTTTTACTCATGGGCCCGTGAAGAAGGCATCGCCTCCGCCGTGCCGTTCAGCTACCGGACGGGCCGGCGCATGGCAGAGGGGGTGCTGGTCGAGGTGGAGCGGAACCTCGCGAAGCTGCGCACTCCGAGGCCGCACACGACGATCAAGTACCTGGAACGGGACTTCGCGGAGCTGTTCGTGCGGGGCCTGGCAGGGCTCGGCCCGGATGGTGAGCCGGACCCGCGCTACCGGGGTCGGGAAGGGGCTCGCAACGCGGCGATGGCCGGCCTGGTGCTCTCCAGTGGTCTGCGGCGGCAGGAGTTCACGCACCTGACGGTCTACGAGGTACCGCCTCTTCCGTCCCGCCCGCGAACGCTGCCCGTGCTGTTTCCGCTGAGCCATGCGATCACCAAGGGGCAGAAGGCTCGTACATCGTGGATTAGCTATGAGGCGCTAACCGAGGTGCACCAGTACATCGAGTTGGACCGGGCGGCGTCGGCCGAGGGCTTCACGTGGCGGCCGCCGTCGAAGCTGGGTGAGCCGCTGGTAGTGGAGGAGCCCGACTGGGATGGCGCGTTCTTCAACGGGGAGCGGCGGTCGTGGCGGAAGTTACGTCCGTCCGAGAGGCTGCGCCTGGTCGCTCCGGATGGCAGTTCGCCGCTGCTGGGTTTGCAGTCCTCGGGGCAGCCCTTCGTGGACTGGGCCACGGTCTTCCGTCGGACCTCGGCCCGTATCCGCGAGCGGTTCGAGCCGCGGTTTCCGACGGTGGCCCCGCACCGGCTGCGTCACTCGATGGCGATGGCGACCCTGGAGTGGCTGGTCACGGGCTACTACCAGCGGGCGGCTGCCCTCGCGGCGGACACCGGAGACGACGCCGCGATGGCTCTCTATCTGACCCGGAACGATCCGATGCTGATCCTGCGGGACTTGCTCGGCCACCAGAGCGTCCTGTCCACAGAGCTTTACATCAACCCTCGGGAATTGCATCAGACGGGCGAGAAGTCGCAGGTCGCCTGCTCACGGAGAGAGCCTGACGGACTCCGACACTACTACGATCTGACGCCCTGACCAGGCATGTTGCCAACACTGTCCCGTCTAATGCATGATCTGCCCTCCAGAAGGGATGGTCTGGAGTGGCGCATCAGCAGAAGGTGGCCCTCGCTGGGTCGGCTCGCATGGAGCTTGTCTCCGGGGTGGTCCAACTGCGTCCGGAGGACGCGATGTTCGACGCGATGCTGCGAGGTTGGCGAGCTCAGCAGAAGTCACGGGGACTGAAGGACGAAACGATCGACCCGAGGGAACGACTGATCCGCCGGTTCCTCGATTTCGCGAACGAGTACCCGTGGCAGTGGACGCCGGCCCACATGGACGAGTGGTCGGCCTCGCTGACGAGCGAGAAGCACCTGGCGCCCTCCACGATCCGCAGCTACCAGGGCACGGTTCGACTGTTCACCGAGCTCCTCATCGACGCCCGCTATGGCTGGGGCCCGGTATGCGAAGAAGCCTTCGGCGCTTATCCGGTGGCCATCGCTCACGAGTGGAACACCCTCCCTCACCTCCAGGATTACGAGGGAGATCCGGAAGCGAGGCCGTTCACCCGCGAAGAACTGCAGCGGTTCCTCGACTACGCCGACGACCAGGTCGCACGCGCCGTGAAGTCCAAACGCAAGGGAGCCCTCGCCGCCTACCGTGACGCGACCCTCTTCAAGGTCATCTACGGCTGGGGACTTCGCCGGACCGAGACGTCCAAGCTGGACGTGGTCGACTTCGGGCGGAACCCGAAGGCTCGCCAGTTCGGCCGGTACGGCACACTCAACGTCCGTTACAGCAAGGCGAAGAAGGGCCAGCCGCCACGGCGCCGGAACGTGCTGTCGGTGATGGACTGGGCCGTCGAGGCGGTCGCGGACTACGTCGAGAACGTCCGGCCGCGCTTCGGGTTCCCCGACCACCCGGCTCTCTGGATCACCGAACGCGGCGGACGCCTCCAGCCCGGCTCCATCAACGACCGGTTCGAGGCATACCGCGACGCCCTAAAACTCCCAAAAGATCTAGTTCCGCACTCAATCCGCCATTCATACATCACGCATTTGACCGAAGACGGAGTAGATAGGCGATTTATTCAGCAGCAAGTCGGTCACGAGTGCGACAGCTCCACGGCCATCTACACGCACGTCAGCGACGACTTCATGAACACTGCCTTGAGCAAGGCCCTGGCCCCGGCGTTCGCCAGCGTCTGACGAGGAAGGACCCGATTATGGCCGCCAAGCTCGACTACCACTGGCACCTGCGCAAGGTCATGGCGGACCGCGGGATGTTCTCCACCACCGACCTCATCCCGCCGCTGAAGGAACGCGGCATCAGCCTGTCGTCGAGCCAGGTCTACCGGCTCGTCGTCGAGCGGCCCGAACGCCTCAGCCTGAAGATCCTCATGGCCCTGCTCGACATCCTCGACTGCACCATGGACCACCTCATCGAGCCCATCGCCGTGGCCGGTTCCGCGACGAAGCCGAAGAAGGCCGCCGCAGGCGGGACTTCGGTCTCCGAAGGTGTCGGCGACCTGCGGCCCCGGCGGGCTCGCATCAGCGGAGTTGACCGGTGACAGGTCTCGCCGAGGAGGTCATCGCGGATCCGGTCGACCTGGTCGTGCGGCTGGTCGGGAACGTCGAAAAGCACCTGCCCGCCGAGCGCGTCCGCGACATCGTCCTCACGGTCGTACGCGCACGAGCCGGCCGCCGCAGCCTCGCCCAGGCCCTGCACGACGACCCGTCACTGTTGCAGACCGGACAGCCGCCGGCGCCCTACTGCGTCGCGAAACTGCTGATGGCCCTGAACGAGGCCGGCGCCCAGAACGTCGCACTGCCCAGCTGCGGGGAATACGGCCGCGCATGCGGCTACGTCGGCAGCAGCAAAGGCGGGCACTGGGGCTGTTCGCGCTGCTTCGACAAGCCCGCCATCTGCGCGGGATGCCATGGAGAGCGACGCGTCGTCAGCCGGGACCGTCACGGTGAGCCCCGCTGCGCGAACTGTCCGGACACCGACGGCGATCCGCTCCAGGAACTCACCGAACTCGTCACGAGCCTCGATCCCGCCCTCAACGACGACGTGGTCCTGGCCGCGCTCGGGCGAGCAACCGTCCGGCCCGCCGGCCAGCGCCGCCTTGCCTGGGCCGTCGTCGCCCGCCCCGAGCTGCTGACCGGCGTCGGTTACGAAGCCCCCACCCCGGCCGCCCTGCGGTTCGTCGACGAACTCGTCAAGGCCGGGGCGACCAAGGTCGTCCGACCGGCCTGCCCGCGCTGCCACGGAGTGAAGGCGCTGTCCAAGCTGCTGGACGGCAAGAGGATCTGCCGGGCCTGCTTCGCCCGCCACGCGGCCGTCCCCTGCTTCGGCTGCGGCGCCGTGCGCGAAGCCGCCACACGCGACGCCGAGGGCCGACCGCTGTGTCCGAACTGCATGATCAGGCAGCCCGCGAACTTGGAGGAGTGCGTCGGCTGCGGCCGCCGCAAGCCCGTCGCGAACCGGCTACCTGATGGCCCACGCTGCCAGAACTGCCGACCGAGGATCACCGCGGAGTGCGGCATCTGCGGGCGGACGGCGCTCTGCGACATGTCCCGGGCCACTGGCCAGCCCTGGTGCGACCGCTGCCAGCAGCGATGGGTGGCCTGCAGCGGCTGCGGCACCGTCGCCCAGGCCCGCAGCGGCACCTGGGAGGCGCCGTTGTGCGCGAAGTGCACTAACCCCGACCCGGACTTCTGGGGCCGCTGCCCGGTCTGCACCGTCACCTGGCAGCTCAGCACCCGTCCCTGCCAGCGATGCGTCCTCGATCAGCGAGTACGCGACCTCCTCAGCGACGCCACCGGAGCCATCCGGCCCGAACTCACCCCGTTCCAAGAGGCGTTGACGAGCTCCGAGCGCCCGGACGTCGCCTTCGCCTGGGTCTCCCGCTCCCAGGCCCGTGACCTCCTTGAACACATAGGACGCGACGAGCGGCCCGTCACCCACGAGGTCCTCGACGAACTGCCCCCGGGCAAGGTGCTGGCCCACCTGCGCAGTGTCCTGGTCGCGACTGGAGCCCTACCGCCCCGCGACGAGCGCCTCATCGCCCTGGAGAAATGGATCACTGCGACGGTCCAGGCCCGCAGCGACCTCGCCGAGCGCCGGATCCTGCACGGCTACGCGGTCTGGCACCACCTGCGCCGATTCCGGCGCCGCCTCGGCGAAGAGCACACCACCCGGCTCCAAGACCTGAACGTGCGCTGCCACGTCACCGCGGCGCACAACTTCCTCGACCGGCTCACCGGTGAAGGGCTCACGCTGGGGATCTGCACCCAGACGGACCTGGAACGCTGGATGGCCGACTCCACGGTCAGCTACCGCGACGAGACCGGCCACTTCGTCCGCTGGTCGGTACAGCACCGACATGCCCACGGCCTGACCTACGGCACCATCCGCTGGACCGGCCCGCTCGGCACCATCGACAGCGAGAAACGCTGGGCCGATGCCCGCCGCCTCCTCAACGACGACACGCTGCCGACCCCGGACCGCGTCGCGGGACTGCTACTGATCCTCTACGCACAGAAGATCGCGACCATCAGCCAACTCACCGTCGATGACGTCCACTTCGACGGCGAGACCGTCTCCATCACGTTCGGCACCTCGCCGGTCGTCCTGCCCGCGCCGTTGGCCAGCCTGGTCCGCGAGCTCGTCGCAACCCGCCGTGGCAAGGCCAAGATCGGCACTCCGGAGGACGTTCCCTGGCTATTTCCGGGAGGGCATCCAGGGCGCCCCCTCACCGACAGCCAGATCGGCATCCGTCTCCATAAGATCGGGATCCGACCGAAACAGGATCGCTCCACCGCACTGTTCACTCTCGCGACCGAGCTCCCCGCCGCGATCCTCGCCCGGATGCTCGATGTCCACATCAAGGTCGCCGTCCAGTGGCAGCAGGCATCCGCGGGGGACTGGGCCGCCTACGCTGCCGACGTCAGTCGACGGACGAGGTCGACATGACACTCGTGGAGGGCCATTCCAGAACAGTCAGCTCGGGCCATTGCTCTCGCCACCGCGCTGCCTTGGTCTCATAGACCGTCCGTGGAGCGAGCACCGGGTTCGGCCGGACGACGAGGTTGAACACGTCCGACAGGCCGTGCGGCGCATACACGCGCCACTGGCCGTTCGCCTCCACTCGTACTCCGAGGCAGCAGGTCGTCGCGGCGAAACTGTCGATCGCCGCCTCAGTGGAGTCATACGGCGGACACGGGACACCGAACTTGTCCTGATACCAGAGGTGAACTCGCGCTTCGTTGCGGATCTCTACCTCGGCGGGCAGGCCGGCGAAGACGTTGCGTCCGGTCTTGATCACCGTGTCTTCGGCCTCCCAGGACAAGTCGCCGCTGTCGAAGTAGAAGAGGTCGTAGTCCTTGATGCCGTTCGTCGGCGGCTTGCCCGTGACGACGTTCCACACGGTCTGGAACAGGCAGCCGGCCGTCACATACCACCCAGGCAGCTCCAGCGTCGCCGCCCGCGACAAGACCTCCGTCAACATGTCGTTACGGGACAGCACCACGCGAAGGGACTCAAGTTGCTGGTCGAGAGGGAGTCGGCTGATCATCAGCCCTGCCTACCACAGCTTGCCCGCCGGACGGGCCGGCTCTGCCTCAAGGACCCCTCGGTGGAGGGCGGGCGTCGCCCGCCCTCCACCGACTCCGAAACACCGCCAGAACTCCGGAGACGTGTACTTCGGGCTTGATTTCCGGGCCGGAGCCTCAGCTCTTGGTCAGGGTGCGGCTGAGAAGGTGCAGCAGGCGATCCCAATGAAGCTGCAGTGCAGCGGGGTTGAAGGCATCGGTGTCGGACATGGTGAAGCCGTGGACGGTGTCGGGGTAGATCTCGGAGGTGTAACCGACACCCGCCGCGTCCAGGGCCTGGTTGAGCTCGCCGAGGATCTCGGGCGTCAAGTCGCTCTCGGCGTGGCCGAAGTGGACCTCAGCGGTGAGCTTGGAGAGGCTGTCGGGGCCGTCGGCTCCCACCGGGCCGTGGAATGCGGCCAGGGCGGCTACCTGGCCGGGGTGGGCCGCGGCGGTGCGCGTTGCCAGGAGGCCGCCGATGCAGTAGCCGGTCACGGCGACCGGTCCGGCACTGACCTCGGGCTGAGCGGTGAGGAACTTGAGATAGGCGTCAGCGTCGCTCAGAACACGTTCTGTGGTGTGCGCCTCGATCATGGGCATCAGCTGGGTGAAGACCGCGGGCCGGGCCTCTTCTCCGATGTGCTCGGGAAGCTCGATCACCGGTGCCGGGCCGTGCCTGTAAAAGAGGTTGGGGGCGAGCACGTAGAACCCGTGCCCGGCCAGTTCGTGAGCCATCTCCCGCAGCACGGGCCGGATGCCGAAGCCGTCCGCGTACATCAGCACCCCCGGGTGCCGTCCGCCACCGTCAGGGAAGGCGGCGAACGCGTCGGCCTGGCCGTCCGCGGTGGAAATCTGCAGCATCTTGGTGGGCATGAGTTCTCCTGTCGTGGTTGACGTGTCGAGCTGAGATCAACACGACAGGAGGCGGAGCCCGCGCAGCAGCGCCGGATCCTCGATCCCACAGCGGGCCAGCACCGGCCCACACAGCGCTCAGAAGAGCACCGGGTCACCAATCCGTGTGTGGCGCAATGCCGTCCCGGTAGTCATGGCTACACAACGTAGCCCACCGGATGAAGCCGATGCCAGCCCATCAGGGCTACTCTCCGGTCCGGATTGGCCATATTCGTAGGCTTCCGCTGTGAAGGCATTCCAGCAGTTCCAATACCCGACTCCACCATTAGCTCGCCCCGGCGGATCCCAGCGACTGTTCCATGCCGAGATCGAGGAGGCCGAGGAAGCCCATCATGTGCAGCTGACGGTGCAGGCATTCCGCGATGTCCAAGCAGGCCGTATGCCCGCCGGTCCCGGTGCACGCGGCCTGATCGAGGCATTCCACCACGTGGATGCCCAGCTGAAAGACGCAGCCAACACAGACCCGAAGATCCTCAAGGACGACCGCCACCTGGAGAATCTCCTACGTAAACAGGCCAAGACACTCCACGTCGGGCCTGCCAACTTCTGCTGGTTCCGTGACCCGTCCAAGGCCCTGTGCCTACGCCTGGCCGGCACACCGAATGCGACAAAGCCGCTGGTCGGAATGTGCGACTCGGCTCGCTGCCCGCAGGCCACCCACCACCCCTGTCACCGTCCCGTCTGGGCCGGACAGGCCACCGCCATCGATGTGTTCATCGAGAGCCCTCGGGTGGCCAAGGGCGAGAAAGCACGGCTGGTACCCGAGCGCGATCGCGCCCTGCGCGTCGTCACAGAGATCGACGCGGCCGCCCAAGCCGCGGCGCCCATCGGAGAGGACTGAGATGGCCCGGCTCACCGAGGAGACCAAGACCCGGAACGAGGCCGCGATCCGGGCTGCTATGGAACGGATTCTGAGCGGAAACCTGCCGCCCGGTGGAAAGTCCGACCTCAAGACCCTCGCCGCCCTGGCCGGGGTAACCCGCACCGGCTTCTATCCCAAAACGAACCGGGATGGCACCACCAGGCCCGGCGCCTACCAGCACCTCGCCGAGGAGTTCGAGCGGCGACTCAGGGAGCTTCGGGACGCCGGGGAGATCCTCGATCCCCGAGTCGCACAGATCGAGCGGCTCAAGAAGGAGAACGCTGAGCTGAGAAAGCGAATCAGCGCCCGCGACGAGCAGTTGGCGGAATTGACCGATTTCAAGACCTTGGCGATCTCTCGGCTGGCCGCCCAACACGACGAGATCGAGCGTCTGCGCAAGCAGGCGGCAGCCAATCACAACGTGCGCCCACTGCCCGCCCCGAGCAGCACCGTCCCCTTCGGATCGTGCAGTTGACACCGACGGGTGGAGAGGATGCGCCTATGGCTTGTCCCTTCCACCCGTCTCTGCCGGTCGTACACGCTCACCGCCTTGATGAAGGCCGGTAGCCAACCGACCCCCACCACTCCTTGCGGTGGGGGTCGGAGGCAAGAGCTCTGAACCTGACCTCCTATTCGGTGCGCAGGGCCGTGGCGGTTCGGGCCCCGGCGGCCCAGCCAGCGGGCAGGAGTGCACCCAGGGTGGCGATGAGCAGGCCACCGAGTGCGAGCGGGAACAGTTCAGCTCCGTGGTAGAAGGCGATGACGGAACCGGGGAGGCGGAGCCCCACGCTGTCGCCCATCGCCGGGATGACCCAGCCGTGCAGGACTACGCCGAGCGGCACGCCCAGAGCGCCCGCGACCAGTCCGGTCACGACGACCGAGGTGAGGACCATCGCGATGGTCTGCCGGGGGGTCATGCCGAGCGCCTTGTGGACACCGATCTCCCGGACGCGCTCGCGGGTGTCGAGCAGCACGCCGTTGAGCACGCCGAGCGCGGCGACGGCGACGAGCATCAGCGTGAGGATCGCGGACAACGCGTTGAGCGTGACGACCATGTCGCTGCCGGAGCCGAGCCCGCCGGCCTGGGCGGTGGCCCCCAGTGGTGCCAGGTCTGCGTTGAGCGCGCCGACGTAGCTGGCCACGTCGGTGCCCGACGTGACCGCGATGTGATGACTCGTCTCCGTCAGGTCAGGATGTGCGCCCTTGAGGGTCGAGGCGTCGGTGAAGACCTGCATGCCGTCGTTGCGGGGGTCGAGGACCTCGCCGACGATCCGGACCGTGACCGGCTCGGCCAGCCCGTCCAGGGTGACGGTGTCGCCGATGCGGGTGCCGGTGGGGGCCAGGAAGGGGGTCGGGACCACGGCCTCGCCGGGCCTGTTGATCCAGCGGCCCGAGACCATCGTGAAGCCGCCCCAGGAGGCGTCGCCGGTGAAGGCGATCACGTCGATGGTGCCGGTCAGGCCGGACACGGTCGTCCGTACCTTCGAGGCGCTGTAGTACTTCCCGGTTCCGGCGGCGGCCTCGATGGCCGCGGCGACTGCAGCGGGATCGGTCTTGGGCTGCTTGGGCTGCTTCTCGGGGCCAGGGCCTTGGGGTCCGAAGTCCGGCATGGGCGCAGGCACGGTGAGATCGGCAACGTCGTGGGCCTTGGCTTTCATCACCTGGCCGAGCGTGGCGCCCATCCCGACGGTGAACGTGACGGCGATGGTGCCGAACAGGATCGCCGTGCCCATGGCCAGCGCGCGGGCGGGCCGCGCGAAGGGCCGGGCCAGGCCCAGGGCGACCGGCTGCGGCAACGGCAGCCGTCCGGCCAGGCGGGCTGCCCACCGGCCGCGCCCCGCCGAAGCGGTACGCCCGACGGCGAGCGCGTCGACCGTGCGCAGCCGGCCTGCCCGCCAGGCACTGGCCCACGCGGTCGCCACCACCAGGCCGAGCACCCCGGCGATCACCGCCAGGTCGACCCAGGGGGCGATGGTCAGGGACGAGGTGCCGTAGGCCTCCTCGGTCTCGGCCAGTACGGGGACGGCGAGCAAGTGGCCGACGAGGACACCGAGGGCCGTGCCAGCGGCGGCCGGGATCAGCGCCTGGCCCACGTAGGCCCGCACGACCTGGGCCGGGGTGAAGCCGACGGCCTTGAGGATGCCGATGCGGCGCGTTCCCATGCCGACGGCCGACGCGACGACGTTGCCGACGATGAGCACCGACATGACCAGGCCGAGGGCGCCGAACGCGATGAGGAACGGGACGTAGAGGGCGGTGTCCTGCTCGGCGGTCTTCTTGACGGTGAGCCATGACTGTTCGCCGACGGCCGCCTTTGGCGGCAGGAATTGCGTCACGACCTTGCCGCCCGCGGTGATCTGCGCGGCGGTGCCCGCGTCGGTGAAGCGGTAGAGCATCTGGTAGCCGCCGCTGCCCGGCACGGTGAGCGCCGCCATCTGGGACGGAACCACCCAGGCGTCAGCGGTCTGCGTGACCGAGCGGGCCACACCGACCACCGTCAGTGTCGGATCGCCGGACAGATCGGGGAAGGTGATCTTCATGCCCATGGTCGGGATGAGCGCGGAGTTGGCGGACAGCACGATCTCGCCGGAGTGCGTGGGCCACCGTCCATCGAGCAGCGCCGCCTCGTCCACGTCCCGGCCGGGATCGCCCCGGCCGACCACAGTCATCGGCCACCCGGGGTTGTCCCAGCCGTCCGACCGCGGGGTGACCGTCGCCGTACGGAACGGCCCGGCCGCGGCGCTCACCCCTTCGGCGTCCTTGGACTTCGACAGCTGCCCGGCGCTCACCTTGCCCGCGTCGAACTGCACGGACAGATGCGCGCCGTGCTGCCTGGCGAAGGCGTCATCGAAGGGCCCGCCGGAAACCACGAGCAGCGTTCCGCCGAGGACGGAGGCGGCCACCGCCATCATCGTGGCGAGCCCGATCACCAGCGTCTGCACCCGGCGTCGTCCCACCCCCGAGCGCACCACCCTGCCGAGCGCGCTCATCGGACGGCCTCCGGGGCGACGGCCTGCGACCGGACGTCTTCGGTGATCCGGCCGTCGGCGATCCTGACCGTACGGTTTGTGCAGGACCGGGCCAAAGCCAGGTCGTGGGTGACCACGACGATGGTCTGGCCCTCGGCATTGAGGTCAGTGAGCAGTTGGCTGACGTCCTGTCCGGCGGCGGTGTCCAGGGCCCCGGTCGGCTCGTCGGCCAGGAGCAGCGCCGGCCGGTTCATCAACGCCCGGGCCACCGCGACGCGCTGCCGCTCGCCGCCCGACAGCCGCCCCGGGTAGGCGCCGGCGTGCCGGTCGATGCCCAGCAGTTCCAGGAGTTCCGCCGTCCGGCGATCTGCCTCACCACGTGCCATACCCGCGAGGCGCGCGGGCAGGACAACATTATCGGTGACGGTCAGATCGTCGAGCAGGTTGAAGAACTGGAAGACCATGCCGATCTTCGACCGCCGGTAGAGCGCCGATCCGGCTTCGCCCAGCTGATCCACCCGCACCCCGTCCACAGTGACGGTCCCCGTGTCCGGCCGGTCCAGGCCCGCGATCAGATTGAGCAGCGTGGACTTGCCGCTGCCGGAGCCGCCGGTCAGGCGTCGGCCGGTGTTCAGGGTTCCGTCGTGGACGGCGAGGCGCTCGCGCAGGCCGATCAGGCCCCGGCCGCTTCCGGTGGCCGCGCCCGGGTGTCCACCGGTGTCGGTGACCTCCACCCGGAGCCGCTGCGGGCCGTATTCGACGGTCACGGCGGCGGTGGCGCCGGACGCGTGCTTCACGGTGTTGGTCAGGGCTTCTACCGTGTGGAGGCCCTGATCCCCTTGGAGACACCGTGACCGAGCCGCTGCGTGTGCTCGTCGCCGACGACCAGACCCTGGTCCGCACCGGATTCCGGTTGATCCTCCGCGCCGACGGCATCGACGTCGTCGCCGAGGCGACCAACGGAACCGAAGCAGTGGACGCGGTTCGCCGCACCCGGCCCGACGTGGTCCTGATGGACGTCCGGATGCCCGACATGGACGGCCTGGAGGCCACCCGCCGCATCCTCACCGGCGCCCCCGACACCCCCCGCGTCATCATCCTGACCACCTTCGACCTCGACCGATACGTCTACGCGGCACTGTCCGCCGGGGCCAGCGGCTTCCTCCTCAAGGACGTCACCCCAGAGCAGCTGACCGCGGCCGTCCGCACGGTCCGCACCGGCGACGCTCTCCTCGCGCCCGCCATCACCCGCCGCCTCGTACAGCGGTTCGCCCAGCACGGCAGCGACACCGCCGCCCTCCACCGCGACCTCGCCTCGCTCACCCCGCGCGAACTGGAGGTCCTCGGCCTGCTGGCCCGAGGACTGAGCAACGCCGAACTCGCCAGTCGCCTCCACCTGGCCGAGGCGACCGTCAAGACGCATGTCGCCCGCATCCTCGCCAAGCTCGGACTCCGTGACCGTGTCCAGGCCGTCATCGTCGCCTACGAGACAGGTCTGGTCAGCGTCGGCGTAGGCGAGGCCGCCCAGCAGTCCACCGAGCAGACGTAGACCGAAGCCGAGACTTGGGACCAGCAGCCGGAACCTACGTCTGTCCCAGTAGTTCACGCCTCCGAACGGTCATACAACGGTCGCCCGATGTCCGCGTTTCGCCGCGGTGCGGGGGTCGGGCACAGCCGACAGCAAGATGCCGAGCTGCGATGCAGGCTGTCCTGCCGTGTAATCTTCGTCAGCAACTCGGCCAGTAAAGGGACAACTTGCCGCTTCGGAGCGCGACACGGGCGAAGGTCCCGCTCCAGCCATAATGCGACACGACCTGCGTGGGACACAGCGACTGCAACGACTAACCCGCTGTTGCTGCCGATGCTCCTGCTGATCGCGGCGCCGCGCGGCTGGGGCGCGATGCGTGTGTCCCAGCGGCGCCATCTCTCGGTGATGGCCTGGGTGGAGCACTTGCGCGCCAGCCGCCTGATCGCCGGACTCCTCACCTCCCGCTCCGCCGCGCACGAGGTGCGCGTGCACGGCGTCGGCCGCTTCCTCCTCAGGCACTACCGCAACATGGCCGAGAGCGCGGAGACCGAGGCAACGCGGCTGGCCAGGGACAAGGCGGCCACCGAACTGCTCGCCGCCGCGCTGTCGGGAGTGGCCGCGCTGATCACATACGGAACGATGGCCGCGCTCATCATGTCCGGGCGGATGGACCTGGCCGTGGCGGGCACCGCCGTGGTCGCGGTCCGGTCGGACTCGGCGAGCCTGGGCTCCCTCGTGGTGACCACGAACTCGCTGCACGAGGAGTCCCTGTACGTACGCGACTTGGAGAGGTTCCTCGCGGAGGCCGGCGGCAGGTCCATTCCGTACGGGGGCCGTTCCCTCCCCGAGCCCACGAAGGTGATCACCCTGGAGGACGTCTCCTTCAGCTATCCGGACCGGGAGACGCCCGCGCTCAGCGGGTTGTCCCTGACCATTCCGATGGGCTCGGTGGTGGCCCTCGTCGGCGAGAACGGCTCCGGCAAGAGCACGCTCGTGAAGCTGCTCGCCGGACTCCACCTGCCCGACAGCGGGCGGTTGGCCTGGGACGGCGTCGACATCGCGGAGGCGGACCGCGACCAGATCTTCGACCGGGTGTCGCTGCTCACCCAGGATTTCGAGCGCTGGCCGGTGACCGCCCGGACGAACATCGAGATCGGCAGGCCCGACGCCGCCGAGGGTGATCTGGACGCGGCGGCCCGGTACTCGGGCGCGGACAGGATCGCCGAGAGTCTGCCGAAGGGGTTCCACACCCTCCTGGCCCGTGTGTTCCGCGGGGCGTCCGAGCTGTCCGGCGGGCAGTGGCAGAAGTTCGGCCTGGCCCGCGCCCACTACCGGGACGCGCAGGTGATCGTGGTGGACGAACCCACGTCCGCCCTCGATCCCGAGTCGGAGATCGAGGCGTTCGACCGGATCCGGGGGCTGGCCGGCGAACGGAGAGCGGTCGTACTGGTCACGCACCGCATGTCCGGTGTGCGGCACGCGGACCTCATCTACGTCCTGCACGAGGGCAGGCTGGTCGAACAGGGCGACCACGAGAGCCTGTTGGCCGCCGAGGGCAGATACGCCTCGATGTTCCACATGCGGGCGGAGCAGTACGGGCACGGCGCGCGCCCGGAAAGGTGCTGTGCCGCGCCAGGCGGGCGCTGCGGGGAAGGGCGGCCCGCCCGTCGACACAACAGCCGATCAGGCCGTGTGACACCACCCCGGCCGGCCGTTTCACCTCAGGTGCCGGACGGGCTGCCGGCCCGTCCGGCACCTCGGGACCTGCCGACCCGTACGGCCGCCCGAGGCACGAGCCCTAAGCGGCGTCGCGCATCACATCCCTACGGATGCGCGCACAGGAGTCGTTGATCAGCCGTGAGACGTGCATCTGCGAGATACCGAGGTCTTCGGCGATGCTGCTCTGGGTCATCCCCCGGAAGAACCTCATATAGAGGATGCGCTTCTCCCGGTCGGGCAGTCGGCGCAGCCGCGGTTTGACGGCCTCACGATCGACCACGGCGTCCAGCGCCGCGTCCCAGGCCCCCAGGGAGTCGCCCAGTGTGGGGCCCTCGTCCGGGGAGGACAGGCTCGCGTCGAGCGACAGCACGTTGAAGCAGTCCATGGCCTCGGCTCCCATGACCGCTTCGTTCCGGGTCATTCCCGCGTGGAAGGCGATCTCGTCGACGGTCGGCGCCACATTGCCGTGCCGTTGCGCCAGTTCGTCGCGGGCGTCGCGCACGCGGGCCCGGAGTTCCTGGACCCGCCGTGGGACATGGACGGACCACAGGCGGTCGCGGAAGTGCCGCTTGAGCTCCCCGGTGATCGTGGGCACGGCGAAGCTCTCGAACGCGGTGCCCCGGTGCGGGTCGTACCGCTCCACGGCCTTCACCAGTCCGATCGCGGCGACCTGCCGCAGGTCCTCCAGAGCCTCGCCCCGGTGCCGGAAGCGCCCGGCCAGCCTGTCGGCCATCGGGAGCCAGGCGCACACGATCTCCCCGCGGGTCCGGTACTTCTCGGGGCCGTCCGGCAGTCCTGCGGCCCGTTCGAAGGCCGCGGAGGTGTCAGGAACGTCCTCGTGCCTCACCCGGTAGGCCATCACCCGAGGGGTCATGATGCTCTTCAGCTCCTCGCTCGACGCGGCCGTCGTCACCGGAGGAGCACACAGCGGCCACCGGGCGACGCCCGGAGCGGTACGCCGCTCCACGGACGTGCCTCCTGTCCGAAGCACGACCAGCGTGTGCCCCTGAACACCCCCGGCAAACAAGGGGGTTCAGGGGCGGGCAGATCTTCTGATTCGAGGAGTGCGGGCGCGCTTCTCAGCCGTTGCGGTCCGGTTCGGCGCCGTGCCACACGGTCGTGATGTTGCAGAACTCACGGATCCCGTGGTCCGACAGCTCCCGTCCGTACCCGGAGCGCTTGACGCCGCCGAAGGGAAGCGCGGGATGGGACGCGGTCATGCCGTTGAAGAAGACACCGCCGGCCTGGAGATCGCGTACGCAACGCCGCACGTCCTCGTCGTCGCGCGTCCATACGTTGGAACTCAGGCCGAACGGGGTGTCGTTGGCGACGCTCACCGCCTCGTCGAGATCGGATACCCGGTACAGGGTGGCGACGGGGCCGAACGCCTCTTCGTGGTGGATGCGCATGTCGGGGGAGACATCCGTGAGGACGGTGGGTTCGTAGTACCAGCCGCCGGCCAGTCCGTCGGGGCGGCGCCCGCCGCAGCGGGCGGTGGCACCGCGGTTGACCGCGTCGCCGACCAACTCCTCGAGGTCGGCCCGGCCCTGTTCGCTCGCCAGCGGGCCGACATCGGTCGACTCGTCCATCGGGTCGCCGACGGTCAGCTTCCGCATCCCGGCGACGAATCGTTCACCGAAGGCGTCGTAGACGTCGGCGTGCACGATGAAGCGCTTGGCCGCGATGCAGGACTGGCCGTTGTTCTGCACCCGGGCCGTCACGGCGGCCCGCGCGGCGCGGTCGATGTCGGCCGACGGCATCACGATGTACGGGTCGCTGCCGCCGAGTTCGAGCACGGTCGGCTTCACCTCGTCACCGGCGATCGCGGCCACGGAGCGCCCGGCCGGCTCACTGCCCGTCAGGGTCGCCGCGGCCACCCGGCGGTCACGCAGGATGCCCTCGATCGCGTCGGACCCCACGAGCAGCGTCTGGAAGCAGCCCTCGGGGAAACCCGCCCTCCTGAAGAGGTCGCCCAGATACAAGGCGGTCTGAGGGACGTTCGACGCGTGTTTGAGCAGGCCCACATTGCCCGCCATGAGCGCGGGGGCGGCGAATCGTACGACCTGCCAGAGCGGGAAGTTCCACGGCATGACCGCCAGCACGACGCCCAGCGGGCGGTAGCGGACATACGCGCGTGCGGCGCCCGAGTCCTGGACGTCGGCGGCCGACGGGTGCTCGTCGGCGAGGAGTCCCGGCGCGTGGCGCGCGTACCAGCGCATCGACTTGGCGCATTTCGCCGCCTCCGCGCGTGCCGCGCCGATCGGCTTGCCCATCTCGGTGGTCATGGTGCGGGCGATGTCGTCCCGGTCCTCATCGAGGAGGTCGGCGGCGCGGTTCAGCAGCGCGGCCCGGTGGCCGAAGTCCGTGGTGCGGTGCTGTTCGAACGCGGCGGCGGCCACGGCCAGCCGCCGCTCGATCTCGTCGGACCCCAGGGCGTCGAACGTCTTCAGGGTCTCGCCGGTGGCGGGATCGACCGTGGCGATGGGCATGGGACCGTCCTCCTCCGATTCGGTGCTTCGACACTCGCGCGGTACGCACGGGCCCGCAACGCGGCGGGACGCGGCGATACACGGTGGGGAATCATGTGCCCATGACCCACGACCACACGCGTGTACAGGAATTCTTCGGGGTCCGGGCGGCGGACTGGGACGCGCGCTTCCCCGACGACGGCCCTGCCTATGCCGCCGCGGTGGCCGAGATGGGGCTGCGTCCCGGCGACAGCGTCCTGGACGCGGGCTGCGGCACCGGCAGGGCACCGACCGCCCTCCGGGCCGCCGTGGGGCCACGGGGCACCGTGCTGGGGGCCGACCTCACCCGCGAGATGCTCGCGGCGGCCGTACGGAGCGGTCGCGACGAGGTCGGTGCTCTGCTGCTCGCCGATGTGGCGCGTCTGCCGCTGCGCCCGCTCTGCCTGGACGCGGTCTTCGCCGCCGGGCTGATCGCCCATCTGTCGGAGCCCACCACGGATCTGCGGGAGCTGGCCAGGGTCGTACGGCCCGGTGGGCGGCTGGCGCTCTTCCACCCCGTCGGGCGGGCCGCGCTGGCCGCCCGGCAGGGCCGGCGGATCACACCGGACGATCTCCGTGCCGAGGGCATGCTCCGTCCGCTGCTCGCGGGGGCGGGCTGGCGGCTGCTGTCGTACGTGGACGAGGACGACCGTTTCCTCGCGCTCTCGGTACGGGAGGGCTGACTCACCGGGTCGGCCCGTACCGAGTGCGCGGTCGCGTCAACGGGTATCGAACCTGTGTAGGAGGCGGGGGCCCGAAGGATGTGCGGAAGGTGGACGGACGATGTTCGACAAGCTGCGCGGACTCTTCGTATCGAACCGGATCGCCCAGCCGGTCGCCGAGCCGGCCGCGTCGTCCCAGAGCCGGACACGCCGGCACAACCTGTTCGAGGCCGCGGCCACGTATGTCGCGGCGACCGCCGACGACGACCAGGACCGGATGGACGAGGCGTCCGGCTGGGTCTCCCCCGAGGCGCTGTCCTTCGGGGTCAGCGAGCTGGCGTGCCGGGCCGTGATAGCGCTGGCGCGTGAGCGGGACGAGTCGCCCCAGACGGTGGCACGCAGCCTCCTCGGGCTGCCCGCGGCCTGACGGCGGGGCGCGGAGCGGTGTGGGCGGCCGTCGGCCTCTCGACGGCCGGGCGGCCGACTGGCTAAGGTGCGCCGACAACCGATCGGACACGACCGATCGGATCGGGAGGTGCCGTGTCAGGTACGGACGAATCCGCCGATGAGGACGCGCTGTTTGTGCTGTCGGCCGTATTGCTGACACCGGCGCAGTTTCCCAGCGTGCTCGGGGACGACTTTCCCGAGGCGTGCGCGGCTCTGGGACTGGAGCCGTACGACCGCGGGTACGGGCTGGTGCTCGGCCAGGACGGGACCGGCGCGCGCTGGACGGTGGCCGTCGACGACGTGTCGCTGGTCGCGGTCGCCATCGCCGCGTGGGACTGCGGTATGGAGTACGACCTGTCTCCCGACGAACGTACGGTGGTCGCGGCGGTTCCGGGCTGGCCGCTGGCCCTGGCGGTGGCGGCGCCGGGAATCCCCGCGCCGCACGATCCCGATCCGGAGCCGGACGAGGAGGCCGACGGGGCGAGACCCTCGCTCGCGCCGCCCGACACGACGACCTGGGGTCCTGCGCAGCGCCGCCTCGGCGCGGACGAGATCGCGCTTCAGTGGGAGGCGTGGCGTGCTCAGTTCGACCACGAGGACGAACCGCAGCGGGCCGGGACCGGCACGGATACGGACACAGGCGCGGAAGCCGCCGAGGACGCGGACCCCGTTGCCGCCGACAACGAGGACGGCGCGAGGGGCGCGGAGGGTGGCGGCCGGGAGATCCTCCACGACGGGATACGCCGCGTACTGAAGGAGCTGCACGGCTACCTGGAGTCATCGCCGCCGCTGGGCCGGGTCCGCTCCGGTTTCGCGGCCGCCGGCGCGCGGATGCTGCGGGCGGACGGTCCCGGCTGGTCCCTCGTCGCGAGGACCGACGACATCGCCTACATCCTTCTGGACGACGAACCGAACGAAGTACTGCCGGTGGGCCGTGGACCCGAGCTGCCCAAACTTCTCGAAGCGCTCGACAGGATCGCCGTCCGCCCGTCCTGAGGCGCCCCTGCGGTCGACGCGAAGCCCCCGTACGCGTCCGGGACCGTGTCATGGGTCCGGCGTGGCGTACGGGGGCTGTTTCGCAGGTCAGCGCGGGGTCAGCGGCCGATCTCCTTGCGTGTGACGCGCTTGAGCCGACGGCGCTGCGACGGGTCGAGCATCAGATAGGCCACCGCGGGCACGCCGAGCACCACCAGCAGCGACATCCAGAATCCGATGAATGGAATCAGGAGAAGACCGACGGCCACTCCCCCGACAGCGATCTTTGCCCTAGTCGACATTTTCGACGCCTCCTTCGCGGCCGAGGCCGCTCCCTGCTGATTGAACGCTCACGGGCGTCCGCCAGTTCCACTATGCAGCGCCCGCGTGCGCGGCGCCGCGATAGGGCGGTGCTCCGTCGCGCGGATCAGGCCCCGGCGCGCAGCGGCGCTCCGACCTCGTGCAGATGTACGAGCGCCTGCCGGTACGAGTCGACCAGGCCCGTCTCCACATAGGAGACGTCCATCTCGCGGCAGTGCGCGCGCACCAGCGGCTGGGCGAGCTTCAGGTGGGGACGCGGCATGCTCGGGAAGAGGTGGTGTTCGATCTGGTAGTTCAGGCCACCGAGGAACCAGTCGGTGAAGAAGCCACCCCGGATGTTGCGGGAGGTGAGGGTCTGCCGGCGCAGATGTCCCCAGCTCGCGAACTCCTCCTCGGTGGGGATCTTCATGCCCTTGTGGTTCGGGGCGAAGGCCATGCCCAGGTGAAGGCCGTACATCATCTGGTGGATCAGCAGGAAGACGACGGCCTGGCCGACGCTGAGCGTCGTGAAGAGCAGCGCGAGGTAGGCGACCACGTGCGTGATGAGCAGCGAGCCCTCGAGGAGGCGCTCACGCGGGCTCTGGCGGCTGACGCCGCGGGAGAAGACGCTCCGGAATCCGTAGACCTTGAGGGCGATGCCCTCCAGGGTCGTCAGCGGGAAGAACGCCACGGCCTGGTGGCGGGTGAGCCAGCGGCGCAGACCCTTGCGGCCCTCGGTCTGGTGCTGGGCGAAGACGAGGATGTCGGCACCGACGTCCGGGTCCTTCTCCAGGTGGTTGGGGTTGGCGTGGTGTCGGTTGTGCTTGTCGTTCCACCAGTCCTGGCTCATTCCGAGCAGAAGATTGGCGTGGAGAAGCTGGACGAGCCGGTTCCGTCCGCGGGTGGCGCATATCTGGGCGTGCCCCGCGTCGTGCGCGACGAACGACATCCGGGCCGAAAGGAGCGCCAGCGGCGGAGCCAGGAGGAGCGCCCACCAGGACGCTCCGATCAGCACCATGCCGGTCACGACCGCGGCGAACCCGAGCAGGTTGACGGCGATACCGCGGGCGTACCAGGCGGTTCGCCGTTCGAGGAGGCCCTGCTCCCTGACCGTCCGCAGAAGGGGCGCGAAGTCGCTGCCGCCCGTGCGGGCGGCGGCGGGGCCTGGGGTGGTGGTCTCCGCGACTGCTGCGGGGGCCTGGGGCATGTCGGTCTCCGGTCTTTAGGCCGACGATCGTGATAGATCGTTTAGGTGGAAAATGGGAGGTCTGTGAGGCCGTTCGAGTGGCGCCGTTGGAACTTGATCAAGCGACCGGATGAAAACTACGCGGAGTTGCCCCCCAAAGGCCATGCGGCCAACACCCCGAGCCGACGGGGGCTATTCCCGACCGAGGGGGTGGGGCTGTCCACACCCCCGTCATGGCCCATGATTCTTGTCACCGTCGGACGCCACCCATCGGTGTCGTGAGCGAGGTACCCTCGGCCGCTCCACCTTCACTAGTCAAACTTGAGGAATGTGTCATCGCCGTACACAGGCCCCCTGCGGCTACGCCCTCCCAGATCACCGAACTCGCGCGCTGCCAGGTGCTCTTCCTGCCTGCCGACCCGGCCCGTGCCGGCAGGATCGCCTTCTGGCATCCGGACGGCGCCGCTCCGCCCGAGTGGCCCGCCCCGGCGGACATCTCGGACTCGATCGAATCGACGGACTCGGCCGAATCGACAGACCTGGCGGATTCAGCGGTCCCGGCGGCCTCGGTCGGGGAACTGACCGTCGTCGGCGACGACGTGCGGCTCCGTACGGTCGCCGCCCTGCTGCTGCCCGTACGGGACGCCCTGCCCGTACTGACCCGCGCGAGGGCGTCGGCGCACGCCTCGCCCGCCGCGGCCTTCTGGGGAGCGGCGTCGCTGCTCGCCCTGCAACTCGCGGCGCGCGGCAAGCTGTTGCCCGGACTCTCGACGGCCGGCCACGACGCCTGGCGGGCCGGCCCCCTCGCCGCCGACGATCTGGAGCGCGTCCGCGCGCTCGCCGCCTCGATGCCGCCCGCCGCGCACTCCGTACCGCTCGACCCCGAGGCGACCGGTCCGCTCCTGCTCGCCGATCCGGAACGGCTGTTGCGGCAGTTCCTCGACGCGGTCGCCGACGGTCTCGTGCGCACGCCCGCCGCGCGGATCGCGGCGAGATCGCCCGCCTTCGCCGCTCCGGAGCCGCGCCGGATGCCCGAACTGCGCGGCTGGGCCGCCGACGTGGCGGCCGGGCACGACGCGGGCGTACGGCTGTCGCTCCGGGTCGAACTGCCCGGCCTGACCGCCGCGCAGGAAGGCTCTTCCATGGAGGGCGGCTCCACCGGCGGCGACGCGTTCGGATCCGCCCCCGCGTTCCGCGCCGTCCTGCAGATGCACAGCGTCAGCGACCCGACGGTCGTCGCCGACGCCGCCGAGGTGTGGGCCGGCACGGGGGCCACGGAGGCCACGGGCGAGGCGTTCGGCCCCCGGGCCCGGATGGACGCCCTGCTGGCCCTGAGGCGCGCCGCACGTGCCTGGCCACCGCTGGCCCCCCTCCTGTCGGCCACCGTGCCCGACGCGATCGACCTCGCCGACGAAGAGGTCACCGAACTGCTCGGGGAAGCCTCCCGAGCGCTGGCCGCCACCGGTGTCCAGGTGCACTGGCCGAAGTCACTGGCGCGCAGGCTGACGGCGCGCGCCGTCATCGGCCCGCCCGACGACGGGCCGGGCTCCGGCCCGTACGGAAATCGGCGCGACACGCGGCACGACACGCTGGGCTCGGGCCGTGCCGACGAGGACGACACGCACGGGAACGGCCGCCCGGACGGCGGCGGTTCGGGTCTGCCGTCCTTCCTGTCCGCCGACGCGCTGCTCGCCTTCAACTGGCGGTTCGCGCTGGGCGACCAGGAACTCACCCGCGCCGAGCTGGACCGCCTCGCCGAAGCGACCCGCCCCGTCGTTCGACTGCGCGACCAGTGGGTCCTCATCGACCCGGCGGAGGCCAGGCGCGCGCGGGAGAGCCAGGACCGCAAGCTCACGCCCGTCGACGCGCTCGGAGCCGTTCTCACCGGGTCCACCGAGGTGGACGGGCGCCGGGTCGAGGTGCAGGCGTCGGGGTGGCTGGAGGCGCTGCGCGACCGCCTGGCCGACCCGGAGGGCACCGACCAGGAGATCGGCCAGCCGGCGGCTCTCACGGCCACGCTGCGCGACTACCAGCTGCGAGGGCTCAACTGGCTGCACCGGATGACCTCACTCGGTCTCGGTGGCTGTCTCGCCGACGACATGGGGCTCGGCAAGACCATCACGGTCATCGCGCTCCATCTGCACCGCCAGACCGAGCAGTCGGCGGCGGGCCCCACCCTGGTCATCTGCCCGACGTCGCTGATGGGCAACTGGCAGCGCGAGATCGAACGATTCGCACCCGGCACGCCGGTGCGCCGATTCCACGGCGCGTCACGCGGCCTGGACGCCCTCGCGGACGGCGAGTTCG
Source organism: Streptomyces sp. S4.7 (assembly GCF_010384365.1). NCBI lineage: Bacteria > Bacillati > Actinomycetota > Actinomycetes > Kitasatosporales > Streptomycetaceae > Streptomyces > Streptomyces sp. S4.7. The sequence goes on along the minus strand of NZ_CP048397.1, from coordinate 7,659,085 downwards.
TCCTCACGACCTACGGCACGATGCGGCTGGACGCGCGGAAACTGGCCGCCGCCGAGTGGGGCATGGTCGTCGCCGACGAGGCGCAGCACGTGAAGAATCCGTACTCGTCGACCGCCGGTCAGTTGCGCACCATCGGCGCCAAGGCGCGCGTCGCCCTGTCCGGTACCCCGGTGGAGAACAACCTCTCCGAGCTCTGGGCGATCCTCGACTGGACGACACCGGGTCTCCTCGGCAAGCTCGCCACCTTCCGCACGCGCTACGCGCAGGCGGTCGAGGGTGGTGACCCGGGGGCGGCGGAGCGGCTGTCCGCGCTCGTTCGGCCGTTCCTGCTGCGTCGGCGCAAGGCGGATCCCGGCATCGCGCCCGAGCTGCCTCCGAAGACGGAGACCGACCGCGCGGTGTCGCTCACGACGGAGCAGGCGGGCCTCTACGAGGCCGTCGTACGCGAGACCCTCGCGGCGATCTCGGAGGCCGGCGGCATGGAGCGCCGCGGCCTCGTGATGAAGCTTCTGACGTCGCTCAAGCAGATCTGCAACCATCCCGCGCAGTTCCTCAAGGAGGACGACTCGGCACGTGTGGCAGGGCGTTCGGGCAAGGTGGAACTGCTCGACGAGCTGCTGGACACGATCCTCGCCGAGGAGGCGAGCGTGCTCGTCTTCACGCAGTACGTACAGATGGCGCGCCTGCTCGAACAGCATCTGGCGGCGCGCGGCGTCCCGACGCAGTTCCTGCACGGGGGCACACCGGTGCGCCAGCGCGAGGACATGGTGCGACGGTTCCAGGAGGGCGAAGTGCCCGTCTTCCTGCTGTCGTTGAAGGCGGCGGGCACCGGCCTGAATCTGACCCGCGCGGAGCATGTCGTGCACTTCGACCGCTGGTGGAACCCGGCGGTAGAGGCCCAGGCGACGGACCGCGCGTACCGCATCGGCCAGAACCGGGCCGTGCAGGTGCACCGGATGATCGCCGAGGGCACGATCGAGGACCGGATCGCCGACATGCTGGCGCGCAAACAGCAACTGGCGGACTCCGTCCTCGGCGCCGGCGGCGAGGCGGCCCTGACGGAACTGACGGACGACGAGCTGGCCGATCTGGTCGAGCTGCGAGGGAGTGCGCGATGACCGGAGCCGACAGCGCAAACAGCGGCGGTCGCGGTACGGAAGGGGCCGAGCGCACCTTCGCCGCCCTGCCGCCCGCGCGGGGCCGGGGCTTCGCGCGGAGCTGGTGGGGACAGGCGTGGCTGAAGGCCCTTGAGGACACGGCGCTCGACTTGCAGCAGCTCAAGAAGGGGCGCAAGCAGGCGCGTGACGGCGCGGTCGGCGCGGTGTCCGTACGGCCGGGGAGGATCACGGCCGTCGTTCGGGACACGGACGGCACGGCGCAGCGCAGCGACGTGCTGTTGCAGCAGCTCAGTACGGAGGAGTGGGACCGGTTCCTGGACATGGCGGTCGAGCGCGCGGGGCACATCGCCGCGCTGCTGGACCGGGACATGCCACCGCATCTTGTGGAGGACGCGGCGGGCGCCGGGGTCGAACTGCTGCCCGGCATCGGCGACCTGGAGCCGGAGTGCGCCTGTGACGCCTGGGACCTGTGTCCGCACACGGCGGCGCTGTGCTATCAGGTGGCGAGGCTGTTGGACGAGGACCCTTTCGTCCTCCTGCTGATGCGCGGCCGGGGTGAGCGCCAACTGCTCGACGAGTTGCAGGTGCGCTCCGCGCGGGCCGCGCGGACGCAGAGTCCGACCGAGGCCACGGCCGCGGGTGGAGGGACGGCGGAGGAGCCGGAGGGCATACGGGCGGACGAGGCGTTCGCGGCGCGGGGCATCCTCCCGCCGCTGCCCCCTCCCCCGCCGGTCCCGGAGGAGCCCGGCCTGCCGCCGTCCCTCGACACCGAGGCGGAGCCACCGCCCGGGATCGACGCGGACGCCCTGGAGTTCCTGACGGCGGACGCGGCGGGACGCGCGCTGCGGATGCTGATCGACGCGTTGTCCGCCGGGCACGAACGGCAGCCGCTCGAAGAACAGTTGACTACCCGTCAGGACGCCGTGCGCCTCGCGGCCTCGACCGACGATCCGCTGATCGCGGTGCGGCTCGCCGGGGGCACGGGCCGGCAGCGCGCCGAACTGGGCCTGGCGGTCGGCGCCTGGCGCTACGGCGGCGCGGCGGCTCTCGCCGTACTGGAGGACGAGTGGCAACCGGAGCCCGAGGCGCTGGCCCGCGCGAAGGCCGATCTGGCGGGGGCCTGGGAGGACAGCGAACGCCCACGGCTGCGCGCGGGTGCGGGCGGCCGCTGGACGGTCGTGGGGGCGGACACACAGCTGCGCTACGGGCGCGACGGCCGCTGGTGGCCGTACCGCAGAGCCGGGGCCCGCTGGGCCGCTTCGGGGCCGCCGGCCGCCGATCCGGCGTCGGCGCTGGCGAGCCTGCGGGCGGAGGTCTGACGGTCGGCCACGGTGGACGCGGAGTGCGTGGGGCGCGGCCTCCATACGGATGAGCCGCCGAACGGCAGCCGCACTGCCACCGCACCGCCGCCCCACCCCCGCCCCGCGCCGTTTCGTCCCGACCCGCCCCGTGTGCGACCGGAGCCTTGCCCGGTGGCGCACGCGGGGCGACGATGGTGGAGGCCGGTGCAGTAGTGGCCTCGGGAGGCCGAGTTGACCGACACATGGGTGGCCCTGGAAGAAGGAGCGGACCCTGCGGAGCGGCGCGGAGCGCTGCGTCGCGCGTACGAGTCGTTCGCGACCGCCGGCCGGGTCGACCACCCCGTACGCCCGGTGGTGGCCGATTCCTGGCAGCGTTCCGCCAGCGCGCACGTCCGTCCCGAGGGGACGGCCAGTGTCGAGCTGTCCGACGACGACCTCGGCGCCTACCGGGACGCGCACCCGCTCACGCGCGTGATGCCGCTCTTCCGTGAACTGATGGGCGCCTACGCGTCGGACGGCGAACATCTGATCGCGGTGTGCGACGCCCACGGACGGCTCCTGTGGGTCGAGGGCCACACCGCTACGCGCGCGCAGGCCGGCGGGATGAACTTCGTGCCGGGCGCCCGCTGGTCCGAGGCCGCGGCGGGAACGAACGCCCCGGGCACCGCCATCGCCGTCGACCGGCCCGTCCAGGTGTTCGCCGCCGAGCACTTCCTGCGGCCCGTGCACCCCTGGACCTGCGCCGCCGCGCCCATCCACGATCCGCGCACCGGACGGCTGCTCGGCGCCGTCGACATCACCGGCGGCGACCGGCTGGCCCATCCGCACAGCCTCGCGTTCGTGGGCGCCGTCGCCAGGGCCGCCGAGTCGCAGCTCGCCCTGCTGGCCCCACCGCCGGCCCCCGGGACCGTACAGCTGTCGGTCCTCGGACGGGACGAGGCCCTGCTCGTCGTGGACGGCCGCAAGACCAGGCTCAGCCGTCGCCACAGCGAGATCCTGACGGTGCTCTCGAACCGCCCGGAGGGCATCTGCGGCGACGAACTGCTCATGGAGCTGTACGAGGACGAGTCCGTCACGCCCGTCACCCTGCGCGCGGAGCTGTTCCGGCTGCGCGGACTGCTCGGTCCCGACCTGCTGCGTTCTCGCCCCTACCGGCTGACCGCTCCCGTCGACACGGACTTCGACACCGTCACCAGGAGGCTGGCGTCCGGAGCGGTCACCGGTGCCATGAGCGCCTACGCGGGACCGCTGCTGCCCGCTTCCCTCTCCCCCGCCGTCGTACGGCTGCGGCGCAGACTCGCCGACCAGCTCAGGGCGGCCCTGATCGCACGCGGGGATCCGGGGCTGCTGGCCGACTGGGCCTACAGCCCTTGGGGTGAGGACGACCTCGCGGTGTGGCGCACCCTCGCCGACGCGCTCCCCGCGCGGCAGCGCCCGTCCGCCCTCGCGCGCGTGCGCGAGATCGACGCGTGGCAGGCAATGGGCCCGTCCGGCGCCTGAGGACGGCTCGCGCGCAAGGACTGACCTCCTACGGATGGGGACGATCGGGCCGTCGCTGTCGTACAGGCCCGGCTGAGCCCTCCGGGCGCTCCCGGAAGGCGGACCCGGCCTCTGCTCCTTACTCTCTGTTGATGGAGCACCACAACCGACTCTCGCGGTGCCCGCTCACCCGAACCCGAGGAGTCCGCCATGCCAGAGCTGTTCATCGGTGGCAAGTGGACGACCGCCGTAGGCGGTCAGGTCCGCGAGATCCGCTGCCCGGCGGACGGCACGCTCGTCGCGACCGTGGACGAGGCGGGCCCCAAGGACGCGGCGGCCGCCGTCGAGGCGGCCCGTGACGCGTTCGACAGCGGTCCCTGGCCCGGCACCCCGGCCGCCGAGCGCGGCGGTCTGCTGCTGCGCGTGGCCGAACTGCTGGAGCGCGACAAGGCCGCGTTCGCGCGGGCCGAGTCCCTGGACACGGGGAAGCGGCTCGTCGAGAGCGAGTACGACATGGACGACATCGCGAACTGCTTCCGCTACTTCGGCAACCTGACGGCCGCCGGCGGCACCGACCGCGTCGTCCACACCGGCGACCCCGGCGTCGACAGCCGCGTCGTGCACGAACCGGTCGGCGTCTGCGCGCTGATCACCCCGTGGAACTACCCGCTGCTGCAGACCTCCTGGAAGGTGGCCCCCGCGCTCGGCGCCGGCAACACCTTTGTACTGAAGCCGAGCGAGCTGACCCCGCACACCGCGATCATGCTGATGCGGCTGCTGACCGAAGGCGGTCTGCCGGACGGCGCGGCGAATCTCGTCCTCGGCGCCGGTGCGACGGCGGGCGCGCCGCTCACCGAGGACCCTCGTGTCGACATGGTGTCCTTCACCGGCGGTCTCGTCACGGGGCGCCGCATCATGGCCGCGGCCGCGCCGACGGTGAAGAAGGTCGCGCTGGAGCTGGGCGGCAAGAATCCGAACATCGTCTTCGCGGACGCCGACTTCGAGAGCGCGGTCGATTACGCGCTGACGGCGGTGTTCCTGCACTCCGGGCAGGTCTGCTCGGCCGGCGCGCGGCTGCTGGTCCAGGACGAGCTGCACGACGCGTTCGTGGACGAGCTGGTACGCCGCGCCAGGGCGATCCCGATGGGCGGCCCGTTCGACGAGCACGCCCGCACCGGGCCGCTGATCTCGGCGGAGCACCGCGAGAAGGTCGAGGCGTACGTGGCGGCGGGGCTCGCCGAAGGCGCCGTACTGCGCTGCGGCGGCGAGCGCCCCAGCGACCCCGGGCTTCGCGACGGGTTCTACTACCCGCCGACCGTGCTGGACGACTGCGCTCCGGGGATGTCGGTGGTGCGTGACGAATCGTTCGGCCCCGTGCTCACCGTCGAGCGCTTCAGGGACGAGGACGAGGCGGTCGCGCTCGCCAACGACACCGTCTACGGCCTCACCGGGGCGGTCTGGTCGCAGGACACCGGGCGCGGGCAGCGCGTGGCGTCGCGGATGCGGGCGGGCACCGTATGGATCAACGACTTCCATCCGTATGTCCCGCAGGCCGAATGGGGCGGCATGAAGCAGTCCGGCTTCGGGCGGGAGCTGGGGCCTGCCGGGCTGGCCGAGTACCAGGAGGCCAAACACGTGTGGCGCAATCTCTCGCCGAGTCCTCAGGCATGGTTCGAGTGAGTACGCCGGGCACGCCGAACGGCCACGAGAACGGGAGCGGCTCGAACGGTTCCGGCGCCGCGGGCCCCGCGGACCCGGAGGCCTCCGCGAGGACCCAGCTCCAGGACGACGACGAGGCGCTCGGCGCACTCGGCTACCGGCCCGAGCTCAAGCGGACCCTCGGCAACTTCCACACCTTTGCCGCCGGGATCAGCTACATCTCGATCCTGACCGGCACCTTCCAGCTCTTCTACTTCGGTGTCAGCTTCGGCGGTCCGGCCTACTGGTGGTCCTGGCCGATGGTCTTCGCCGGACAGCTGATGGTGGCCCTGTGCTTCTGCGAGCTGGCCGCCCGCTACCCGGTCGCCGGCTCCGTCTACAACTGGGCCAAGAACATGGGTGGTCCGCACATCGGCTGGCTCGGCGGCTGGATGATGATGACGGCGACCATGGTGACGCTGTCGGCCGTGGCGCTCGCCTACCAGATCACGCTGCCGCAGATCGACAGCCGGTTCCAGTTCATCGGGGACGGCGGCGGCAAGTACGACGCCGCGGGCAACGCCGTACTGCTCGGCTCCGTCCTCATCCTCTTCTCCACCACCGTCAACGCCTTCGGCGTCAAGCTCATGGCGCGGATCAACTCCGCCGGGGTGTTCATCGAACTGATCGCCGCCGTCGCACTGATCATCTTCCTGGCCGTGCACATCACCCGCGGCCCCAGCACCGTACTGACCGACACGCAAGGACAGGGCACGGGCGAGACGCTCGGGTACTTCGGCGCGTTCCTCACCGCGTCGCTGGCCTCCGCGTACGTCATGTACGGCTTCGACACCGCTTCGTCGCTCGGCGAGGAGTCGCACAACCCGAGCCGCAACGCGCCTCGCGCGATCCTGCGCGCGCTCGTCGCGTCATTCCTGATCGGCGGGCTGATCCTGCTGTTCGCCCTGCTGGCGGTGCCGGATCTGGCGGACAAGCGGCTGACCACCGACGGCCTGCAGTTCGTCGTCCTCGACACGCTCGGGTCGACCATCGGCGAGATCTTCCTGTGGTGCGTGGTGATCGCGATCACCGTCTGTGTGCTGGCGGTTCAGGCGGCGGGTATCCGCCTGATGTTCGCCATGGCACGCGACAACAACCTGCCGGCGGGCTCCGTGCTCGCCCGGGTCAGTCCGCGTTTCCACACGCCGGTCGTGCCCGCCATGCTGATCGGTGTCGTGGGTGTCGTCATCCTGGTCATCAACATCAACCAGCCGCAGATCTTCTCGGTGATCACGAGCATCGCGATCATCATGATCTATGTGGCCTATCTGCTGGTCACCACCCCGATGCTGGTCAAGCGGCTGCGTGGCGAGTGGCAGCCGGTCAAGGGCAGCTTCACGCTGGGACGGTTCGGACTGCCCGTCAACATCATCGCCGTGCTCTGGGGCGCCGCGATGTCCCTCAACCTCGCCTGGCCGCGCGCCGCGGTGTACAACGCGACCGGTCCGCAGCACTGGTATCTGCGCTGGGGCGCGTTCCTGTTCGTCGGAGTCGTCGCCCTCGGCGGCTTCACCTACTACTGGTTCGTCCAGCGGCACAAGACGGGGGTGCTCGCCGAACACCGGGTCGAGGCGAGCGATCCGACGTCACCCACCAAGCGGCCGCCCACCACCCCCACCGAGTAGCCGCCACGCACTCCCCGCGCCCCGACACCCTCTGCACCTGGAGAAGCGATGTCCGCAGCACTCACCGTGGCCGAGTTCGACTACGTGGTCGTCGGCGGTGGTACCGCCGGCGCCGTCGTGGCCGCGCGCCTCACCGAGGACCCCGGCGTCACCGTCTGCGTACTGGAGGCCGGCCCCTCCGACGTGGGCGACGACAACGTCCTCAGGCTCGACCGGTGGATGGCGCTGCTGGAGTCGGGTTACGACTGGGACTACCCGATCGAACCGCAGGAGAACGGCAACGACTTCATGCGGCACGCCCGCGCCAAGGTCCTCGGCGGCTGCTCCTCGCACAACTCGTGCATCGCCTTCTGGGCGCCCGCCGAGGATCTCGACGAATGGGGCGCGCTCGGCTGCGACGGCTGGAGCGCGGCCGACTGCTTTCCGCTCTACCAGCGGCTGGAGACCAACGACGCGCCAGGCGACCACCACGGCCGCTCGGGCCCGGTCAACATCATGACCGTCCCGCCGAACGACCCCTGCGGCGGCGCCCTTTTGGCGGCGTGCGCCGCGGCGGGAATCCCCACCACACCCTTCAACACGGGTCGCACGGTGCTACGGGGAGCGCACTGGTTCCAGATCAACTCCCGTCCGGACGGCACCCGTTCGTCCGCATCGGTGTCGTATCTGCACCCGGTCCTCGGCAAGCGGCCCAATCTTGAGGTACGTACCGGGCTCCAGGCCAAGCGGCTTCTGTTCGACGACACCACCGATCGGCGCCGATGTACGGGAGTTGAGTATCTGGAGCCGGACACCGTGCACAGCGGCGCCGTCTCCGCGCGCCGTGAGGTCGTGGTCAGCTGCGGGTCCATCGACTCGCCGAAGCTGCTCATGCTGTCGGGCATCGGCCCCGCCGACCATCTGAGGGCGAGCGGCCTCGACGTACGGGTCGACTCCCCCGGCGTCGGCTCCCACCTTCAGGACCACCCGGAGGGGGTGATCATGTGGGAGGCGGAGCAGCCCATGGTCACCAGCTCCACCCAGTGGTGGGAGATCGGGATCTTCGCCGACACCGAGCCGGGCCTGGACCGGCCGGACCTGATGTTCCACTACGGCTCGGTGCCCTTCGACATGAACACCTACCGGCGCGGCTACCCGACCACGGACAACGCCTTCTGTCTGACGCCGAACGTCACCCGCGCGCGGTCGCTCGGCACGGTCCGGCTGCGTTCGCGCGACTTCAGGGACAAACCGAAGGTCGATCCGCGCTACTTCACGCACGAGCACGACATCCGGGTGATGACATACGGGCTGCGGCTCGCCCGCGAGATCGTCGCGCAGGAGCCGCTGGCGGCGTGGCGGGGCCGGGAGCTGGCGCCGGGGCCGGACGCGCGGTCCGACGAGGAGCTGCTGGACTACATCCGTAAGACGCACAACACCGTCTACCACCCGGCGGGCACGGTGCGGATGGGGCCGGCGGACGACGCCGAGTCGCCGCTCGACCCCCAGTTGCGGGTGAAGGGCGTGACGGGGCTGAGAGTGGCCGACGCGTCGGTGATGCCGTTCCTGCCGACGGTCAATCCGTGCATCACGACGATGATGATCGGCGAGAAGTGCGCGGACATCATCAAGGCGACCTGAGCGGCGCGACGTTGGGGGTTACGGGGGGGTGGGGGTTACGGGGCAGCGGGGCCGGCCGGCGGCGCTGCGCGCAACCTGGTCGCAACGTCCGCGCTCCTAGCCTCGCGGAGAGCGCCGTCCAAAGGCGGGCGGCACCCTCACCGGGAGGCCACAGAGATGACCCGATACGCAGCGCCGGGCACCGACGGCGCGATCGTCTCGTACGAGTCCCGCTACGACCACTGGATCGGCGGCGAGTACGTCCCACCGGCCCAGGGCAAGTACTTCGAGAACCCGAGCCCGGTCAACGGCCGCCCCTTCACCGAGATCGCCCGAGGAACCGCCGCCGACGTCGAACGCGCGCTGGACGCGGCCCACGGCGCCGCCCCGGCGTGGGGCAAGACGTCGGCCGAGACACGCGCGGGCATCCTCAACAGGATCGCCGACCGCATGGAGGCGCATCTGGAGGAGCTGGCCGTCGCCGAGAGCTGGGAGAACGGCAAGCCGGTACGCGAGACACTCGCCGCCGACATCCCGCTCGCCATTGACCACTTCCGCTACTTCGCGGGCGCGCTGCGGGCCCAGGAAGGCACGCTGAGCGAGCTAGACGACGACACCGTCGCGTACCACTTCCACGAGCCGCTCGGCGTGGTCGCGCAGATCATCCCGTGGAACTTCCCCATCCTGATGGCGACATGGAAGCTGGCGCCCGCGCTGGCGGCGGGCAACGCGGTCGTCATCAAACCGGCCGAACAGACCCCGGCGTCGATCCACCTCTGGATGAGTCTGGTCGCCGATCTGCTGCCACCGGGTGTCGTCAACATCGTCAACGGCTTCGGGGCCGAGGCGGGCAAACCGCTCGCCTCCAGCGCACGGGTGGCGAAGGTCGCGTTCACGGGCGAGACCACGACGGGGCGGCTGATCATGCAGTACGCCTCCGAGAACATCAAGCCCGTCACGCTGGAGCTGGGCGGCAAGAGCCCGAACATCTTCTTCGACGACGTCTGGGCCTCGGACGACGACTTCCGGGACAAGGCACTCGAGGGCTTCACGATGTTCGCCCTCAACCAGGGCGAGGTGTGTACGTGTCCCTCGCGCGCGCTGATCCAGCGCGGGCACTACAGCGAGTTCCTGGAGGCGGGCATCGCCCGCACCGAGGCGATCGAGCCGGGCCATCCGCTGGACACGGACACGATGATCGGCGCCCAGGCGTCCAACGACCAGCTCCAGAAGATCCTTTCGTATCTGGACATCGGCCAGCAGGAGGGCGCGAAGATCCTGACGGGAGGTCAGCGCATCGAGCACGGTGGCGAGTTGGCCGGGGGCTACTACGTCCAGCCCACGATCTTCGAGGGCGACAACAGGATGCGGGTCTTCCAGGAGGAGATCTTCGGCCCGGTGCTGGCGGTGACGTCCTTCAGCGACTTCGACGACGCGATCAAGACGGCGAACGACACCCTGTACGGCCTCGGCGCGGGCGTCTGGACCCGCGACATGAACACCGCCTACCGCGCGGGCCGCTCGATCCAGGCGGGCCGGGTCTGGACGAACTGCTACCACGCGTACCCGGCCCACGCGGCGTTCGGCGGCTACAAGCAGTCGGGCATCGGCCGCGAGAACCACCGCATGATGCTGGACCACTACCAGCAGACGAAAAACTTGCTGGTGTCGTACTCGCCGAAGAAGCTGGGCTTCTTCTAGGGCCTCGGAAAAAAGGTGCCTGACCTGGTCCTTTCGCCAGTCGGGCACCTCCCGCTCCCACCTCTCACAACTGGGCCCGGTTTATTCCGCATCTCCCAGTTCCTCCCTGCCTGTCCCGCTCCTGACCAGCTGTTCCGGTCTATCGCCGGTCCAAGTCGGGGTTCATCCCACAGGCGGCGGGCCGTTGCTGATCCGGTCCCACTCCTGCATGGACTGCTCGATGAGGCTGTTGGACTGTTCCCGGACGCCGTCCAGGAATTGGCGTAGTGCCGGAAGAGGACCTGGATGCTCTGGCCCGCGCGGCGAGCGCATTCGGCCGGGTCCACGCCGGAGTACAGCCAGAACGAGATTCCGGCATGCCGGAGATCGTACGGCCGCTTGGCGAGTCCAGAGGCGTACTCGGTCGGGGTCAGGGCGGATTCGCGGGCCCGCGCCCAGGTCGTGCCGTATGCCGCGGTGTCCACATGGTTGCCGCTCTCGTTCCGGAACACCCGGCCGTCCGGACTGGCCCCGAAGCGTTCCATGTGAGCGAGAAGGATGTGTACGAACTGAGGCGGGATGGGCACGGGCCGGGTGGCGTTGGCCGCGCGGCGCTTGAGTGAGTGCACTTCGTGCGCTGCGCCGTCGTCCGTCCATTCCTTTCCGCACCTGCCGATCGGCAGGTGCGGCCCGAGGCCGGAGCCGTGCGGGACGCCGCGGCGGGCAATGACCGGTTTGATGCCCTGAGCCCGGACCAGGCGGCGGTACTTGTCGTGGTCGTAGCCCCGGTCGCCGAGCAGGACATCAGGCCGTCTACGTGGTCGTCCCACGAGTCCTGGGACCGACGGGATCTTCGCGAGCAAGGGCATCAGCTGGATGACATCGTTGCGGTTGCCGCCGGTCAGCGACACCGCGAGCGGGATGCCTGCCCGTCGACGAGGATGTGGTGCTTGCTGCCCGGACGTGCGCGGTCGACCGGGCTGGGTCCGCTCCTTGGCCTCGCCGAGCAGCCCGGACATGGGCTCGGCATCGACCCCGATGCGGACTACCCGACCATCGACATCCCCTTCCACCCGGAGACGCGTCGAGGATGTTGCCGTCGCCGGTGTCAGTACTCGGTGCTCAGTGGTGGACGAGCCGGCGAAGGACTGTGTTCTCCTGCCGCACCAGGAATGAGGATTCCGGCGACCTCGCCGCCGCCTCCCCTACGGTCTGGGACGACAAGGCCGGGGCGCTGATTCCCCGGTTCGTGGGAGCGGCACGGACCACTCCGTCGTTGCGCTGATGCCCTGACCGTTCCTGCCGCAACCCGTCGGTCACGGCAGGAGCCTTCCGCGGCCGTGCGGGGATTCGCCCAGCAGGTCCGAGCGGCCGTACAGGCGGCGTCCAACTCCGACTGAGCGCAAGGGCCGCAATCTCCCGCGTGTCACCACCAGGACCGACGACGGCTCGGGCGGTGACACCGGCGTCTGGGTGCCGCAGCCCCAACGCGGATCAGAAGGTCCGGCGGACAGTCGGACCGTCACGCCCGGCGGGGGAGGCGAGCCATCTCGGTCAGTACGTCGTGCGGTCAGAAGTCGAACTCTGATGCGAACTGAGCGAAGGCGGCGAACTCAGCAGGGGCAAAGGTCGGTGTCGTTGTCTTTCATGGCGGCGCCGGCGGCGTTCCGCTGCACCAGGTCAACGCGCCGACTGGCCACACATCGCACACCGCCAAAGCGGCTTGCCTACTCTCTTGGCCCGCTAATCCGAACATTCTGATGGGGCGTGTGGCTGGCGGCAGTCGGCGAAGTGACTGGAGGAAGAGAGTCCCCTACAGCTTGTCGATGCGGCAGTCACCCCCGGGCAACGGTACGTCCACGTCCCGACCGCCCGGCTGATCGGTGGCGCCACCCCCGCCGCCGGCTTGATCAGCGCCTTCCAGAGCTCCACCTCGAAGGTCTGCGCCGAGATGGCCGTCATCCAGCGCTACGGCTTCGCCACGATCCCCAACTGCGGCAACCTCGGCGTCTTGGGCGAGCGCTGATCTCACCGCGCCGGGCCGGACACCACCGCGTGTCCGGCCTCGCCGCTCGGCCCGGGACTGCCGGGAGTTCGGTCCGGTGTCGGCCACGGTGCGAGCCTCACGCCCCCTGGGCGACGCGGGCGTGACCAGGACGGCCATCAGAACGAGTGAGCCGGTCTCCACAGTGACGAATCGGGCGGTTCAGTATCCGTAGATCATCTTGTACGCGACTTCCGGGAGGAACTGGCCGGCCACGGAGCCAGCGCCCACTCCGCAGTTGCCGTCGGACTCACCGGGGGTCTTCAGCCACAGCAACATCTCGGCTCCACCCCCCGTCTGGCTGACGGCCCCGGTCCTGCGACCGGCGGGGTTGCACCACTCGCCGTTGGAATCGTTGCCGTTGCGGCTGGTGTCGATGACGAAAGGCTTCGTGTAACCGTAGGACGCCGACAGCACCGAGTTGATGGCGTTGCCGTAGCTGATGTTGCGGCCGTTGCCGTAGTAGTTCGAGATGTTCGACGCGAAGCCGTGCGCCTGTCGGGCCCCGGCGCCGTCGAGACGCCGAGCCATGGTGCCCGCGTCGATCCAGGCGGGGTTTCCGGCATCCAGGTACGTCCACGTGTTGGGCGCGTGCGCGGAGAACTGCGCCAGGGCGTCTCTGAGCATGGCGTTCCGCTCGTCGATCTGCTGCTGGGACATACAGCTGTAGTCACCGAGGGAGTCGGGCTCGATCACCACCAGCGCCGGTCGCCCGCCGACGGCCGAGGCGAATGCGGAGATCCAGGTGCGGTACGCCGCCGGAGAACCCGCCCCGCCGCCGGAGTGGCCGCCACAGGCGTCGCGGCCGGGTATGTTGTAGGCGATCAGGACGGGAAGTTTGTCGGCGGCGTCCGCGGCTCCTACGTAGGAGCCCACCGCGGCGCCGATGTCACCGCTCCAGGAACCGAACCACCGGGCCATGGGGCGCGAGGCGATGTTGTCCCGGATCGCCGGCGCCCGTCCGTCGCCGGGGTTCGCCGCGACCCATGCGGCCGGAGTCGAGTTCGGGTCCGCGTAGAATCCGCTGGTCATGCCGATCGGATCGGCCAGGACTCCGGCGTCGGCCTGTCCGGTGCCGAGGGGCAGCAGCAGGCACGCGAATGCCGACGTGACGAGCCTACGCATCATCTTTCTCATGAGTGCAGGACCTCTCTGGGAGCGCTCCCACATCGGTGGTGACTCAGCTGCGAGGGAACGCGGGTGGGAGTGGGGGGCGAGCGGCGGTCCCCCTTGGGGGCTCTCTCCGAGAACTGCCGCCGTCAGACGAGACAGTGACAGGGGGTCAGTCCGCTGTCAATGAGTTCGGTGAGGGTCGGCCGGCGAGGCACTTTCGGCGAAGGCGGTCGGGGTACTGCTGGAGACCGCTCCGGCCACCGACACCGGCGAGTTGGTGTCGGTGGTGGATGCGTGGGCGGCGATCGAGAAGGCCGTGCCGAGGGAGAAGCCCGCCGAGGCACTGGCAGTAGTCGGCACCGAACCGGTTCGTCTCTCTCCACACCTCCGTGGGACCGGCGATGTCCGGCAACGTCACTACGTCGTGGACGAGGATCGCGACGCGATGGGGGCAGAGTCCACCACGGGGGCCTCTCCGCAGGCGGATCGGCTCGAAGGCAGGCCCGTACGAGGACGCACCCGTCGTACAGCCTGACTCGTCGGTGTACTTCTTCCGAATGTGAGCAGCCCGTTGCTGACGAACGGGAACATGGGGTTGGGCATCGCAGCCGTCAACGCCTCGCGCAGGGTTGGGATCGGTCGGACCGTCGTGGCCGACGCGTCCTCACCAGACCATCCCCTTTGGCACAACTTCCTTACGGAACATCTTGCGCAGCAGGTCCCGAAGGTCCGGGACCGTATCCATGTCGACGCCGTCGGAGGACCGCAGAGGACCGACGGGGCGCGTTCGCCGACGAGCCCACGCTGCCGCGATGACGAGCACTCGCGGTGGGCCGGGTCGGAATGTCGGCCGGTCGAATGACACTTGCATAGCCTGGTGAAGGCCGCACGGCGGTTCCTGGTCGACGTGCCGGCCCGGCCCGATCCGAGGAACTGGCCCCGACAGCGACGGCCTGACCCCGGACCTGGTCATGCCGGACCACGACGAGTGGGCCATGTGGGAGGCCATGGCCGCGTTGCCTGATGACGACCAGCGCGTGACCAACGCATCCGGGCGTTCAGCCGCACCTCTCCGATCGCGGAGGTGAACCTCGGCCGTGACCGCGATTCCGCCAGGGCCCGTTGCCTCAGCCGGTCCATCCGCGATCCCGGCACACGACGGCACTCACGCGAAGAACGACGCCGTCGCGGGACGGGTGATGGCTCATCCTGCCGGGGACTGGACGGATCTTCGCTCGATCACCGGCATGGGGATCAGATGGCTGCCCGAGGGGCTACCGGGGGCGAGCAGAGTTTCGACGGAGGTGCGGCCCATGGCCTCGTGGGGCAGCCCAACGGTCGTGAGGCCGGGCCTCAGGTATGCGGCGAGTTCGTCGTTGTCGAACGAGACCACGGAGACGTCCCGCGGGACGGACAGACCGTGGTCGGCCAGTGCCTGGTACGCGCCGAACGCGAGGCGGTCGTTCATGCACAGCAGGGCGCGGATGTCACTGCGGCGTTCGAGGAGGGCGTGGGTCACCTCGTAACCGTGGTGCGGCTCCCACTCCAGGCACGACCTCTCGGCAGCGAACCGCAACCCTCGTTCGGCCATCTCCCGGCGGATGCCGGCGATCCGCCGCGCGACGGTGGTGGAGTGGAAGAGATCCTTTTCGGCCTCTTCGTCGTGCCCGATGAGAGCGATTCCTTCTCGGTGACCGGCTTCGGCGAGGAGACTGACCGCCGAGGCGCCGCCGGCGAGTTCGTCCGGAAGCACCGAAGCGGGGTGCTTCTTGTCCGTGGCGTTGAGCATGACCACTCGCGTGGTCGACGGGATGTCGGGCACGAACAGTTCCCGGGCGCGCATGACAGCGAAAATGATGCCGTCGACCTGGCGGTCGAGCACGGCCCCTATCGCCTCGGACTCGCGCGTGGGGTTGCCGCCGGTCTCCAGTACGAGCACGACATGTCCCGCTCGCTCTGCGGCGTCCAGCGCCCCGCGGATCAAGCCGCTCGCGAAACGGGTGGTGGCGACGACATCGGAAATGAATCCGATGGTGAGGGTCTTGTCCGTCCGCAGGCCGCGGGCGGCGACGTTCGGCCGGTAACCGAGTTCGGCGGCGGCCTTGTTGACCCGGGCATGAGCGTCGGCGGAGAGCCGGGTGTCCGGCCTGCCGTTGAGGATCATCGACGCGGCGCTGGTGGACAGCCCGGCGCGCCGGGCGACATCGGCGAGTGTGACGCGCTTGGGCGGCATGGATTCCTCTCCCGTGCGGCGCGACGTGACGGCGGCCGTTCCGGCCGTTCCTCCGCACAGGGGGAGGCGCGGCCGACGCCCGCGGCATGCGCGCCGCTGTCGCTTGGGCCCGGCGCCGCCGCCGTCGGCTTCGGGGCCGCCGGGGTCGGCCTCCGCCCGGTTCGTGCACCCAGGACTTGTGGGACGAGACCCGTGACAGCAGCCGAGACAGGACCGACTCCACGAAGTTCGACGAGGTCAAACCGCGCAAGCTCGGCGGGGAGCAGGGCGTACGGGGCCTGGTGACCGTCACGCTCACCGGTCCGCAGCTGGTCGAATACCTGCGCAAGCTGGATCACGACGCCCACCCCGGCCGCTTGAACACCGAGCACAAGAACAACGGTCCGCTGGCGCGGCGCATGTACAACGCGCTCGCTCCGGTGGTTGACGGGGTCAAGCCCGGCCAGACGCCCGCAGTAGTACCCCAGGCCGTCGTGGACGACGCCGCGGTGTCCGCCGGTTCCCCGCCCTCGCCCGCCCTCGCCCGCCCTCGCCCGCCCCGCCCGCCCCGCCCGCGAAACGCTGACCCCGCCACTCATGTCACGGGGCGAGGGTGGGGGCCCGCGTCAGCTGGACTCTGCCGATGTCCGCCTCGACGGCCAGCCTTCCTCACGGGCGGCCGGCTGGCCGTCCCGCCTGGGGCGGCCATGTGGTGGAGGAGCGATACCCGCCCAGCGCTCCGAGACGGAGTGGATCCGGTCGGCGGTGCGCCGGTGACGGCTGTTCGCGCCCTGGTGTTCGCCGCCACGAGCAGAGGGCTCGCCGTCACCGGCCACCACCTCGTGTCCGGAGGCAAGGTGCCTACCGGGATCCACCGGCTGCCAGTACTTCGGTGACCGAGTCCGTGCGGAACCGCGGGAGAGCGCTCGACGGGTACGTCGGCTCCCATCAGCGTGGACCCGTCGACGTGCGAGAGCCCTGAGCCGGGCCGGACCATGAGTACCGTCTCTCCACGGACAGGACGTTGGCGATCACCTCACGTCAGTTGCCAGATGCGGGCGAGCGTTGATTCGGTGAGGAGTTGCTCGGGGTGTCCCTGTCCTGCCAGGTGGCCGTCGCGGAGGAGGAGGCAGGCGTCCGCGGAGCGTGCGGCTTCCAGGTCGTGGGTGGCGTGGACGACGGTCACCCCGCCGGCGACCAGTTCGGTCAGCAGCGAGCCGATCCAGCCCCTCGCCTCGGGGTCGAGTCCCGTGGTCGGTTCGTCGAGGAGGAGCAGGTCCGATTCCTGGGCGAGTGCTTGGGCGATCAGGGCGCGTTGCCTCTGTCCGCCGGACAGCTCTCCGAGTTGGCGGGTGGCGAGGTCGCTGATTCCGAGCCTTTCCATGGCCTGGTCCACGGTAATGCGGTCCTGTCGGGTCAGTCTGCGACACGGTCCGCGTTCGCCCCAGCGCCCCATTTCCACCGTCTGCCTGACCGTCAGCGGCAGTGCGTCCCCGACGGCGCCGCGCTGCGGGACGAAGGCCGGTGGCCGGTCGCCGTGGTGGTGGAGATCGCCTGATGTGGGTTGGATCACTCCGGCCAGGACTGCGAGCAGGGTGGACTTTCCGCTTCCGTTCGGGCCGACGAACGCGGTGGTGGCCAACGCCGGTATTTCCGCGTCCAGTTGATGGAGGACGGGGCGACCCGGGTAACCGGCGGAGAGCTCGGTGAAGCGGACGCGGGACGTTTCGTTCTCGGCTCGGGCGAAAGCAGGGGATTTATTGAACATGATTTTCATTGTAGTGTTCATCGCATGGAGTGGTTGACGGGTCCCTTCGAGGTGACCTTTGTGCAGCGGGCCCTGTGGGGCGGGATGTTGGTGTCGGTGATCTGCGCACTGGCCGGTACCTGGGTAGTGCTCAGGGGGATGGCCTTCCTGGGTGACGCCATGTCCCACGGGTTGCTGCCCGGAGTCGCGCTCGCCGCGCTGCTCGGTGGCAACCTGCTGGTCGGGGCGGTGCTGAGCGCGGTCGTCATGACCGCCGGTGTCACCCTCCTCGGCGGCACCCCGAGGCTGTCCCAGGACACCGGAATCGGCCTGCTCTTCGTGGGGATGCTGTCCCTCGGCGTCATCATCGTGTCGCGCTCGCAGTCCTTCGCGGTCGACCTGACCGGGTTCCTCTTCGGTGACGTCCTCGCCGTCCGTGAACAGGACCTGGCGCTGCTGGGCGTGGCGCTGCTGCTGGCACTGGTCGTCTCGGGCCTCGGCCACCGGGCTTTCCTCGCCTTGGCTTTCGACCGGCAGAAGGCCCAGACGCTCGGCCTGCGTCCCCGCCTCGCTCACGCCGTGCTGCTCGGCCTGCTGGCGCTGGCCATCGTCGCCTCCTTCCACATCGTGGGGACGCTGCTGGTGCTGGGCCTGCTCATCGCTCCGCCGGCGGCCGCGTTGCCCTGGGCGCGCAGTGTGCGGGGCGTCATGGCCCTCGCGGCGCTGCTCGGCATCGCCGCCACCTTCTGCGGGCTGCTGTTGTCCTGGCATCTGAGCACCGCGGCCGGCGCGACCGTCTCGGCCCTCGCGGTGGCCCTGTTCTTCCTCTCCCACCTGGCATCCGGTCTCCGCGACCACCGCCGTGCGCGCCACGTCGGCGCGCACGCCGCGGCAACCGACTGAAGAGAACCTGAGGCGATCCCCTTGCTCGTCCGAAGCAACGTCACTCCCTGGGTGCCTGCCGCGCTCGTGGCCCTCTCCCTGCTCACCACGAGCTGCACCGGTCAGAACGACGACGTGTCCGCCCCGAAGTCCAGCGCCTCGGCCTCCGCTCCTCACGGGTACGTCGAGGGGGCACAGGAGAAGGCGGAGCAGCAGTCGCGGCTGCTGCTCAACGACCCGGGGACCGGAGACACCCGGGTACTCGATCTGATCACCGGCAAGGCGCAGGAGGTGTCCCGGAGGACGGGCACCACCGGACTCACCACGGACGGCCGGTTCGGCTACTTCCACACCTCAGGCGGCACGCACGTCCTCGATGGCGGCGCCTGGATGGTGGATCACGGCGACCACGTCCACTACTACCGCGCGGCCACACGCGACGTGGGCGAACTGCCCGGAGGTTCGGGTGCGCACGTCCGCAGCGACGCCGCGGTGACCGCAATCACCGACGCGGACGGCCGCGCCAGGATCTAC
The DNA here is from genome assembly GCF_010384365.1 of Streptomyces sp. S4.7. Lineage (NCBI taxonomy): Bacteria > Bacillati > Actinomycetota > Actinomycetes > Kitasatosporales > Streptomycetaceae > Streptomyces > Streptomyces sp. S4.7. The sequence goes on along the minus strand of NZ_CP048397.1, from coordinate 7,640,053 downwards.
CGTCGGGCCGAACTGGAGAAGGGCAGGGTCGGCTCGCCCCGCACGCTTCCCGGCACACAGGCGGGCGTTGTCCTGCCGTACGCGGAGCACCTGCTCAGCCTCACCGACAACGGGCAGGACGCCGCGCAGCTCTCGGTGTACGACCGCGAGGGCAAGCGCGTCGCGTCGCCGGACGCGGCGTGCGAGGACCCGCAGGGCGATGCCGTCACCCGGCGCGGAGTCGTCCTGGGCTGCGCCGACGGTGCCCTGCTCGTCCGTGAGGCCGACGGCGCGTTCACGGCCCGGAAAATCACGTACGGCGACGACGTACTCGACGGGGATCGCGCTACGGCCTTCCGGTACCGGCCCGGCAGCGACACGCTCACGGCTTCGGCCGGGGAGCGGGCCGTGTGGGTTCTGGACGTCACCGAGCGCACATGGACACGGGTGAAGACCGGCCCCGTCGTCGCGGCCAACACGGCGGGCGAGGGCTCTCCCTTGATCGTGCTCCAGTCCGACGGATCGCTGCACGGCTACGACATCTCCACCGGCAAGCACCTTTCGAAGACAAAGCCGCTGGTGACGCGCGCGCCGGAGGCCTCCACCGACCAGAGCGCGGAACCGGTCATCGAGGTCGACCGCAGCCGCGCCTACCTCAACGACCCCCAAGGCAGACGCGTGTACGAGATCGACTACAACGACAACCTGCGCATCGCGCGCACCTTCGACCTGGGCATCAAGCCGGTCCTGATGGTGGAGACAGGCCGATGACACGACGGACGAGACAGACGCGAGGGCCGCGGCCGCTGCGCACCTTCCTGCCGGTCCTGCTCATCCTCGCCCTGGCCGTTGCCGGCACCGCCTGTACGAGCAGCGGCGACCAGCCCCGGGTAGTCGTGACGACCAACATCCTGGGCGACATCACCCAGGAGATCGTCGGTGACGGGGCCGAAGTGACGGTGCTGATGCAGCCGAACGCCGACCCGCATTCCTTCGGCCTGTCGGCCGTGCAGGCCGCTGAGCTGGAGCGGGCCGACCTGGTGATCTTCAACGGGCTGGGGCTGGAGGAGAACGTACTGCGGCACGTGGAGGCTGCCCGCGAGGCAGGGGTAGCCACCTTCGAGGCCGGCAAGGCGGTGGACCCGCTCACCTTCCAGGCCCACGACGACGGCGGACCCGAGGAGGAGACCGGGCAGCCCGACCCGCACTTCTGGACCGACCCCGACCGCGTACGCAAGGCCGCCGACCTGATCGCCGACCAGGTGGTCGAGCACGTGGACGGCGTCGACGAGACGGCCGTCCGCGACAACGCCGACCGTTACGACGACCAACTCGCCGACCTCACCACCTGGATGGAGAAATCCCTCGACCGCATACCTGAACAGCGGCGCGCGTTGGTGACCAACCACCACGTCTTCGGCTACCTCGCCGAACGCTTCGACTTCCGGGTGGTGGGCGCGGTGATCCCGAGCGGTACGACGCTGGCCTCGCCCAGCTCCTCCGACCTGCGCTCACTCACCCAGGCGATGCGGAAGGCAGGCGTGCAAACCGTGTTCGCGGACTCCTCCCAGCCCAAGCGGCTGGCCGAGGTGCTGCGCACAGAGATGGACGGTCAAGTGCGCGTCGTCGAGCTCTACTCCGAATCGCTGACCGAGAAGGGCAAGGGCGCCGGCACCTACCTGCAGATGATGCGCGCCAACACCACCGCCATGACCGACGGCCTGACCGGCGCCTGAACCAGCACCCCTGACGTGGGCACCGGCCGACCGGCCGCTCAAACACACCCGCACTCACTGCCGCGCCCGCGCGGCACAGAAAGGAACACACCGGTGAACAAGCCGATACGCACCAGAGCCATCACGGGCACGGCCATTGCTCTGGCGGTCTCCTCGGTCCTGACCGCCTGTGGAGGAGAGGCCACCTCCTCGTCCGACACGAAGGCCAAGACTGCGCCGAGCACCAAGGCCGTAGCGGTCACGGACCCGCTGGTCGCCACCTTCGACGGAGGACTGTACGTCCTGGACGGCGAGAGCCTGAAGCTGGCCGACACGATCGAGCTGCCCGGCTTCAACCGTCTCAACCCCGCCGGCGACGACTCCCACGTCGTCGTCTCCACTGATGCCGGTTTTCGCGTCCTGAACGCCGCCGAACAGAGTTTCACCGGCATCGAATACGAGGGCGCCAAGCCCGGACACGTCGTACGGCACGCCGACAAAACGGTCCTGTTCACCGACGGCACCGGCGAGGTCAACGTCTTCGACCCCGACGACCTCGCGGGCGGCAGCAAGCCGCAAGGCCGCGCCTACACCTCCGCCGAGCCGCACCACGGCGTCGCCATCGAACTGAGCAACGGCGAACTCCTCAGCACCCTCGGCACCGAGGAGAAGCGCACCGGCGCCCTTGTCCTGGACAAGAACAACAAGGAGATCAAGCGCAACGAGAAGTGCCCCGGCGTCCACGGCGAGGCCGCGGCCAAGGGCGAGGCCATCGGCATCGGCTGCGAGGACGGCATCCTGATCTACAAGGACGGCAAGTTCACCAAGGTCGACGCCCCCGACGACTACGGCCGCATCGGTAACCAGAGTGGCAGCGACGCATCGCCCATTCTCCTGGGCGACTACAAGACCGACCCGGAGGCCGAACTGGAGCGGCCGACACGCATCTCCCTCATCAACACCGAGACCGGGAAACTGCGCCTCGTCGACCTGGGCACCAGCTACTCCTTCCGCTCACTCGGCCGCGGACCCCACGGCGAGGCACTCCTCCTGGGCACCAACGGCACCCTCCACGTCATCGACCCCGAAACGGGCAAGGTGGACAAGAAGATCCCCGTCGTGGACGAGTGGCAGGAGCCGCTGGACTGGCAGCAGCCCCGGCCCACCCTCTTCGTCCGCGACCACACCGCGTACGTCTCCGAGCCGGGCAAGCGCAAACTGCACGCCATCGACATCGAATCTGGCAAGAAGGTCACGTCCGTGACCCTGCCGAAGAGCACGAACGAACTGTCCGGCACCGTCGCCGGCCACTGATCCTCCGACCTCGGCGACCCGCCGCCCGGAAGCCCGCAGCTCCCACATACGTCCCACAGATCCCCCGATGACCCGTCAGGAGGACGTTAACCTCGATCTTTCGTGACGGCCCGTCGTTTTCTCCGGCGGGCCGTTTCGGTTGTTCGCGTCGGTGTTGGGCACGCTGATGGCCCGGTTGTCGCGTCGGGTGGGCGCCGGGTTCCACGGCTCCGGTCGGGGTGGTGCTGCTCGCAGGGATGGGAACGTGCTGGTCAGCCGGGGTTCGGGAGAGCTTCGAGCCGTGCCAGGGCATCGGTGATCACGTCGGTCCATGGCCAGTGGCGTGCGAACCTCAGATGCCGGCGGCGGGCGGCGAGCCGTCGGGCCGGGTGTGCAATACGTGCTGGCGGTAGCAGGCGGGGTCGCTCTCTCGCTGATCTTGCGTGAGGAGGCCGGGCAGGTCCAGATGGGCGCGGAAGTGCCTCAGCCACCTCGGTGACGGTCTCCTCGTCCGTGCGCCGGAAGGCCGTCACCTCGCCGATGGCGCGGACGAGCGAGTCGAGCGGGTGCGGGGGGTGCGGTCGGCGCCGCTCCGGAACGGCCGGGTTGTCACTGATCATGGGACCTCTGTCGGACGTGGGCTTCAGCCGTCCTCCGGGGGCGGCTGCGTCGGGTTCGGGCACGGGCGGGCGGCGCGGACGGGAACGCGGCGAGGCCGAGGCGTGCGGTCAGCACCTCGCCCAGCGCCGCCAGGACGCCGGGGTCCCGGAGCATGTCCCCGTGGGCGACGCCGGTGGGGTGCTCGCTCAGCCGCCCCTCCAGGTACGGCTTCCACTGCGCGGTGGAGACCTCGCTCACCAGTTGCTCGTGCGTGCCGGTGAAGAACTCGACGTCGCCGCGGAAGAGAGAGGGCACGTAACGCTGCATCAGCAGCACGTTGTTGACGTACACCTCGAAGCGGTCGCGGATCTCCTCGTCCCGCAGCTGCGCCAGCGAACCGCCCTCGGCGCGCACGCTCTCCAGGTAGCGGGCGAGGACCGGCTCGAGGTCCTCCTCCAGCTCCTCCTCGCCGACGGCGATACCGGCGTCGCGGAAACGGCGGGCCATCAGCCCGTACCTGTCGTCCTTCGGCCGGCGGCGGTCGTTGGGGTAGGCGTCGACGAGCGTCAGCAGCTCGACGCTCTCGCCGCGCTCCTGGAGGAGGGTGGCCAGCGCGTAGGCGATCTGCCCGCCGAACGACCAGCCCAGCAGCCGGTACGGGCCCGACGGCTGCACCTCGCGGACGCGCTCGAGGTAGTCGGCCGCCATCTCCTCCATCGTCGCGGGGAAGCGTTCGCCGGCCGAGGGCCGTGCGGCCTGGAGGCCGTAGACGGGCAGGTCGGACGGCAGCTGCTTCAGCAGTCCGCTGTAGCACCAGCTGAGGCCGGAGCCGGGGTGCAGACAGAACAGCGGGCGCTGCGTCCCGCCTGTGCGCAGCGGCAGCAGGGTGGCGAAGGCGTTCTCCTCGTCCCCCGCGCCGAGCCGCCCGGAGAGCCCGGCGGGCGTGGGCGCGGCGAAGACGTCCCGCACTGCCAGCTGCACGCCGAGGACGGACTCGATCCGGCGGAGCAGCCGGATCGCGAGCATCGAGTGGCCGCCCAGGAGGAAGAAGTCGTCGTCCACCCCGGCGCTCTCCAGCCCGAGCACCTCGGCGAACAGCTCGCACAGCAGCTCCTCCTGCGGGGTGCGGGCCAGGGTGCGGCCGCCCGACGGGGTCGCCTCCGGTACCGGGAGGGCGGCGCGGTCGAGCTTGCCGTTGGCGGTCAGCGGCAGGTCGTCGAGCGGGACGAAGGTCGCGGGCACCATGTACGCGGGCAGCTGCCGGGCGGCGTGGGCCCGCAGTTCCCGGGGGTCGGCCGTGCGGCCGGGGGCCGGGACCACGTAGGCGACGAGCCGCGTCGCTTCCCCGGGCGCGGCCAGGACGGCGGCCCGGGCGACGTCGGCGTGCGCGAGCAGGACGTTCTCGATCTCGCCCGGCTCCACCCGGAAGCCGCGCAGCTTGAGCTGGCCGTCGGCCCGGCCGAGGAAGGCGAGGGTGCCGTCGCGCCGCCACCGTACGAGGTCGCCGGTGCGGTACATCCGGCTGCCCGGCGGGCCGAAGGGCGCGGCCAGGAACCGTTCGGCGGTGAGCCCTGGGCGGGAGAGGTAGCCGCGCGCGAGTCCGGTGCCGGCCACGTACAGCTCGCCCGTGACACCGACGGAGACGGGGTCGAGGCGCTCGTCAAGCACGTGGAGCCGGGTGCCGGGCAGAGGCGCGCCGATCGGTACGGGGTCGGGCCAGTCGTCCGCGGCGGCGGGCAGGGCGAGGGCGCTGACCACGTGGGTCTCGGTCGGGCCGTAGTTGTTGTAGAGGCGGCGTGCGGGCAGCGCCGCGCAGAACGCTCTGAGGTCCGCGCCGGGGGTCAGGGCCTCGCCTGCCTGGACGAGGGTGTCCAGCTCCGGGAGGTCGACGCCGTCGGCGAGGGCGGCGGACGCCAGGGCGTCGAGCACGAGGTGGGGCGCAAAGAGCTCCCGCACCCGGTGCTCGCGCAGCCAGTGCGCCAGTGCGCGCGGGTCGCGGCGCACGTCCTCGGGGACGACGACCAGGGCGTTCCCGTGGAGCAGCGCGCCGACGGCCTCCTGCACCGAGACATCGAAGGTGGCCGCGGTGAACTGCGCGGTGCGGACGGGGTGTTCTGTGCCGAAGGCCCTGCGGTGCCAATGGGCCAGGTTGAGCAGGGCACCGGCCGGCATGACGACGCCCTTGGGCCGGCCGGTGGAGCCGGAGGTGTAGAGGACGTACGCGGGGTGGTCCGGCGCCATGGGGCGGACGCCGTCCGCGGGGCCGAGGTCTCCGTCCGGCAGTGCGTCCGTCTCCCCCGCCGTGGAGGGCGCGTCGAGCACGAGGAGTGTGCCGCCGGGTACGGGCGGCAGGTCCGCGCGCCGCGCGTCGACCGTGACGACCACGGTCGGCCGGGCCTCGGCGAGCGTGCGGGCGGTGCGTTCGGCGGGCTGGGCGGGGTCAAGCGGCAGATAGGCGGCTCCAGCCTTCCATACGGCCAGCGTCGCGATGTGCAGCTGCGCGCCCCGGCCGGTGGCGACGCCGACGACGTGTTCGGGCCCGACACCGTGCCGCAGCAGGAGGCGGGCGAGCCGGTTGGCGCGAGCGTTCAGCTCGGCGTAGCCGAGGATGGTGCCTTCGTCGACGACCGCCTCGCGCCGGGGGGTGCGGCGCACCTGCTCCTCGAAGGTCTCCGCGAGGGTGCGGTGCGCCGTCTGGCCGGGGCCGCCGCTGCCGCTCTCCAGGAGCGCGGCGCGCCGCTGCTCGCCGAGGACGTCCAGGCGGCTGAGCCGCCGCTTGGGCGAGCCGACGGCCTGGGTGAGGACGCGGAGGAATCCGTCGGCGAGCGCCCTCGCGGTCTCCGGCTCGAAAAGTTCCGCGCTGTACTCCAGTCCGCCGGACAGACCGAACGGCGTGCCGTCGGCGGCGCGGCGCTCGCTGAGGGCGAGCAGCAGGTCGAACTTCGCCGTGCCCGAACCGGTCCGCTCGGGGCTCACAGTGAGCCCGCCAGGGGTCGCGAACTCCCGGTCGCCGTGCACGTCTCCCGTGGTGCCGAGGGTCAGCATGGCCTGGAAGAGCGGGTGCCGGGCGGCCGACCTGGCGGGGTTCAGCTCCTCCACCAGCCTCTCGAACGGCACGTCCTGGTGCCGGTAGGCGGCCAGGTCGGTGGTGCGCACCCGGCGCAGCAGCTCGGCGAACGTCGGGTCGCCCGAGAGGTCGGTGCGCAGCACGAGGGTGTTGACGAAGAAGCCGACGAGGTCGGCGGACGCGTCGTCGGTGCGGCCCGCGATAGTCGTGCCGAGGGGTACGTCCGTGCCCGCGCCGAAGCGGGAGAGCGTCGCCGCCAGCGCGGCGTGCAGGACCATGAAGACGCTGCATCCGTGCCGCTGGGCGGTGGTGACGATCCCGGCGTGCAGCTCGGCGGGGACCTCCAGGGGCAACCTGCCGCCGCGGTAGCCGGCGCGCACGGGGCGCGGACGGTCCAACGGCAGCGGGAGTTCCTCCGGCAGGCCGTGCAACTGCTCGCGCCAGTAGCGAAGTTGCTCCGCGAGGAGGCTGTGCTCGTCGTCCTCGGAGCCGAGGACCCGCTGCTGCCACAGGGTGTAGTCGGCGTACTGGACGGGCAAGGGTGCCGCGTCCGGTTCGCGGCCCTCGGCCCGGACGGTGTAGGCGTCGGTGACGTCCCGCAGCAGCGGCCGCAACGACCAGCCGTCGCCGGCGATGTGGTGCAGTAGCAGGAGGAGTACGGACTCCGTCTCGGACAGCCGCAGCAGCGAAGCCCGCAGGGGCGGTTCGTGGGTGAGGTCGAAGGTGTGGCGGGCGGCCGCGGACAGCGCGCCGGCGAGCTCGTTCTCGGCGACGTGCGACACCGTCAGCTCGGGCACGGCCTTGCCCGGCGGGAGCACCACCTGGACGGGCCCGGCGTCGTCCTCGGTGAACACGGTGCGCAGGGACTCGTGGCGGACGGCGGTGTCGGCGAGCGCGGAGCGCAGCGCGTCGACGTCCAGCGGCCCGCTCATCCGCACGGCGACGGGGATGTTGTACGCGGGGCTCGGCCCCTCGAAGCGGTGGATGAACCACAGCCGCTGCTGCGCGTACGACACCGGGAGCCGGTCGGGGCGCGGTACGGCCCGTACCAGCGGGGGGCGTGCGTCGGCGGCGTGTTCGAGCGCGCGGGCGACGCCCGCGGGCGTGGGCGCGTCGAAGAGGGTCCTGATGGAGAGCTCGGCCTGGAGGACGGTGCGGATGCGGCCGATCAGCCGGGTGGCGAGCAGCGAGTGCCCGCCGAGGTGGAAGAAGTGGTCGTCGACGCCGACGGACGGCAGCGCGAGGACTTCCGCGAACAGCTCGCACAGGATCTCCTCGCGCGGGTCGCGCGGGTCGCGGGAGGCGGCGAGGCGGCGTTCGGGTGCGGGGAGCGCGGCGCGGTCGACCTTGCCGTTCGGGTTGAGCGGCAGGGCGTCGAGGTCGACGACGGCGGCCGGAACCATGTGGTCGGGCAGGCGGGTGCGCAGGTGCTCCCGCAGGTCGGATCCGCTGTGGCCGGGGCGGCGTACGGCGTAGGCGATCAGTTCGGGGCCGTCGGCGCGGTCCTCCCGGACCGCGGCCACCACCTGCGCGACGTCGTCGTGCCGGGCGAGGTGGGTCTCGATCTCGCCGAGCTCGATGCGGAAGCCGCGGACCTTGACCTGGTCGTCGGCCCGGCCGAGGTAGGTGAGCGCGCCGTCGCCGGTCCACCGCACCAGGTCGCCGGTGCGGTACATGCGCGCGCCGCCGTCGCCGAACGGGTCGGCGACGAACCGGTCCGCGGTGAGCGCGGCCCGGCCCAGGTAGCCGCGGGCGACACCGGCGCCGGCGAGGTAGAGCTCGCCGACGGCGCCGGGGGGCATCGGGCGGAGCAGCGGATCGAGTACGTAAGCACGGGTGTTGGGGAGTGGCACGCCGATGTCCGGGCTGCCGTCGTCGTCGCGGTCACGCCAGACGGTCGCGTACACGGTGGCCTCGGTGGGCCCGTAGCAGTTGTAGACGCGGGCGTCGGGCGCGGCCGCGCGGACCGTCTCCAGGGCCGCGGCGGTGAACGCCTCGCCGGCCAGGACGACCGTGCCCACGTCCCAGCGCACGTCGTGGCCGGTGAGGACGTGGGTGAGGGCGGAGGGCACGCCGCTGACGAGGTCGGCGCCCTCGGTCACGGCGGGCTCCGCGAGGGACAGCGCGTTGTCCACGAGCCGCACCGTGCCGCCGCATGTCAGCGGAGGGAACAGCTCGAAGACCGAGACGTCGAAGCTCGTCGACGTGGAGCACACGACCCGGGCGAGCCGCTCGGCGCCCCACTCGCGGTGGGCCCACGCCACGAGGTTGGCGACGTTCGCCCTGGGCACGACGACGCCTTTGGGGCGGCCCGTCGAGCCGGAGGTGTAGATGGCGTACGCGGCGGCGTACGCGGGTACGGCGACGCCGGGGTCGGACGGGTCCGCCGCCGCGGTCTCGGCGGCCGTGCCCGGCGCGTCCAGCTCCAGCCGGGCGGCGGCGCCGGGCAGCCGGTCGGCCAACTCGCGGGTGGTGACGGTCAGTACGGGCCGGGCGTCGCCCACGACGTGCGCCAGCCGGTCGGCCGGATAGGCGGGGTCGAGCGGAACGTAGGCGCCGCCCGCCTTCCACACCGCGAGCAGCGTCACCAGCAGCTCGGTGCCGCGGGGCAGCAGGGCGCCGACGAACGACTCGGCGCGTACGCCGCGGGCGCGCAGCACCCGGGCGAGCCGGTTCGCGCGGTCGTTCAGCTCGGCGTACGACAGCTGGTCTTGGCCGGACGTCACGGCGGTCGCCGCGGGCGTGGCGGCGGCCTGCCGCTCGAACCAGTCGGAGACCGTGCCGGGCGGCAGCGGCGCGACGGTGTCGTTCCAGCGGCGCAGGACGGTGTCGCGTTCGGCCGGGTCCAGCAGTTCCAGGGAGCCGGTGGCGTGGTCGGGGGTGGCGGCCATCGCGGACAGCACGGCGGTCAGGCGCCGTACGGTCGCGCGGGCCAGTTCGGTGCCGACCGCGTCCGGGCGGTGGCTGAGCCGCAGTCCGAGTGCGTCGGACGGCTCGATGATCAGGGCGAGCGCGTAGTGCGTGGCGTCGCGCACAACGGCCCCGATCACCTTCACGGGGAGCTCCTCGCCGGAGCCGTCCGCCATGCCCTCGGCGCTGACCGGGTAGTTCTCGAAGACCGTGGCGGTGTCGAAGAGTTCGCCGTGGCCGGCCCAGCGCTGGATCTCGGCGAGGCTGACGTACTGGTGCTCCACCAGGGCCGACTGCTCCCGCTGGAGGCGTACCGCCAGCTCGCGCAGGGAGGCGCGGGCGTCGACCGCGACCCGTACGGGCACGGTGTTGAGGAGGAGGCCCACCATCCGTTCCATGCCCGGGAGTTCGGCAGGGCGGCCGGAGACAGTGGCCCCGAAGACGACGTCGGAGCGTCCGGTCGTCCAGGACAGCACGAGCGCCCAGGCGGCCTGTACCACCGTGTTCAGGGTGACGCCCCACTCGCGTGCCCGCCGGGTGAGCGCGGCGGTGGTCTCGCGGTCCACGGTCGCGCGGACCTGCTCGGGCACCCGCACGGGGCGCGGTCCGGGAGCGAGGAGCGTGGGCCCGTCCAGGCCGTCCAGCGCCTCGCGCCAGGCGCGCTCGGAGGCGTCCCGGTCCCGTTGGGAGAGCCACCGCAGGTAGTCCTGGTACGGAGGTACGCGCGGCAGGCCGCGGTCGTCGCCGCTTTGCCGGTAGAGCGTCATCAGCTCGCGCAGCAGGACCGGGGTGGACCAGCCGTCCCAGAGGATGTGGTGGTGGGTCAGGACGAAGCGGAAGCGGCCCTCGCCCCGGCGTATCAGCAGGAAGCGGACCAGCGGCGGGCGGCGCAGGTCGAAGCGCGTCCAGCGGTCCTCCTCGACGAGGGCCGCGGCGGCGGACTCCGGGTCGGCGGCGGCCGAGACGTCCTCGTCGCGCCACGGCGTCTCCACCGTCCGCGCCACCGCCTGCACCGGCTGCGACAGCCCCTCGTAGCGGAACGCGGCGCGCAGGTTCGGGTGGCGGCGCAGCAGTGCCGACGCCGCGGCGTGCAGTGCGTCCCGGTCCACCGCGCCCTCCAGGTCGAAGACGATCTGCACGGTGTAGACGTCGAGTTCGCGCTCGTCGTACGCGCTGTGGAAGAGGATGCCCTCCTGCAGGGGGGACAGCGGGAACACGCCCTCGATGCCGCGCTTCTGCGTGCTCATGCTCAGATCTCCCAATCGTCTTCGAGCAGGTCCAGCTCTTCCTGACTCAGCGAGGTCAGCGCCGCGTCGGCCGGGGTGAGTCCGCCGGCCCCCGGGTCTTCGGTGTACGCGGCGATGCCCGCCAGGGCCTGCGTCCACAGGCCGGCCAGCGCCTCCACCTCGGTCTCCGGAAGGAGCCGGCTCGCCCAGGTCCAGTTCACGCGCAGGACGAGGCCGCCGTCGGGGTCCTGCTGGGCGGCGGCATTGACGTCCAGGACGTGGGCGAGCGGCGCGGTCGCGGGCTGGCCCGCGACGCCGCCGGCCAGGACCGTCCAGTCGCCGCCCGCCTCGTCGGTGGCGGAGGTGGTGAACCGGCCCAGGTAGTTGAAACCGATCCGCGGCTGCGGATGGGCCGCCAGAATCCGGGCGGTGCCGGGGGCGAGGTGGCGGAGCAGCCCGTATCCGGTGCCCCGCCCCGGGGTGCCGCGCAGCTGCTCCTTGACCCGCTTGATCGCCTCGCCGACCGCCTCGCGGCCCGCGGTGACGTCGCTCCAGGCCACGGGTCCGGCCTCCAGCCGTACCGGGTACTGGGTGGTGAACCACCCGACGGTGCGCGACAGTTCGGCACCGGTCAGCAGGTTCTCGTCGCGGCCGTGGCTCTCCAGGTCCAGCACCCAGGAGTGCTCCTCGCGGCCCGCCCAGCGCGAGAGCGCCAGGGCGAAGCCCGTCAGCAGGACGTCGTCCACACCGGCGTTGAACAACCCCGCCGTGCGGGTCAGCACGGTCCGCGTCAGCTCGGGCCGCAGCTCGGTGGTGCGGTGCCCCGCCGTGCCGTGGGTGTCCCGTACGGGGTCGAGGGCGCCGTTGCCGACGAGCGGGGCGGTGTCGCGCACCGACTCCCACCGGGGCAGCTCCGCCAGCCGCTCCGGGGACGCGGCCTGCGCCGCGAGCTCCGTCGACCAGCGGCGCACCGACGTGCCGACGGGCGCCAGGGCCGTGTCCCCCGGCCCGGCCGCCTTGGCCAGGTCGGGCAGCAGCACCCGCCAGGACACCCCGTCCACGACGAGGTGGTGCGCCACGAACACCAGTGCTCCGGAGCGGAGTTGACCGGCATCGAGCCAGACGAGCCGCACCATCGCCCCGGCGGCCGGGTCCAGTGCCTCGCGGGCCCGTGCCGCCTCCGTACGTACCAGGGCGGACCACTCCTCCTCCCCCGCACCGCCAGACGCGTCCACGCGGACGACGCAGTCCCCGGCCCGTACGGCGCCGACGGGCAGCACCTCGGACTCCAGGGCGCGCTGTGCACCGGGGCCGTCGGCGGACGGGGCGGTGAGGCGCGAGCGGAGTACGTCGTGATGGTCCAGCAGCGTCTGCACGCCTCGCAGCAGCGCCGGTTCGGTCAGGCCCGCCGGGGTGCGCACCACGCGGGACTGGTTGTAGCCGCGCCAGTCGCCGCCGCGTTCCACCATGCGCGCCACGATGGGCAGCGGCGGGAACGTGCCGACGGGCTCGTCCACCACGTCCGCCGCGGCGCCCTGACCCGACCAGTCCGCGACCTCGGCGAGGGCCGCCGGGCTCTGGTGCTCGAACACGTCCCGCACGGACAGGCCGACGCCGCTGCGCCGGGCGCGGGAGACGAGCTGGATCGACAGGATGCTGTCGCCGCCCAGCTCGAAGAAGCCGTCGTCCACGCCGACTCCAGCCTCCGCGAGCCCGAGGATCTCGGCGAAAAGTCCGCACAGCAGCTCCTCGCGCTCCCCGCGCGGCGCCCGCGACAGCGCGGTGGCGTCCACGGGCGCGGGCAGCGCGGCCCGGTCCACCTTGCCGTTGGGTGTCAGCGGCAGCTCGGTCAGCGCGATGACGCTCGCGGGGACCATGTACGCGGGGAGGCTGCGGCGCAGATGTCCGCGGAGCTCGCCGGTGTCCTCGTCGGTGACTGCGTAGGCGAGGAGCCGGCGCGTACCGGGCAGGTCCTCGCGCACGACCGCCACGGCCCGGGTGACCGCCGGGTGTGCGGCGAGCGCGGTCTCGATCTCGCCGAGCTCGATGCGGAAGCCGCGGACCTTGACCTGGTCGTCGGCCCGGCCGACGAAGACCAGCTCGCCGCCGCGGGTCCAGCGCGCCATGTCGCCGGTGCGGTACATCCGCGTGCCGGGCTCCCCGAACGGGTCGGGTACGAAGCGTTCCGCCGTCGCCGTCGCGCGCCCGCGGTAGCCGCGTGCGACTCCGGCGCCGGCGATGTACAGGTCGCCCGCGACTCCGGGCGGCACCGGGCTCAGCGAGCCGTCGAGCACGTACGCCCGCGCGTGCGGGAGCGGACGGCCGATCGGCACGTCCCCGGCGGGCGCCTGTTCGCCCGGACGCAGCACGTACTGGCAGCAGTTGACCGCGGTCTCGGTCGGACCGTACGAGTTGACGACGGTGACCTGTGGATGGTCGGCCCGCCAGCTGTCGAGGACGGCACCGCTCAGCGCCTCGCCGCCGACGACGAGGGTGCCGGTGGGCACCATCTGCCGCGGCATCAGCGGCAGTACGGACAGGTGGCTCGGGGTCACCTTCGCAACGCTCGTCCCGCCCGCGGCGGTGACGGCGGGCGGCACCGGCTCGTCGGAGTCCCACTCACCCAGCCAGACGCAGCCGCCCACCAGCAGCGGCGTGTACAGGCCCGTCACGGTGAGGTCGAACGCCACCGACGAGCCGACCAGCGACACGCCCGCCATGTCAGGGTACGCCCCGGTCGAGAACGCCAGGTGGGCGGCCACTCCCTGTCGCGACACCACGACGCCCTTGGGGCGGCCGGTCGATCCGGAGGTGTAGATCGCGTACGCCGCGGCGGACTGCGGAGCCGCGACGCTGCGGTCCGCCGGGTCGGCGGCGTCGAGGGCGCGGACCGACTCCGGGCTGTCCAACTCCATTACAACGCCCGGGGCATGGGCGGCGAGGATGGAGGTAGTGACGGTGAGCGCGGGGGCCGCGTCGCCGAGGATGTAGTCGACGCGCTCGGCAGGGTAGTCGGGGTCGACCGGTACGTAGGCGCCGCCGGCCTTCCACACGGCGAGCAGCGCGGCGACGAGGTCCGTGCCGCGCGGCAGCAGGATGCCGACGAACGTCTCGGTGCCGACACCGCGTTCGGCCAGGACGCGGGCGATCCGGTTGGCCCGCGCGTTGAGCTCGGCGTAGCTGATCCCGTCGGCACCCGAGGCGACGGCGACCGCGTCGGGGGTGGCGGCCACCTGCCGCTCGAACCGCTCGACGACGGTCAGCCGCGTGGCCGCCGTACCGCCGGTCTCGTTCCAGCCCTGGACGATCTGCTTGACCTCGTCCTGCGGGAGGACCGGGACGCGGGACACCGGCAGGTGCGGGTCGGTGACGACCGCACCGAGCAGCAGGTGCAGCGCCGACACCAGCCGGGCGGCGGTCTCCTCCTCGAACAGGTCGGTGGCGTAGTTCAGCAGGCCGGTGATGCCGTCGCCGCCGGGGCGTTCGGTGAACGTGAACGCGAGGTCCATGCGTGCCGTGTCGGTGGCGAACGGGTACGCGGAGACGGTCGTCGAGCCCGCAGCCTCGTCCGACAACTGCTGTGTCTGAGCATGGGTGTTATAGGTGATGAGAATCTGGATGAGGGGGTGCCGGGCGAGGGAGCGGGCCGGGTTCAGCGCCTCGACCAGGCGCTCGAACGGGACGTCCTGATGCTGGTACGCCGCAAGATCCGTCTCCCGCACCCGACCCAGCAACTCCACGAACGTCGGATTCCCCGACAGGTCGGTGCGCAGCACGAGGGTGTTGACGAACAGACCCACCAGATCGGCCAGACTCTCGTCCGTACGGCCCGCGACCGGCGAACCGATCGGCACATCCTCGCCCGCACCGAAACGCGACAGCAGCGATGCCACCGCCGCCTGCACCACCATGAACATGCTGCACCCCTGCGACCGCGCCAACTCACGCAGTCGGGCGTGAAGCTTCTCGGGGATCTCGAACGTCACCCGGGCGCCCCGGTGCGAGGCGGCGGTGCGACGGGGGCGGTCGGCCGGGAGGCTCAGCCCCTCCGGAAGCTCGCTCAGCTGACGACGCCAGTAGGCGAGTTGTGCGGCGACCAGACTCTCCGGGTCATCCTCCGAACCCAGTACGCCGCGCTGCCAGAGCGCGTAGTCCGCATACTGCACGGGAAGTTCGGCCCACTCCGGGGCCCGTCCGTCGACGCGTGCCCCGTAGGCGCGCGTCAGGTCCCGGGCCAGCGGGCCCAGGGAGCCGCCGTCGGCCGCGATGTGGTGCACCACGACGACAAGGACGTGCTCCTCGGCGGCCACGCGCAGCAGTTCGGCACGGAGGGGGATCTCGGCGGCTAGGTCGAAGGCGTACCGCGCGGCCTTCAGGACCTCGGCATCCAAGGACGCGTCATCGACGTCCTGTACGGCCAACTCCGGTGCGACGGAGCTCCGTACGACCTGAGACGCTCCCGCCTCGCCCTCGGCGAACACGGTGCGCAGGCTTTCGTGCCGCGTGACGACGTCGCCCAGCGCCGCCCGCAGAGCAGCGACGTCCAGGGGGCCGGACAGACGCAGCGCCAGCGGAATGTTGTACGTGGGGCTGGGCCCCTCCAACTGGTGCAGGAACCACAGGCGCTGCTGCGCGAACGACACCGGGACCTGTGCCGGGCGGCTCACCGCGCACACTCCAGGCCGCACGCGACCCGCCCGCTCCTCCAGCACCCGCACGAGCGCCGAGGGGGTCGCGTTCTCGAACACATCCCGCACCGCGACCTCGACCCCGAGGACGGACCGCACCCGCGCCACCAGACGCGTCGCCAACAGCGAATGCCCACCCAGGACGAAGAACCCGTCGTCCACACCCACGGACTCAAGACCGAGCACCTCGGCGAAGAGACCGCACATCAACTCCTCACGCGGATCACCCGCAACCCGCGAACCGCCGGACACACCCTCCCAGTCCGGAACCGGAAGCGCCTTGCGATCCACCTTCCCGTTCGGCGTCAACGGCACCGAATCCAGCTCCACCACCACCGACGGCACCATGTACTCCGGCAGTTTCGACTGGAGATGACGACGTACCTCGGCCGGACTCCGGTCGTCCGCAGACTTCACATAGAGGACCAGGCGCCGATCCCCCGGGCGGTCCTCCCGCACCATCGCGACAGCCTGCGCAACGGACGGAAGCTCCACCGCAACGGCCTCGACCTCACCCAACTCAATACGGAAACCACGCAACTTGACCTGATCATCCGCCCGACCGACGAACACCAGATCGCCGTCCCCCTTCCAACGAACGACGTCACCCGTGCGGTACATACGGGCCCCCGAGGGGCCGAACGGGTCCGCGACGAAACACTCACCCGTCAATCCCGCACGACCCCAATACCCCAGAGCCACACCCCGACCGGCGACATACAAATCACCCACCACACCCGGAAGAACCGGACGCAACCCCGCATCCAGCACATACACCCGCGTATTGGCAACCGGCCCACCAATCGGCAGCACACCACCACCAACCACCGCATCCGACAGACCGAACGACGTCGACCACACCGTCGTCTCCGTCGGCCCATACACATTCACCGCCGAAGCACACACCCCCACCAGACCCGACGCCACCTCCGCCGGCAACGCCTCACCACCCACCAACGCCCGCACACCCGACAACACACCCGACTGCCCCACACCGTCCAACACACCACGCCACCACGACGGCGTCGCCTGCACCACCGACACACCCTCCCGCTCCAACAGGCCACGCACCAACTCCACATCACGACCAACACCATCACCCGCCACCACAACCACACCACCACGCACCAACGGCACCAACAACTCCAACCCCGCAATATCGAACCCCACCGTCGTCACCGCCAACAGCACATCCCCCACACCAACCCCAACCACCGCATCCATCCCCACCACAAAATTCTCAAAAGCACCCCGAGACACCACCACACCCTTCGGACGCCCCGTCGACCCCGACGTATACAACACATACGCCGCAGCCTCAGACGAAACCGAAACCCCCACATCCGACGACCCGCAACCCGCCAACTCCCCCACCACACCAACATCATCCAGCACCACACAACACGCATGCCCCGGCAGACGCGGCACCAGAGCCTCCACCGTGACCGTCACCAACGGGTCGGCGTCCCCCACCACATACGCCAACCGCTCCTCCGGAAACTCCGGATCCAACGGCACATACACACCCCCGACCTTCCACACCGCCAACAACGTCGCCACCAGATCCACCGAACGCGGCAACACCACCCCCACCACAGAACCCACACCCACACCACGGCCCACCAGCAACCGCGCAAGGCGATTGACCCGCCCGTTCAACTCCCCGTACGCAACCCGCTCCCCACCACACACCACCGCGAGCGCACCCGCCCGCTCACCCACCCGAGCCTCGAACCACTCCACCAACGAACCCGACGGAACAACCACATCCGTCTCATTCCACACCCGCACCACCCGCTCGAACTCCTCGGCCGGTACGACGTCGAGCGAGAGGAGCCGTGCGGCCGGCTTGGCCGTCGCCTGCTCGAGAAGCCGCATCAGGCCGGAAAGGAGGTGGTCGACGGTCTGCGCGTCGAACAGATCGGTGGCGTACTCCACGCTTCCCCGAAGCGCGCGTTCCGGACCCTCGGTAGCGAGATCCATGAAGGAGAAGGCGAGATCGACCCGGGCCGTGGTCGTCTCGAACTCCATCCCGCCAACGTGCAGACCGGGGACGGCGGCGTCGACCGGCTCGTCCTTGGTGTTGTAGGTCAGCATCGTCTGGAAGAGGGGGTGCCGGGCGAGGGAGCGGGCCGGGTTCAGCGCCTCGACCAGGCGCTCGAACGGGACGTCCTGATGCTGGTACGCCGCAAGATCCGTCTCCCGCACCCGACCCAGCAACTCCACGAACGTCGGATTCCCCGACAGGTCGGTGCGCAGCACCAGCGTGTTGACGAACAGACCCACCAGATCGGCCAGACTCTCGTCCGTACGGCCCGCGACCGGCGAACCGATCGGCACATCCTCGCCCGCACCGAAACGCGACAGCAGCGACGCCACCGCCGCCTGCACCACCATGAACATGCTGCACCCCTGCGACCGCGCCAACTCACGCAAGCGCGTGTGCAGTTCGCCGGGCACCTCGAACGTCACCCGTGCACCACGGTGTGAGGCGACCGCCGGGCGGGGACGGTCGACGGGGAGGCTCAGCTCCTCCGGGAGGCCGTCCAACTGATCTCGCCAGTAAGCCAGCTGCTCGGCGACCAGACTCCCCGCATCGTCCTCGGAACCAAGCACCTCACGCTGCCACAACGCGTAGTCCGCGTACCGCACCGGCAACTCGGCCCACACCGGCTCCCGACCCGCCGCACGTGCCGCGTACGCACGCGTCAGATCACGCGCCAGCGGACCCAGCGACCCTCCGTCGGCCGCGATGTGATGCACCACCACCACCAACACATGCTCGCCCGTGGCGACACGCAGCAGCTCTGCCCGCAACGGCACCTCCGTGGCGAGGTCGAAGGCGTACCGCGCCGCATCGACCACCGCGGCGTCCAGCTCCCCGCTGTCCACTTCCCGCAGCGCCAACTCCGGTACTGCGGCGTCGAGTACGACCTGGACACCCCCGCGCTCCGAATCCGCGAACACGGTGCGCAGGCTTTCGTGCCGCGTGACGACGTCGCCCAGCGCCGCCCGCAGAGCAGCGACGTCCAGGGGGCCGGACAGACGCAGCGCCAGCGGAATGTTGTACGTGGGGCTGGGCCCCTCCAACTGGTGCAGGAACCACAGGCGCTGCTGCGCGAACGACACCGGGACCTGTGCCGGGCGGCTCACCGCGCACACTCCAGGCCGCACGCGACCCGCCCGCTCCTCCAGCACCCGCACGAGCGCCGAGGGGGTCGCGTTCTCGAACACATCCCGCACCGCGACCTCGACCCCGAGGACGGACCGCACCCGCGCCACCAGACGCGTCGCCAACAGCGAATGCCCACCCAGGACGAAGAACCCGTCGTCCACACCCACGGACTCAAGACCGAGCACCTCGGCGAAGAGACCGCACATCAACTCCTCACGCGGATCACCCGCAACCCGCGAACCGCCGGACACACCCTCCCAGTCCGGAACCGGAAGCGCCTTGCGATCCACCTTCCCGTTCGGCGTCAACGGCACCGAATCCAGCTCCACCACCACCGACGGCACCATGTACTCCGGCAGTTTCGACTGGAGATGACGACGTACCTCGGCCGGACTCCGGTCGTCCGCAGACTTCACATAGAGGACCAGGCGCCGATCCCCCGGGCGGTCCTCCCGCACCATCGCGACAGCCTGCGCAACGGACGGAAGCTCCACCGCAACGGCCTCGACCTCACCCAACTCAATACGGAAACCACGCAACTTGACCTGATCATCCGCCCGACCGACGAACACCAGATCGCCGTCCCCCTTCCAACGAACGACGTCACCCGTGCGGTACATACGGGCCCCCGAGGGGCCGAACGGGTCCGCGACGAAACACTCACCCGTCAAACCCGCACGACCCCAATACCCCAGAGCCACACCCCGACCGGCGACATACAAATCACCCACCACACCCGGAAGAACCGGACGCAACCCCGCATCCAGCACATACACCCGCGTATTGGCAACCGGCCCACCAATCGGCAGCACACCACCACCAACCACCGCATCCGACAGACCGAACGACGTCGACCACACCGTCGTCTCCGTCGGCCCATACACATTCACCGCCGAAGCACACACCCCCACCAGACCCGACGCCACCTCCGCCGGCAACGCCTCACCACCCACCAACGCCCGCACACCCGACAACACACCCGACTGCCCCACACCGTCCAACACACCACGCCACCACGACGGCGTCGCCTGCACCACCGACACACCCTCCCGCTCCAACAGGCCACGCACCAACTCCACATCACGACCAACACCATCACCCGCCACCACAACCACACCACCACGCACCAACGGCACCAACAACTCCAACCCCGCAATATCGAACCCCACCGTCGTCACCGCCAACAGCACATCCCCCACACCAACCCCAACCACCGCATCCATCCCCACCACAAAATTCTCAAAAGCACCCCGAGACACCACCACACCCTTCGGACGCCCCGTCGACCCCGACGTATACAACACATACGCCGCAGCCTCAGACGAAACCGAAACCCCCACATCCGACGACCCGCAACCCGCCAACTCCCCCACCACACCAACATCATCCAGCACCACACAACACGCATGCCCCGGCAGACGCGGCACCAGAGCCTCCACCGTGACCGTCACCAACGGGTCGGCGTCCCCCACCACATACGCCAACCGCTCCTCCGGAAACTCCGGATCCAACGGCACATACACACCCCCGACCTTCCACACCGCCAACAACGTCGCCACCAGATCCACCGAACGCGGCAACACCACCCCCACCACAGAACCCACACCCACACCACGGCCCACCAGCAACCGCGCAAGGCGATTGACCCGCCCGTTCAACTCCCCGTACGCAACCCGCTCCCCACCACACACCACCGCGAGCGCACCCGCCCGCTCACCCACCCGAGCCTCGAACCACTCCACCAACGAACCCGACGGAACAACCACATCCGTCTCATTCCACACCCGCACCACCCGCTCGAACTCCTCGGCCGACAGCAGTTCCACGGCCGAGACGGGGCGGTCGGGGGTCGCGCTGATCTGCCGGAGCACCCGCACGAGGCGGTCCAGTGTCGCGCGCGCGTCGGCAGCCGAGACGACGTCGGGCTGGTAGCCGAGCCGGAGGCCCAGTTCGTCGCGGGGGGCGACGATGAGACTCATCGGGTAGTGCGTGGCGTCCGAGGCGTCGGCGTCGACGACGCGGAAGCCCTCGTCGGCCGCGTCCTCGGCGACACCGCTGCTGTCGACCGGGTAGTTCTCGAACACCAGTGCCGTGTCGAAGAGGTCTCCGTGACCGGACCAGCGCTGAACGTCCGCGAGTCCGATGTGCTGGTGCTCGACGAGGCGGGACTGCTCATCCTGGACTCGGGTCACCAACTCGCGCAGGGTTTCACGCTGGTCGAGCACGACGCGCGTGGGCACCGTGTTGATGAACAGACCGATCATGGTCTCGACGCCGGGCAGGTCCGCGGGCCGACCCGAGACGGTGCTGCCGAAGGCCACGTCGGTGCGGCCGATCATGCTCGACAGGACGAGCGCCCAGGCGGCCTGGGTCACCGTGTTGAGGGTGACGCCCCAGTCGCGGGCGCACTGGGCGAGTGCGCGGGTGGTCGCGGCGTCGACGGCCGTCGAGAGCTGCTCGGGGACGTGCGTCGCGCGGTCGCGGTCGGGCGCGAGCAGGGTGGGCTCCTCGAAGCCCGCCATCGCCTCGCGCCACAGCCGTGTGGACTCCTCGCGGTCGCGTGCGGAGAGCCAGCGCAGGAACTCCTTGAACGGGCGCACGCGGGGCAGGCCGCGGTCGCTGCCGTTCTGTCGGTAGAGGACGAGGAGTTCGCGCAGCAGGATGGGCAGGGACCAGCCGTCCCACAGGATGTGGTGGTTGGTCAGGACAAGCCGGTAGCGGCCGCCACCCAGGCGGATGAGCAGGAAGCGCAGCAGCGGCGGTCTGCGCAGGTCGAAGCGCTCCCAGCGGGCGGCCTCGGCCAGTTCGGCGGCGGCTTCCGCGGTGTCGTCGGCGCCGCTGACGTCCTCGTCGCGCCACGGCACCCGTACGGTGGCGGCGATCACCTGCGACCATTCGCCGGACTTGCGCTGGACGAAGGCGGCGCGCAGGTTCGCGTGGCGGCGCAGCAGCGCCGCGGCGGCCGCGTGCAGGCGGTCGCGGTCGACGTCACCCTCGAGGTCGAAGCGCAGCTGCGCCGTGTAGACGTCCGGGCCCGCGTCGTCGTAGACGCTGTGGAAGAGCATGCCCTCCTGGAGCGGGGACAGCGGCAGGACGTCCTCGATGTTCCGGGCCGGCTTGGTCATGCGTCGTTCTCCCAGTCTTCGGCCAGGTCGAGCTCAAGGTCGTCGAGGTCGTCCTGTGTCAGCGTCGTGTCGGTGACGTCGGTGGGGGTAAGTCCACCGGCGCTCGGGGTGGTGGTGTGGGCGGCGAGTCCGGCCAACGCCTCAACCCACAGGTCGGCGAGGGCGCGGATGTCCGCTCCGTCGAGGAGCCGGTCGGCCCAGGTCCAGGTGGCGCGGAGCGCCAGCCCGCCGTCCTGGTCCTGGCGGGCGACGGCGTTGACGTCGAGTACGTGCGCGAGCGGGGTCTGCTCGGGCTGCCCGGCGACACCGCCTGCGAGGACGCCCCAGTCGGCGGAGGCGGACGCGGAGGCGGCGGTGAAGCGGCCCATGTAGTTGAAGCCGAGCTGCGGGGCCGGATGCGTGCGGAGCGTGTCCGCGGCTCCGGCGGCGAGGTGGCGGAGGAGGCCGTACCCGGCGCCGTTGCCCGGGGTGCCGCGCAGCTGCTCCTTGACCCGCTTCAGCGCCGTGCTGACGGCGGGGCCGCCGGCGGTGACCTCGTGCCAGGCGGCGTCGCCCGCATCGATGCGTACGGGGTACATGGTGGTGAACCAGCCGACCGTGCGGGACAGTTCGGCTCCGGGGACCAGGTCCTCATCCCGGCCGTGGCTCTCCAGGTCGAGCACCCAGCCGTGGTCTGCGGGGCGGGGCGACCAGCGGGTGAGGGCCAGGGCGAGGGCGGTGAGCAGGACGTCGTCGACGCCCGCGTTGTACAGCCCCGCCGTTTCGGTGAGGACGACGCGGGAGACGTCGGCCGGGACCTCGACGGTGCAGGTGCCGGCGGTGGCGTAGGTGTCCCGCTCGGGGTCAAGTCCCCCTTCGGCGAGCGGTGCGCTCTGCGCGAGCACCTCCTCCCACCAGGGGAGTTCGGCGAGCCGGTCCGGGGAATCGGCCTGTGCGGCGAGCTGCGTCGACCAGCGCCGCACCGAGGTGCCGACCGGGGTGAGCGCCGCGCCGGCGCTGCCGACCGCCTCGGCGAGGTCGGGCAGCAGTACGCGCCAGGACACTCCGTCGACGACGAGGTGGTGGGCGACGACGACCAGGACGCCCGCGGCACCCGGTCCGCCGTCGAGCCACACCCAGCGCACCATCGCGCCGGCCTCCGGGTCGAGCGTGCCGCGGGCCCGTACGGCCTCGGCGGACGCGAGAGCGAACCAGGCGTCATCGTCCGCGCAGCCGGAGGCGTCCACCCGCGAGACGCACTCGTCGGCGGCGACGCTGTCGGCGGGCCGCACTTCGGCGACGAGCTCGGGCGCGAGGGTGAGCCGGGTGCGCAGGGCGTCGTGGTGGTCGAGTACGCGCTGGACGCCCGTGCGCAGGGCCTGTTCGGTGAGGCCGGCGGGGGTGCGCACCACCTGGGACTGGTTGAACTCGCGCCATGAGCCGCCTCGTTCGACGAGCCAGGACACGATCGGCAGGGGTGTGAACTCGCCGGTCGGCTCGTCCTCGGCGTCGCCGGCGGCGTCCTGGCCGGACCAGTCCGCGGTCTCGGCGAGGGCGGCCGCGGTCCCGTACTCGAAGACGTCGCGTACGGACAGTCCGATCCCGGCGCGGCGGGCACGGGAGACGAGCTGTATGGAGAGGATGCTGTCGCCGCCCAGCTCGAAGAAGCCGTCCTCCACGCCGACGGCGGTGAGTCCGAGGACCTCGGCGAAGAGCCCGCAAAGGAGTTCCTCCCGGGTGCCGGCCGCGGCGCGGCTGCTCCCGGCGGCGCTCTCCCACTCAGGTGCGGGGAGCGCCCTGCGGTCGACCTTGCCGTTGTCGGTGAGCGGCAGCCCGTCGAGGACGACGGTGGTGGCCGGGACCATGTAGTCCGGCAGGCGTTCGCGGAGGTAGGCGTCGAGGTTCGCGAGCTGGGACTTCACGTCGCTGACGCTCATCGGGTCGTTGGCGCGGCGGGAGCGCGGCACCAGCGTGGCGGGGGAGTATCCGTCGGGGAACTGCCGTCCCTGCGCGGCTGGTTGGCAGAGCACGTCGACGTGACCGTCCTCGCCGGTCGTGGACCAGGTGAGCGCGGTGACCAGGCGGTGCCGCTCGCCCAGCGCGGCGAGCGTCTCGATGTCGACGCCGGGTGCGGACGCGTCGGTCGCGGTGCGGAGTTCGGCGGCGGTGGTGTGCCGCTCGGCGCGTGCCAGGGCGCGGGTGACGGCCAGGTCGGGGGCGATCCGGTCGCCGGGTACGGAGCGCAGACGCAGCCGGGTGCCCTCGGCGGCGGCGGTCTTCAGCAGGGTGACGAGTGTCTCCTCGTCGTCTACGTCCGTGCCCCAGTCGAGGCTGCGCAGCGCGGAGGCGGGCGCCGCGGCGGAGGTGTGCAGGACGGCGTCGTAGCGGTAGCGGCTGAGTTCGTTGTGGTAGTCACCGCGCTTGACCCGGATGTCGACGGCCTGGACGCGGGGGTCGCTCTGCGCCCAGTCGGCGAAGTAGTCCGGGTCCAGTTGAAGTTCGCTGTCGAAGAGGACGGCGCGGTCGACGGCCGGGCGCAGTGCGGGCAGCTGGGTGGACGGGTCGGCCTGGGCCAGCTGGACGGCGCTGTGAAAGAGGCGTCCGAGCCGGAGGTTGCGGACGTCGCCGACGAGGACGGCGCCGCCGGGTGCGAGCAGGTCCAGTGCGCGGTCGAGGACGGTGGTGAGGTAGTCGGCGCCGGGGAAGTACTGCACGACGGAGTTGATGACGATCGTGTCGAAGTATCCCTGCGGCAGCCCGGTGACGTCGGCGGCGTCCTGGACGCGGAGTTCGACCTGGTCCGCGAGCCCGGGCACGGCGGCGACCTCGTCGGTGAGGCGGGCGACGGCCGGTGCGGAGAAGTCGGTGCCCCAGTAGCTCTCGCAGTCGGGGGCTAGCTCGGCGAGGATCAGTCCGCTGCCGACACCGATCTCCAGGACGCGCCGGGGCCGCAGTTCGCGGATGCGGTCGACGGTGGCCCGCCGCCAGCTGCGCATCTCGGCGAGCGGCAGCGGGGCGTTGTCGTAGCTGGAGTGCCAGCCGCGGAAGTCCTGGCCGAACGCGGGGGTTTCGAGATCGGGCCGGTAGAGGTCCTCGTACACCTCGTGCCAGGCGCCGACGACGTCGGTGGACGCGGACTCGTCGACCTCGACCTGGCGGGCCGGGACGACGTAGGAGACCAGGCGGCGGTCGCCGGGCCGGTCCTCGCGGACCACGGCGGCGGCGTGCGCGACGGCGGGGTGGGCGGCCAGCGCGGCCTCGACCTCGCCGAGTTCGACGCGGAAGCCGCGGAGCTTGATCTGGTCGTCGGCGCGGCCGAGGAACTCGATCTCGCCGCCGCGGTTCCACCGTACGAGGTCGCCGGTGCGGTAGAGCCGTTCGCCCGTGGGCCCGAAGGGGCTGGCGACGAAGCGTTCGGCGGTGGCCACGGGCCGCTCGTGGTAGCCGCGGGCGACGCCTGCGCCGGCGAGGTAGAGCTCTCCCGCGACTCCGGCGGGCGCGGGGCGCAGCCGGTGGTCGAGGACGTACACGGCCATCCCGGCCAGCGGCCGTCCGACGGGTACGGCCGCGGCGCC
The DNA here is from genome assembly GCF_010384365.1 of Streptomyces sp. S4.7. Classification (NCBI taxonomy): domain Bacteria; kingdom Bacillati; phylum Actinomycetota; class Actinomycetes; order Kitasatosporales; family Streptomycetaceae; genus Streptomyces; species Streptomyces sp. S4.7. The sequence goes on along the minus strand of NZ_CP048397.1, from coordinate 7,614,721 downwards.
GGTCTCGTCGTCGGCGATGAGGTGGCTGAGGGCGAACGTGGTGGTCTCGGTCGGCCCGTAGCCGTTGACGACGACCAGGTCGGGGCAGGCCGCGCGGACCCGGGCGACGGCGGTGGGCGACACGACGTCGCCGCCGGTCCACACGCGGTGGGCGCCGGACAGCGCGGTGGGCTCCTCCTCGGCGACCACGCGGAACAGGCCGGCTGTCAGCCACAGTCCGGTGACCCCGTGGCGGGAGACGGTCTCGGCGAGGACCGCCACGTCGACGTCGCCGGGCGGGGCGAACACGATCCGGTTGCCGGTGAGCAGCGGTACCCACAGCTCGTACGTCGAGGCGTCGAACGCCATGGGCGAGTGGGCGAGTACGTGTTCCTGGCCTTCCCGCCAGCGCGGGTCGCGGGCGAGGGCGACGATGTCGCGGTGGGTCACGGCGACGCCCTTGGGGACGCCCGACGAGCCGGAGGTGTGCATCACGTACGCTAGCCCCGTGGCGGGGACGGCGGTGCGCGGGGCGGGGGCGCCGGTGGGTTCGGCGTCGAGCACGGCGTGCGGGTCGAGAGTCTCGACGCCCCACTCCTGCGCGGCAGCGGCGTGTACGGGGTCGACGAGCGCGAGGGCGGCCGACGTCCCGGTCAGGAGGTGGCGTACGCGGGCCGCCGGGTCGCTGGGCCGAAGCGGTACGTAGGCGCCGCCGGCCTTGAGGACGGCGAGCAGGGCGACGGGGACGAGGACGCCGCGTTCCATCGCCACGGCGACTGGTGTCTCGGCGGTGACACCGCGGGCGGTGAGCACCGCGGCGAGGCGGTCGGAGAGCTGGTCGAGCCGGGCGTAGCTGAGCTCCTCGTCGCCCGCGGTGACGGCGACCGCGTCGGGCGCGGTGGACGCGACGGCGGCGAAGGCCTCCGGCACGGAGAGCTCGGGGGAGGTGCGGCCGGTGTCGTTCCACTCGGTGAGGAGCCGGGTGCGCTCGGCCGGGTCGAGCAGGTCCACGTCGTCGACCGGGAGTTCGGGACGCGTGAGGACCTGGTCCAGCACCCGGTGCAGCCCGGCGATGATCCGGTCCGCGGTCTCCTGGTCGAAGACGTCGCGGCTGTACTCCAGAACGCACTGGAACCCGGGGGGCTCGCTCTCGCCGCCGCCCTCGACGAAGAAGAACGCGAGGTCGAACTTGGAGGCGGTGGTCTCGATCTCGGTGGGGGTGACCGTCATGCCAGGGAAGTCGGCGAGCGCGGCCCTCGCCATGGCCTTGTCGGTGTTGTTGAACGCGATCATTGTCTGGAACAGCGGGTGCCGTGCCAGCGACCGCGAGGGGTTGAGCACGTCCACGAGCCGCTCGAACGGCACGTCCTGGTGGGCGTAGGCGGCGAGGTCGGTCTCCCGTACGCGTTCGAGCAGTTCGGCGAACGTGGGGTTGCCGGAGAGGTCGGTGCGCAGCACGAGGCTGTTGACGAAGAAGCCGACCAGTTCGCTGAGCGCGTCGTCGGTGCGTCCGGCGATGGGCGAGCCGAGCGGGATGTCGGTGCCGCCTCCCAGCCGGGAGAGCAGCGTGGCGACGGCCGCGTGCACGACCATGAAGGGGCTGCAGCCGTGTTCGCGGGCGAGCGCGGCCAGTGCGGCGTGGTGCTCGGCGGTGATGGTGAACGGCACCCTGCGCCCCTGGTAGGAGGAGACCGGCGGACGGGGCCTGTCGAAGGGCAGGGCGAGCTCGTCGGGCAGTTCGGCGAGGCGCTCGCGCCAGTAGTCGAGCTGGCTGGACAGGACGCTGTCGGGGTCGTCCTCGGAGCCGAGGTGCTCGCGCTGGCAGAGGGCGTAGTCGGCGTACTGCAGGGGCAGTTCGAGCCACTGCGGGGCGTGTCCGGCCAGGCGTGCGGTGTAGGCGGCGGTCATGTCGCGGACCATCGGGCCGAGCGACCAGCCGTCGCCCGCGATGTGGTGCAGCATCACCTCCAGTACCCAGTCGGTGCCCTCGTCGTCGAGGCGCAGCAGCCAGCCCCGGACGGGGAGTTCGCCGGTGAGGTCGAAGGTGTGCCGGGCGAGGCGGGCGAGGACCTCGGGCAGCTTCGCCTCGTCGCTGGGCAGGACCTCCAGCTCCGGTACGGCCCGTTCGGCGGGCAGCACGATCTGCCGGGTGCCGTCGTCGCCGTCGGCGAAGACGGTGCGCAGGCTCTCGTGCCGGGCGACGACGTCGGCGAAGGCGGCCCGCAGCGCCTCGATGTCGAGTGCGCCGCGCATGCGGACGGCGAGCGGGATGTTGTAGGCGGGGCTCGGTCCCTCCAGCCGGTGGATGAACCACAGCCGCTGCTGCGCGAACGACGCCGGGACGGTCTCGGGGCGCGGGACGACGCGGCGCAGGGCGGTGCGGGCGCGGCGCGAGGAGCCGATTCGGGCGCTGAGCGCGGCGACCGTCGGGGTGTCGAAGAGGTCCCTGATGGCCACCTCGACGCCGAGCGCGGAGCGGATGCGGCTGACCAGGCGGGTGGCGAGCAGCGAGTGGCCGCCGATGTCGAAGAATACGTCGTCGACGCCGACCTCTGGCAGGCCGAGCACCTCGGCGAAGAGGCCGCAGAGGATCTCCTCCTCGGGGCCGCGGGGGGCGCGGGCGGCGGGCTGCGCGTCGTACCGGGGTGCGGGGAGCGCCGCCCGGTCGAGCTTGCCGTTCGGGGTCAACGGCAGGGCTTCGAGTTCCACCTGGGCGGCGGGGACCATGTGGGCGGGCAGCCGTTCGGCGAGCCAGTCCCGCAGCGGCGGCACCGAGCCGCCGGGGTGCGGCACGACGTAGGCGACCAGGCGCTGGTCGTCGGTGCGGTCCTCGCGCACGGTCGCGGCGGCCGCGGCGACGTCCGGGTGGGCCTCCAGCGCGGCCTCGATCTCGCCGAGTTCGACGCGGTGGCCGCGGATCTTGACCTGGTCGTCGGCGCGCCCGACGAACTCCAGCTCGCCGTGGCGGGTCCAGCGGACGACGTCGCCGGTGCGGTACATGCGGCCGCCGCCCGGCGCGAAGGGGTCGGCCACGAAGCGGGCCGCGGTGAGGGCGGGACGGCGCCAGTAGCCGCGGGCCACACCCGCGCCGGCGACGTACAACTCGCCCGCGACGGATGGCGGTACGGGCCGCAGGGCCCCGTCGAGGACGTACACCCGCAGGTCGGGGATGCGCTCTCCGATGACGCCGGTGTGGGCCGAGGCGGCGGTGCCCGGGTCGAGGGGCCGGTGGGTGACGTGGACGGTCGTCTCGGTGATGCCGTACATGTTCACCAGGACCGGGGAGTCGGCCGGGTGCCGCTCGTACCACTCCGCGAGGCGGCCGGTGTCCAGCGGTTCGCCGCCGAAGACGACGCGGCGCAGGGCCAGGCGTGCGCCCGCCTCGGGGTGCTCGCGCTCGGCGGCGCTCAGCTGGTGGAAGGCCGAGGGGGTCTGGCTGAGGATCGTGACGCCCTCGTCGCCGAGCAGCCGGAGGAAGTCGGCGGGCGAGGTGCGCTGCGCGTGCGGGACGACCACGAGCCGTCCGCCGTGCAGCAGCGCGCCGCACAGCTCCCACACGGAGAAGTCGAAGGCGTAGGAGTGGAAGAGGGTCCACACGTCGTCGGGGCCGAAGCCGAACCAGTGGTCGGTGGAGCGGAACAACCGCGCCACGTTGCGGTGTTCGACCACCACGCCCTTGGGGATGCCGGTGGAGCCCGAGGTGTAGATCATGTACGCGGGGTGGGCGGGGGTGAGCGGCCGGGTGCGTTCGGCGTCGGTGACGTTCGCGGGGTCCGCGTCGGCCCGCGCGGCGGTGGTGCCGGGGTCGTCCAGCAGCAGGAGCGGCGTGCGCGTGGCGAGCGTCCCGGCCTGCTCGGCGGTGGTGACGGTCAGCGCGGGCCCGGCGTCAACAAGGGTGCGGCGGAGGCGGTCGGCCGGGTAGTCCGGGTCGAGGGGTACGTAGGCGCCGCCGGCCTTCCAGACGGCGAGGAGCGCGACGACGAGCTCCGTCGAGCGGGGCAGCGCGACGGCGACGAAGTCGCCCGTGCCGACGCCCCGGTCGATGAGGACTCGGGCCAACCGGTTCGCGTGCGCGTTGAGTTCGCCGTACGTCAGGGCACGGGTGCCGTCGGTGACCGCGACGGCGTCGGGGGTGGCGGCGGCGTGTTCCTCGACCGCGGGGTGCAGGGTCTCGGGGTGGGTGTCGGCGACGGGGGTGTTCCAGTCGACGAGCATCCGCTGCCGCTGGCCCGCGTCGAGCACGTCGAGTGCGGACAGCGGGGTGTGCGGGCTGTCGGCGACCTGGCGGAGCAGCAGTTGGAGCCCGAGGGCCAGGGCCTGGACGGTCTGCCGGTCGAAGAGGTCGGTGCGGTAGCCGATCGCACCGGCCAGATGCGCCTCGCCGCCCTCGGCGGCGGGGCGTTCGGCGAGTGAGACGGTGAGGTCGAAACGCGCCGTCGCGACGCCGATGTCCAGCGCCTCGGCCTCCAGCCCGGGCAGTGACACCGACTCGGCACGGTCGCCGGGGTTGTTGTAGGTGACCATCGTCTGGAACAGCGGGTGCCGGGACAGCGACCTGGTGGGGTTCAGCGTCTCGACGAGGTGCTCGAACGGCACGTCCTGGTGCTGGTAGGCGGCGAGGTCGGTGCCGCGGACCCGGCCGAGGAGTTCGGTGAACGTCGGATCGCCGGACAGATCGGTGCGCAGGACGAGGGTGTTGACGAAGAAGCCGACCAGATCGGTGAGCTTCTCGTCGGTGCGGCCCGCGATCGGGGCGCCGACCGGAATGTCGGTCCCGGCGCCGAACCGCGACAGCAGCGCGGCCACGGCGGCGTGCACCAGCATGAACATGCTGCAGCCCCGGCTGCGGGCCAGCGCGCGCAGCTTTCCGTGGACCTCGGCGGGCACGGCGAACGACAGCCGGGCGCCCTCGTGCGAGGCCACGGCCGGGCGCGGCCGGTCGGCGGGCAGGTCGAGCTCGTCGGGCAGACCGGCCAACTGTGCGCGCCAGTAGGCGAGTTGGGTGGAGTGCAGACCGTCGTCGGCGTCCGTGGTCGCCACACGCTCCTCGCGTGCGTCGTCGCCGAGCAGCGCACGCTGCCACAGCGTGTAGTCGGCGTACTGCACCGGCAGCGGCACCCACGTCGGCGCGGTGCCGCCCACACGGGCAGTGTAGGCGCGGGTGAGGTCGCGGGCCAGCGGCGCCATCGACCAACCGTCGGTGGCGATATGGTGCACGACCAGCACCAGCGCCCACTCCGCGGGGGCGAGCCGCAGCACGGTGGCGCGCAGGGGCGCCTCGGCGGTGAGGTCGAAGGGGTGCGCGGCGGCGCGCGCGAGGGAGGCCGGCAGTTCCTCCCGGTCGCAGTCCCGGATGTCCACGGGCGGTTCGGCGCGCTCCAGCAGGACCTGGGCGGGCCCCTCGGCGGTGGCGGCGATGACGGTACGCAGGCTCTCGTGCCGCACGGCGACGTCGGCCAGCGCCGCGCTGAGGGCCGCGGTGTCCAGCTCGCCTGAGAGCCGCAGCGCCAGCGGGATGTTGTATGTCGGGCTCGGCCCCTCCAGCTCGTACAGGAACCAGAGCCGCTGCTGCGCGAAGGACAGCGGTACGTGCGCGGGGCGGGGCGCCGCGGGTAGCAGCGGGGTGCGGGGGCGGTCGGTCCGCTCGGCGAGGAGCCGGACCAGCTCGGCGGGGGTGGAGTGCTCGAACACGTCCCGCAGCGCGAGTTCGACGCCCAGGGTGGCGCGGACGCGGGAGACCAGGCGGGTCGCCAGCAGCGAGTGGCCTCCCCTGGCGAAGAACCCGTCGTCGACGCCGACGGTCGGCAGGCCGAGGATCTCGGCGTACAGTCCGCAGACGATCTCCTCCTGCGGGGTGCGGGGCGCGCCGGAGACCGCGGCGGGCTCGTCCCACTCGGGGGCGGGCAGCACCCTGCGGTCCGCCTTGCCGTTCGGGGTCAGCGGGATCTCCGCCAGCGTGACGACGGCGGTGGGGACCATGTACTCGGGGAGCCACCGCGCCGCCTCGCGGAGCACGTCCGCAGCAGGGCGTCCGCCGTCGGCCGGCACCACGTAGGCGACGAGCCGCTGGTCGCCGGGGCGGTCCTCGCGGACGGCGGCCACGGCCCGTACGACGCCGGTGCAGCGCTCCAACGCGGCCTCGACCTCACCGAGTTCGATGCGGTGGCCACGTACCTTGACCTGGTCGTCGGCCCTGCCGACGAAGACGAGTTCGCCCTCGGGGGTCCAACGCACGAGGTCGCCCGTGCGGTACATCCGGGTGCCCGGCGCGCCGAACGGGTCGGCGACGAAGCGTTCTGCGGTGAGGCCCGGGCGGCCGCGGTAGCCGCGTGCGACGCCGGACCCGGCGACGTACAGCTCGCCGGGGACGCCGGGCGGGACCGGGCGCAGTCCGGCGTCCAGCACGTATGTCCTCGCGTGCGGGAACGCGCGTCCCACCGGCACGGGGCCGCCGGGGGCGGGGGCGCCTGGTGCCAGCACGAACTGGCAGCAGTTCACGGTGGTTTCGGTGGGTCCGTAGGCGTTGACCACGGTCACGCCGGGCCGGTCGGCGCGCCACCGCTCCAGCGCGGCGCCCTGGAGCGCCTCGCCACCGAGAACGAGCGTGCCCGAGGGGCGCATCGCCTCCGGCACCAGGGAGAGCAGGGGCAGGTGGCTCGGCGTCACCTTCGCCAGCGTCACCC